>NZ_LMCJ01000050.1:8366-62480 GCF_001623085.1 Pseudovibrio sp. W74
CAGCGCAATGGAGAAGGCGGGAAGACCGCCATGCAGCATCGGTTGCCTGAGCGATGCCCATAGATAAGGAGATCTTGATTTCTTTGCTGTCGATGACGCAGCTGGAATTGGTGGTTGCCATGGCGCGCTGGGCGAGCACGGTGATGTCGTGGCTGGTGTATTCCCCCTCGATCATCACGGCGAACTCATCGCCAGAAAGACGCGAGACGAGGTGATCGGTGAAGACGAGCCGTAAACGATCCGAGATGATTTGGAGGAATGTATCGCCAGCCGCATGGCCGTGGTTGTCGTTCACTTCCTTGAACTTATCAACGTCGATGGCAATGACGTAAACATTGGAAGCTGTAATAGATGCTTTGCGGAGTGCCTTGTTTAACTCGTCAGAGAAAACGGCGCGGTTTGGCAAGTGAGTCAGTGGATCGTTGTGCGCGAGGAAGCGGATCGTTTTGGAGGTTTTCCAGCGATCATGCAGACCTTTCCAGGCGAACATAATAGAGGCAATTGCCACGACGAGCACCAGCAGGAATGCAAAGGCCGACCCAAAGGCGATTGCGTCCATAAACACGACGGTGTTGAGCGTTGGTTTGGTGGTGAAGATAAAGCCGCCACGCGCTTTGTTTTCGTCATTTACATAAGGAATGACGACGCCAAATTTTGGTATCCGCCATTCAAGCCAGTTGAAGTTGGAGTAAATCACCAATTGCCCAGAACTGAGCGCAGAGTGCCAGGCATCATAAGCAGAGGGATCAGACAGAATTTCGTTTACGCGGTCATTGGTCATGTTCCGCGGATGGACAGCCAATGGACGACCGGGAGCGTTGACGACCAGCAGTTCGAACTCTTCAAACTGTTCTACCAGTGCCTGCTTGACTGCGGTGGCTTTGGTTGCAGGCAGTTTCCAGCTTGAAGAGATGATTTCTGTGGTTGGGGCAGAGCTGGACCCGCGCAGGCCGAAGTTTAACGGGGAAGAGGAATCCTTTTGTCCCGTGTCTTCATTGGAAGGGGCCTCGAAAGGGTGGTGTGAATTGATGATGTTGTTCGCAGTATGGAATTCTTTTTGAGCTTCACTCTTGAATAAATAATATAAAGTCGCTTGATCAATGGCATAAAAGCTTGTGGCAATGGCACCAATCACAGCAAACACTATGCCGGCGTAAAGTAATTTACGATGTGGAGGTATCGTTTCCACTTGAAATCCCCATCCCGAAACGCACGAAATAATGTGCGCTGGCAACAGGCAACTGAGAAGTTAGTTGGCGCTGTCGCCTGTATGTGTACTTAATTAATAGCGAATATATCTGTAAAACATTACCCATATGTTTCGCGGGGAGATATTTTGAGGTCAAGCTTGACTGAGGCTTGAACTGAAATCATGCAATGGGCACTTATAGATAGCAGTGGGCAAATAAAACCCAAGGGAAACAAACTATTCAGATTGATAAATAATTTGTTAGGTATAAACCTGATTTGCGGTGACTAATTATTTTGCTGTCTTTTCCGGCGAAATTGTCAGGCAGATTGAACAGAGAGCAGGATGCCAATGAATTTTTGGGGCAGCTTTGACAAGATTGTAGGTGCACTGCAAACCGGTGGTGCCCAGTTGGTTGACCGGCTGCAGCAGCTTGTTCAGTCAGTTGGTGAAGCGCGCCGGAATGTTGCCTTTACGGTCGCTATGATTGCCTTGTCTGCGAAAATGGCAAAAGCCGATGGTGTTGTGACCCATGACGAAGTGATCGCATTTTACGATCTGTTTGAGATGCCAGCGGGTGAGGAGCGCAACGTTTCGCGCCTCTTCCAACTGGCTCAGCAGGACGTAGCGGGCTTTGAGACCTACGCTTCCAAACTCTCTGTGTTGTTTGCTGAAGATGAGACGACGCGTACGGATGTGCTGGATGGCCTCTTTTATATAGCCAAGGCAGATGGCGTTATTCATGAGAGAGAAGTCGCCTATCTCAGCCGGATTGCCGAAATCTTTGGAATTGATGCCGTTGGCTTTTCGCAGATTAAAGCCCGTCATATAAGAGGGGATGGAGATCCCTATCTGGTTCTCGGTATTGATATGGCGGCGAGTGATGAAGACGTGCGCTCCTGCTATCGCAAGCAAGTCCGGGAGACACATCCTGATCGGTTGATTGGTCGAGGTGTCCCTGAGGAGTTCGTCAAGATCGCCAGCGATAAACTGGTCGCATTGAATAAAGCGTATGAGCAGATCTGCGCGGAACGAGGAATATGAGCGTTAAAACTGAATGCGCAGTGCCTGCGCGTCTTCGTCCATCTCCCAATCACAACGAGCGCCGCGTTCCTGCCGTTGATATGCTGATCTTGCATTACACGGCGATGGAAAGTGCTGAGAAGGCTGTGTCCTGGCTGTGCGATCCGCGCTCAGAAGTTTCCTGCCACTATCTGGTTGATGAACTGGGCATGGTTACGCAGATGGTGCCGGAAAGTCGCCGGGCCTGGCATGCCGGTGTTTCCAGCTGGAAAGGTGAGGATGACCTTAACTCCCGCAGCATTGGAATCGAGATTTCTAATCTGGGAGATCAGGAAGAGGGTACGCAAGGCTATCCTGATGTGCAGATTGAAGCTGTGATTGCTCTCGCCAAGGATATCTGTGAACGCAATAGTATTTCACCAGAGCGGGTGCTTGGACATTCTGATGTTGCTCCGTCCCGTAAACAGGATCCGGGCCGTCATTTTCCATGGGCGCGATTGGCTGAGGCTGGTGTTGGACATTATATTGAGCCGGTAGAGCTTGAGGCTTCGAGCTTCTTTCAGGAAGGTGATGAAGGGCAGCCGATTGAAGCTCTGCAGTCGCTTCTGGGGCTCTATGGATATGATGTATTGGTCAGTGGTGTGTTTGATGAGAAGACCAAATATGCTGTTGAGGCGTTTCAGCGCCACTTCCGTCCTGCAAAAGTTGATGGAATTGCTGATGCGCAGACCATTGCGACACTGCATAGCCTGCTGAAAAAGCTAAAATCCTTCTGATTGTGATAGATGCCATTGAAATATCAGTAAAATAGGGTCTACTACGTAATAGGAATACGATTTGATTACGTAGGGGAACGTCTCTGTTTTGCTGAAAAGTTTCCTTAAGTAAGGCTGATGTGCCCTGCATCAGCCCTTTTTGTGCCATAAACTAAGGTTTATGCCAGTTTTTAAACATTAAAATTGTAACTTTTCGTGATCAGACCTGTCTGATTTTCGTCTCATCTTCTGAAGATAAACACTCCTGCTCAAAACATGATTGCCAGGAAATGAAGATGAACCTTACAAAAATAAAAAATAACGTAGTAATCCCCGTTCTTGCTGCAAGTGTTATGCTCGGCGGTGTTGTGAATACCAATGTCTTCTCTGATGAAGCTGCAGCGGCTACTAAAAAGGGTAGCTACGTCAAGCTGATCGAACAGAAAGCCAAGAAGCACGGCGTTCCGCACCACATTGCGAAGGCTGTTGTTGAAGTGGAAAGTAACTTCAACGCAAGAGCGCGTGGCCGTGCCGGTGAAGTTGGTCTCATGCAGATTAAGCCATCGACCGCACGTGGTATGGGTTATCGTGGTTCGACCAAAGCTCTTTATAAACCAGAGAACAACATCGAATGGGGCATGCGATATCTGGCTGGTGCTTATAAGCGCGCTGGCGGAGATCTGTGCGGAACCATTTTGCGATACAACGCTGGCCACTATGCCAAGCGTATGAACCGGATTAGTGCCAAGTACTGCAAGCGCGTTAAGGATATTATGGCACGCAGCTAAATGCATCTTGCATATTCGGGCGGGGGACTGTAAGTTCCCATTCAAAGTTTCTTAGAATTTTACGAATGTCTGACCGACGGTCAGTCTGTCTGCAAGGACATATCGGGGTGGTTGACCGGGCAAAGTCAACCACCCTAACTCTTAAAATTTTAGGCGAATTCCCCGAAAATTAGGCGAACTTTCGAGCTGCATTTGTTGGCGAAGCGGGCACCTTCACGCCATCCAGTAGTTTCCCATCATCAATCGGTTGACCGAGTGACGTTGTGACCGGAACAACGCCAGCCCAATAGGGTAGCGTGTAATCCTCCGCATCGTCGACCGGAGCGCCCTGACGGATTTTTGCTGAGGCGTGTTCGATCTCGATTGCAATGACCCCAGTTGAGATCTGTTCCTTCTCCGTCATCGGGCGGACCTCATCCCATCTGCCAGGCAGAAGGTGTTCGGTGATTGCCTTGAGGGAGTCCCATGCTTCCTGATGGTCGGTGACAAGGCGGGCCGTGCCGTGAATGACGGCGGTTCGGTAGTTGACGGAATGGTGGAAAGCTGACCGCGCAGCAACAATGCCGTCAATGAGTGTGAATGTGAGACAGACTTGGGAGTCTTTGCTCATTTTCTTCACGATCCGCGCTGCTTTCGCGCCGTGAATGTAGATAGTGCGGTCCATAACTGCAAAAGCCATGGGAATGACCATTGGGCGATCTTCGTCCATGAAGCCGACATGGACGACGAGGGAGCTCTCCAGAATTGGGAGGATTGTGTTCCAATCATAATCCGCGCGCAGACTTGTTCTGACACGAGCAAATTTAGGTGGCTTGGTTTCACGAGTGTTGGTGCTTGGCGCTGCTTCAAGTGTCATTTCTGCTGTCATTGTCTTAACCGTTTCTGGTCCCCGGTTTTGAGCGAAGTCGGCAATATGGGACCAGTTGGCCCGGCAAGTGGTTTGAGTTTGTGCTCTGACTGCTTGCCGGGTTTTCTGTTTCATTTGTGCACGTTACCCCCGCTGCGGGGCGAAGAAGTATTGTGCTGATCAGTATTCTCTGCAAAACTGGTTCCTCATATAGATCCGCTTAATCTAATTGTGGGGTGCCAGTTGTTTGAGTATGTTGTGATGATCAATCGTGAGGTCAGCACTCCGCTGTCGAGCCAGATTTATCAGCAGTACCGGGATGCAATTCTGAAGCGGCGTGTTCCTGAAGGAGAGCGGTTGCCCAGCTCACGTCAGTTGGCGACCAGCCTTTCCGTTTCTCGCAACACAGTGAACACGGCCTATGATTTGCTGCGCTCCGAAGGGCTGGTGGACGTGCGGTCCGGTGCACGGCCTGAAGTGGTGGCCTTGCCTGAGGTTGAAGGGGCTGTTGTTGCAGGTCCTGTTCGTGAAACGACACCTCCGCTTTCATCGCGTGGCAAGCGATTTTCTTGTAATCACCGTTACACGAGCCCGTCGGGAAGGGGTGTTTCCATGCAGCCGGGTGAACCTTCACGGGAGTTGTTTCCCAAAGAACAGTGGGCTCGGAGTTTGCGGCGCGCAGCGCGGCTACTCAATGGCAATGCGCTGGGATACGAGCATACTTCTGGTTTGCCTGAGTTGCAGCGGGTACTGGCACAGTATCTGGCACAGGAGCGCGGCGTGGTCTGCTCTCCTGAGCAGGTTCTCGCCTTTCCGACCACACAATCAGCGCTCTCGCTCATGTCCCAGTGTTTTTCTGAGGAAGGGGACGTGGCACTGCTTGAGGAGCCGGGATATCTGGGCGCGCGATCAGCCTTTTTTGCTGCTGGGTTGAAGGTGCAGGCTTTAACTGAGATTGATCAGGTTTCACGTGCCTCTTTGATCTATGTGACGCCTTCGCACCAATATCCAACTGGCCGGCGCATGGAGATGAGTGAGCGGCTTATGTTGCTTAAACAGGCTCATGACAAAGGTGCGGTGATTTTAGAAGATGATTACGACAGTGAGTTCTTGTTTGAAGGGCGGCCGATTGCAGCGCTTCAGGGGCTGAGTGATCGTCACTCTGTGATCTATATCGGTACCTCTGCAAAGTCGCTCATGCCGGGTATTCGGCTTGCTTATGCGGTTGTTCCTAAAGAGCATGTGGTGGGATTGGAATTGGCGCAGCGGGCATCGGGTGCACTGGCTAATGTGCATGTACAGATGGCCTTTGCTGATTTCATCGAGAGCGGGCACTTTCGGGCGCATCTGAACAAGATCCGCAGTGCTTACCATGAAAACGGTGTTGCGCTGTGCCAGTTGATCGGGGAGCGTTTTGGCAATCAGGTTGGTGTTTCCATGCCAACCGGAGGCCTACAGACTTGTCTCTATCTACCGGAGACCTGCGATGATGTGGCTGTTGCGGATTTGATGAACCAGAGAGGTTTTGGGGTTAATCCGCTTTCCGTATTTTATCTTGGTGCACCGCAGAAGGGGCTTGTTGTTGGGTTTGCTGAGGCGAATGAGAAGTTGCGGAGTGGCTTTGTTCAAGCTCTTGAGCAAGCAATGGAACTGAGCGGAGATCGTGTGCAAGCGTAATTCTTTACTTGACCTTTTTCCTTAGGCTCCGTAGTTCAGGTGCACCAGTCGGCCGGACGGTTGCTGCTGCAAGTGCCGAAAGGCCGCAGTGGAGGAAAGTCCGGGCTCCATGGAGACACGGTGCCGGATAACGTCCGGCGAGGGTGACCTTAGGGAAAGTGCCGCAGAAAGCAAACCGCCAGTGCATGCATTGGTAAGGGTGAAAGGGTGGGGTAAGAGCCCACCGCGTTTTTGGCAACAAAAACGGCATGGTAAACCCCACCGGGAGCAAGACCGAATAGGGGCGGCGCGGAAGTTTACTTCCAGTCATGTTTCCAGACCTGACCGCCCGGGTGGGTCGCTAGAGGTGTTCAGTAATGGGCATCCCAGATGAATTGCCGTCGCGTACAAGGGTAACACCTTGTGCCTTACAAAACCCGGCTTACAGGCCGACTGGTATTTTTCTTTATACATCGCTTGTCAGCAGCTTGTAGCCTGCAAAGGTGAAGAAGCTGCCGAGCAGTCCTTCGATCCATCTCCGAGCCTTTCGGTGTGCTGCGCTTTTGAAGGCGCGGCAAATTTGGAGCGGATTGTAGGCCGTTAGCGGTGCTGTCGTATGATCAGCCAGATTGCCTCGTTGCTGTGATGACCAGTTCGCGAATGTTTACGGTTTGGGGCTGGTTGTAGGCAAATAGGGTGGCGTCGGCCACGTTTTGTGGGTCAAGTGCACCACCGATTTGCCGTTTCTGTTCTTCGTAGTCTTCGCGGATTTTTGCATCGCGTGTGCTAGAAGGGAGGGGTGTTTCAACCAAACCTGGTGCGATTGTGATGACACGGACGTTGTGGCCTGCCACCTCTTGCCGTAATGCTTCGCTGAGACCGTGGACAGCGACTTTGGTGGCGCCATAAGCCGCACGCATTGGGAAGGGCTTCTTAGCAGTCATGGACCCTATGTTGATGATGGTGCCAGAGCCGCGTTGGTACATTGCTGGCAGCACTGCGTGGATGCCGTTGAAGACACCACGCAGGTTCACGTCGATCATTGTCTCCCAATCTTCTGGATTTTGATCTTTTAGCTCGCTCAGGAACATGCAGCCTGCGTTGTTGATGATGGCATCTGCCGGACCTAAAGCTTGCTCGGCATGGCGGATGGCCTTGATCATGTGCTCGCGGTTCGTGACGTCGACTTTGCTGCAGATCGTGTTGGGAAGGTCCATCGCCATCACGGGTTCCGTGCGTCTTGCCAAGAGCAACAGAGGGTGCCCGTCTTTGCTGAAGGTTTTTGCAAGGGCTGCGCCGATGCCTGAGCTGGCACCTGTGATCACAACAAGAGGCTTCGTCATGGGTCTGGTTATGTTCCGATCATTGTGAGCGGGATGATCTTTCAATTCTTTAGCCAAAATAGTTTTCTGAAGCTTGTTGGGAGCGCGTAAAGTTTGCTTCTATTCGTTGGTGTGCCACACTCGGCGCGTTGGGGCTTATTGGTTTGTTGGAGATGCTGGAATGCTGTTGGGGGAGTCGAGTTCCACTTTGATACCGGAAATGGTGACGATCCCTGCCGGTGTCCTTCTTCAGAAAGATGATCGTAAAAGGGAGCGATGGACAGCTCAGGTTCAGTCGTTTGATACTTTGAAATATCTGGTTACACAGGCGCTGTATGCGTCTGTTCTGGATGAGCGGCCCTCTCAGTTTACTGGTGATGATTTGCCCGTTGACTCTGTCAGCTGGTTTGATGCGGTCAGGTTTTGTAATGGCCTTTCTGAGCGGTATGGCCTGAAGCCTTACTACCTTGAGCATGGGGACGGGCTGGTTGATCGGTGCGCCATAAGCGATGGGTATCGTCTGCTGACAGATGCTGAGTGGGAGTATGCGTGTCGTGCTGGTTCTCAAGGACCGCGCTATGGTGCGCTTGAAGATATCGGGTGGTTTGCCGAAAACTCAGCTGGAACTCCGCAGGCAGTAGGGTGCAAAGAGCCGAATGAGTTTGGGCTCTACGATATGCTGGGCAATGTTTGGGAGTGGTGTTGGGATCTTTATGATCCAGCTGTTTATGGAGCGTACCGCGTGTTCAAAGGTGGTGGTTGGGCAGATGATGAACGGGGTTGCCTTGTCACCAACAGACGGCGCAGTCACCCAACCTTTCGTGTTGAGGACCTGGGTTTTCGTGTTGCGCGGTCAATAAAGTAGGTTGCTTGCTGGCAAGGAAGCCTCTGTCCAAGAAAAACACCGGTATTGTCTTGTAAGCTTGACTGCACCAACGCAATCAATTATCCAAAATCTGATTTATGTATACAGTGGAATACAAAATGGATTTCTGGGTTTGGGTTTCTTTTGTGCTGATTTCTGCGGCGAATATTGTGACGCCCGGGCCAGCGATCCTTAATACCGTGCGACGGGCTGCGCAGTTGGGGATGGGGCGGGTTCTGCCGACTATTCTTGGCAATACACTTGGGCTTGCGATTGCGGGTGCATTTTGCGCGGGTGGTGTGGTGAGTTTTGTGCTCACCTCTGAGATTTTGTGGAGTGTGTTCCGATGGATGGGTGTTGGGTATCTGGTCTGGCTTGGGCTTAAGTTTGTCTTCAAGCGTGAGGAGATTGATTTATCAGGGGATGTCAGCGTTTCTGTATCTGGATTGACACTGTTTTGGGAAGCATTTTTGCTGGCGGTGACCAACCCAAAAGCGATCCTGTTTTTTGTTGCTCTGTTCCCACAAGTTATGAGCTCTGAGTTGGCCCTGCTGCCACAGGCCAGTATTCTTGTTGCAACGTTTTGTGGGATCTCTGTCCTATCTTTAAGCGGGTATTCTGCGTTGGCCTCGTTGTTACGGGCGCGCTTTATCACTCAGGCGCGGTATCGCCGGTTCCGTGTGTTGTCGGGCTTTGTTCTTTTTGGGTTTGCAGGGAAAATTGCGAGTGAGGTGCGGTAAAAGCGGTTTGCTTTTGCTCCTATGGCAGTGTTCCAACTTGAAAGTTGATGGGGCTTCGCGCAGATAGAAGGTAACTGCAAGGAGATCTTCTATGAGAACAGAATTTGATCAGGAACTGGAAGAGCGCCTCGTTCGCTATGCGGCTATTGATAGCCAGAGCGATGAGACGTGCCCGGAGTCCCCAAGCTCTCAGATCCAGCTTGATGTACAAAAGGTGCTGCGTGCTGAGCTGATGGAGATTGGTGCCAGTGACGTTGAGCTGACTGAATACGGCGTTGTTCTTGCCACTATTCCTGCGACTGTCGAGACTGATGCGCCTGTGATTGGCCTGCTGGCGCACGTGGATACCGCCCCGGCCTACCATGCTGAGGGTGTGAAGCCACGCGTTCACCGTGCTTATGATGGTTCTGCAATTTCCTTCCCGGATGCCTCTGAGTTGTCCCTGTCTCCTGAAAACTCCCGTTATCTTGGTGAGAAAATCGGTGATGACATTATCACCGCCAGTGGAAGTACGTTGCTGGGTGCGGATGACAAGGCCGGTGTTGCGATCATCATGTGCCTTGCACGTCATTTGCTGAGCAACCCTCAGTTTCCTCATGGCAAGCTTCGTATTGCGTTTACGCCGGATGAAGAAATCGGGCGCGGTGTGCATGACAAGTTGCCTGGCGCTCTGGGTGCGGATTTTGCTTACACGCTGGATGGCGGCAAAGTGGGCGAGCTGAACTATGAGAATTTCTGCGCTGATGGTGCGACGGTAAAGATCACTGGTGTTTCTGTTCATCCTGGTTATGCGAAGGATAAGCTGGTCAATGCGTTGCATCTGGCAGGCAAGATCATCACCATGCTACCGCATGCGACGATGACACCTGAGACCACTGATGGTCGTGATGGCTTTATCTTTATTGCCGACATGGTGGGGAATGCAGCTGAAGCGGAACTGCATTTTGTGCTGCGTGATTTTGAGCTGGAAGGTCTGGAAGCGAAAGCTGATCTGCTGGAGCAGGTATGTGCTGCAGTTCAGGCTACTGAGCCGCGTGCTTCCATCTCTTGTGAGGTCAAAGAACAGTATCGCAACATGCACCATTGGCTGCGTGATGATATGACCCCAGTTGAGCTTGCTAAGGCAGCTTATGAGGACATGGGCTTGAGTGTATCTGCCAAGCCGATCCGTGGCGGAACCGATGGTTCTGTGCTGACCGCGAAGGGGACATCCTGCCCGAACATCTTCACCGGCATGCAGGAAATCCATGGGCCGCTGGAATGGATCAGCGTGCAGGACATGGCATGTGCGATGCAGGTGTGCCTTAAGCTTGTTGAGCGCGCTGCGAAGTAAGAGGCCCCTAAAAACCGCTTCATGAGAACATGGAACCGTCGGCTATTTGGTCGGCGGTTTTTTCTTTGCTGGTTTCCGCCTGTCCGATGCCTTGAGCATGCGTTGGAAGGAAGGGCACTCCATATGGCTCGGGGCAGGGCAGTCGGCCACGTGGTGCAGGACATCGCGCAGGGCTGTGAGTTCCTTGATTTGCTCATCAATCAGATCGGCACGTTCACGGATCTGCTCTCGCGGGATCTGGAGCTGACCCTTTTCAGAAAACATGCCTGCAATCTCTGTCAGTGAAAATCCACCAGCCTTGGCGAGTGTGATCAGAGAGAGTTTCGTTAGGATTTGCGGCTCGTACTGACGTCGGAGACCGTGCCGCGTTATGGATTGAATGAGCCCGACTTCCTCATAATATCGCAGTGTGGAGGGCTTCACGCCTGAGCGTTCGGTGATCTCTCCAATATCTAGCAGTTTCATACTTGACCTCAAGTTGACTTGAAGTCGTATCCTGATCTCAACAGGGTAATTTTGCAAGAGGATAAGCAAATGAAACAAGTGCACGTGGAGCCCGAACAACAGGTCTGGAAAGACCCCAGAGCGATTGCTCTTTTAATGGCGGCTACTTTAACAGTCATGGCGAACGCGACGATCAGTCCTGCTCTTGCTGGATTGGAGGAGATGTTCCGGGATGATCCAAATGTTCTTTGGTTGTCCCGGCTTCTGGTCTCAACGCCTTCGTTGACTGTTGTTATCTGTGCCCCGCTGGCTGGAGTGATTGCAGATCGCTATGGTCGGCGGGCACTGTTGCTTACAGGTGTCCTGCTGTTTGCTGTGATGGGAAGTGCCGGCATGATCCTGCCGGACCTGACGAGTATATTGATGAGTCGGTTGGGTCTTGGCATTGCTGTTGCCATGGTGATGACGGCGCAAACAGCTTTGATCGGTGACTACTTTGTCGGCAACCAGCGCAGCTCGCTGATGGGGCTACAGACGTCGGCCCGCAACTTTGGCGGTTTTCTCTTTATCTCAATGGCTGGCTTGCTGGCTGTTACTTCTCCGCGGTTGCCGTTTGCAATTTATGGGCTTGCGTTGCTCATGGTGCCGTTTTTGTGGCGTTATCTCAGCGAACCGGTGAAGCACTCTGCAGCTGCAAAGAAGGCTGCAAGTGCAGAAGACGACGGATCTCCTGCCTGGGTCTGGTTGCTGACGGCATTGGCTTTACTGCAAATGCTGACTAATATGATTTTCTTCCTCATGCCGACACAGCTGCCGTTCTTTCTGGATGCTCATGGTTATGACAGTGCGACTATGACAGGTGCTGCGCTGGGTGCATTGATGTTGACTGGTGGCACGGCAGCTCTGCTTTACGGGCGGATTAAAGCGCGTGTTGGTTACAGTGGGGCATTTACGCTGGCCTACGGATTTATGGCGATAGGGCTGATGTTGCTGACCCTTCAGCAAACCTGGAGCGTGTTCCTGGGGACCGCTGCGATGGGTGCCGGGTACGCGCTTGCGATGCCGAACTTTCCAGCTATCGCCCTTCAGGTGGCTCCGAGCTCACGGCGTGGTATGGCAGGTGGGGTTCTGACTTCCTCTGTTTTCCTTGGCCAGTTCCTCTCTGTTTTTGTCAGCATTCCTTTGATTGCTGCGGTTGGATTTGCCGGGACGTTTCGGATTGTGGCTACTGCGCTGACCTGCATGGCGCTTATCGGCTTACTCGTCTTTATCTGGCGCTCGGTTCGTAAGGCGGCAACGGCGTTTGTGCGGATGGAAAACTGAGTGTAACGGGCTTACGAGAGCGTCAGTTTTTAGACGTGTTATGCGCATTTTTTGTTGATGCTCTCGATCGCTCTGGAATAGTACGTAGACCGTGCAAAACGAAACTGTCATGGTGCTCTGATTGCCGCAAAATATATGCGGCGGGATGAGCGCTTAAAGCAGTGAGAGCGAGCCGGAATAAGGTAAGCAGCTTTAGGCGATGTAATGCCTTTGACATGCAAGACATGTAAGAGCAAAGGCATAACTGAAAGCAGTGCCTTTTGAGGCCTTATCTTGGAATAACCGCATGAGTGATTTGCCGGTTTTAGGCGCAGCAATGTGCGTCAAACATCTCCCCCAACATCGTGAATGGTTGCTGGAGCTGCCTCGGGATCTTGAGCTGCAGGATTTCTATAATTGGAACTTGCTGGACAATGGGTGTGATGACCTGGTCGCAGAAGCAAAGAAGCTTCTGGATGGACATGAGGGACGCCTCGGTCTGCATGGTCCATTCTGGAACCTGGACCTTTCTGCGGCTGATCCGCTGTTTCAGCAGGCTGTTCGCAAGCGTCTGGATCAAGGTATTGAGTTGTGTGCCAAAATGGCTGCAGACCAGATGGTGTTGCACAGTCCTTACACGATCTGGGATCACAACAACCTCGACCTATATGACAATGGTCGTCAGATGAAGCTGGAAATGATCCATGCGAACCTGAAGGACGTTGTCACCAAGGCGGAGGATATGGGCTGCGTCATCGTGTTGGAGAACATCGAAGATCTGGACCCGTCCTACCGGTTGGAGATCCTGAAGAGTTTTGAGAGTGAAGCTTTGGCGCTTTCGATTGATACCGGGCACGCTCACTACATGCACTCCTGTTATGGCGCACCGCCGGTTGATTACTTCATCAAGTCAGCTGGTGATGCTTTGCAGCATGTGCATATTCAGGACATTGATGGCCATGCTGACCGCCACTGGAATCCGGGTGAGGGTTCTATTCCGTGGGAGCCTCTGTTTGCAGAACTGGCAAAACTGAAGAGCAATCCACGCCTGATCCTTGAGATCATGGATGAGACCACTTTGCGCAAAGGCGCTGATTATCTGGTTGGGCTGAGTCTCGCCAGATAACGGCTCAGTTTGCTTCTTCTTATGAGGTTTGAGGTCGGCAGCACTGCCGGCCTCCTTTGATTGAGCGATCAAAATAACCAACAAAACCAATTGTGATCGTGGTGCGTGACGTGTCTTTCCGGCAGAAATTATCGACTCAGGACAATCGTGGGTAGGTATGGGAATTTGCCCCACCGTCCTCTGAATGGGCATGGAATTTCATGGTCCGGCATGGGAAAAACGGAGTTTTGCCAAGGCTGATAGGTTAAAATCACTAGAGCTAATCGGCGAAATTCTTTCTTCGACCTTTGTGAAAACTGTGAGTGCTTCTGGTTGTAATCGCAATTTGGATGCGTGTAACTTGCAGAAATCCCTGCGTAAGCTCCTATCAATATTTCGTTTACCATAATTGGTGATAACTACCAGATGTTAAGGGGCATTCTTTTCGGTTTGGGCTGGTGGGTTCATTGACGTCCCATGGCATCCCATGGTATCCCATAGGCTCCCGGGATATTCCGGTTTGTACTTCAGTAATCTTGTTGTTTTTGCCTGATTTGAGCGCTGACTCTCCAAGGAGTGGAGAGTTGTTTGATGTGCCGCTGACAGATCAAGAAGATCTGGCTCATTAAAGAGGGGACCAATGGCTGGTTTTGTTTCGCACTTCACCAATCGGGTGGATGCAAAGGGTCGTGTATCGATCCCTGCACCCTTTCGTGCGGCGTTGGCGAAAGACGGCTTTGAGGGACTCTACTGCTTCCCATCTCCTTTTCAGGAGGCGGTTGATGCAGGCGGTAACGGACTTACAGCGGAAATCCAAAAACGACTTGATGCGTTTTCGACGCTCTCAATGGAGTATGACGCTCTGTCCACGGCGCTTTATGGTGCCAGTGAAACCCTGAAGATTGATCGGGATGGCCGGATTGTTCTTTCTGAGATGATCCGCAACCACACCGGTATTGATGGTGAAGTCACCTTTGTTGGGCAGGGGTTTAAGTTTCAGATTTGGGAACCTGTGAGGTTCGCCAAGCACCGCGACGAGGCCATGAAGCGGGCGCTTGCAGTATTGTCTTCCGGTGGTGCGCCGGGGACAGCAGCCGGAGGGGCACTATGATGACGGGCGGCGACGGAGACAAATCCGATATCGCTGGCGGACCAGCGCGTCACATTCCAGTCCTTCTGGAACGGGTGCGGGAGGCAATGACCCCCGCGCCGGGTGATGTGATTATTGACGGTACGTTCGGTGCCGGTGGTTACTCCAGGGCTTTTCTTGAGGCTGGAGCCAGTGTGATTGGCGTTGACCGGGATCCGGATGCGATCCGCGACGGTCGTGTTTTGGAACAAGAGTCTGATGGGCGCTTGCAGCTGGTCCATGGTCAGTTTGTTGATCTTGAAGACCATGCGCGTGCGCTTGGTTATGATGCCGTTGACGGTGTGGTGATGGATCTTGGCGTGTCTTCCATGCAGTTGGATCAGGCGGAGCGTGGATTTTCGTTCCGGTTTGACGGGCCGCTGGATATGCGCATGGAGCAGGATGGTCCAAGTGCGGCGGACGTGGTGAATACCATGGAGCGCCAGCACTTGACGCGCATCATCGGGATGCTTGGTGAAGAAAAGCGTGCTTCCAGTGTTTCGCATGCCATTTGTCAGGCGCGTGAAGAGAAGCCTTTCGAGACGACGCTTGAGCTTGCTCGCGTTATCGAGAAGGTGGTGAAGCGTAATCCTAAGAAAGCCAGCATTCATCCAGCAACGCGGACCTTTCAGGCACTGCGTATCTATGTGAATGGTGAGTTGCATCAGGCGGCTGGTGCTCTTGCTGCTGCTGAGCGGATTTTGCGTCCGGGTGGGCGTCTGGTTGTTGTGACGTTCCATAGTTTGGAAGATCGTATTGTGAAGCGGTTCCTTGCAGATCGCTGCAAGACCCGCGGTGGTGGATCTCGTCATATGCCAGAGATGGATATTCCTCCTCCGACTTTCGAATTTATCGTGAAGGGCAATCAGGATGCCAGCGTTGAGGAGATTACTGATAATCCTCGCGCACGTTCTGCTCGTTTGAGAGCTGGACGGCGGTTGGATACGCCTTCGCGGGAGTTAGATATTCATGCAGCAGGCGTTCCGCGCCTTGCTTCATTTCACGGTCTCGGAGGCTAAGCTATGCTGCGCTTCGTAAATCTGTTCTTTGTTGTTGCGGTGGTTATTGGTGCTGCGCTCGTTTACGACATCAAGATGTCTAACGAGAACCTTGCCGATCAGGTGCGTCAGCTTTCTGCTGAGATTGCCAAGGAAAAAGACGATATCCGTTACTACAAAGCCCAGTGGAGTGTGCTTAATCAGCCCGGGCGTTTGCAGGGTATCGTTGATCGTTACAACGATATTTTGAAGCTTGAGCCACTGCGTGCGGAGCAGATCACGACACTGAAGGCGTTGCCGGTTAGACCTGTTCTGATGGAGCCAGTCTCTGCTGATGCGATGAGCGGTTACGCCAGTCGCGTTACATCCGTGCAGTAAGGGAGGGGCTCGTGGCCAGGAAAGCTGACAGTTCCTTTTTGCGGCGGTCTAATGTGACCCAAAAGCATGGCACAAGTGCGATCCGGCTTCGTGGTCCGGGACGCTCGCGCATTTTCTTTGCGATGACCATCTTTGTGTTTGTGTATGGGGCTATCGCTGGTCGTCTGATCCTGCTTGGGTTGCAGGACAGGGACCCTGCTGAGGGGTTCCTTGCTGCGCAGAGTTCTGTTACTCAGGCGCGCCCTGATATTATTGACCGCAATGGTGAAATTCTTGCGACCGATATCAAGAGTGCTGCGCTTTATGCTGAGCCGCGCAAGATCCCGGATACGGATGAAGTCTTTGATGGACTGATCTCTATTCTGCCGGAGCTCGATACGCCTGTCATCAAGAAGCGCCTTGAGAGCAATGCGCTGTTTACGTGGCTCAAGCGTGAGATCTCCGTTGAGCAGCGACAGGCCATTCATGCGCTGGGTCTGCCGGGTGTTGGCTTCCGTGAGAGCAATAAGCGGTTTTATCCGGGTGGTCAGACGGTCAGTCACATTCTTGGAACTGTGAATGTCGACAACCAGGGCCTCTCTGGCATGGAGAAGTATGTCGATCAGGCGTGGTTGAAGGATCTGCAAGATCTTGGCTTTACGCAGGATCGGACCATGGAGCCCGTCAAGCTTTCGGTTGATCTGCGTGTTCAGCATGCAGTGCGTGATGAGTTGCGCCGTTCCATGGAGTACTACAAGGCCAAAGCGGCCATGGGTGTGGTGCTGAAAGCGGACACCGGTGAAGTGATCGCCATGACGTCGCTGCCGGATTTTGACCCGAACAACCGTCAGCAGGCGCTTGAAAAAGCACGCATGAACCGGGTGACTGGCGGTGTGTTTGAGATGGGCTCCATCTTTAAAGGCATTACCATTGCGATGGCGCTGGATAGTGGCAAGGTGAAGTTGGAAGATGGCTTTGATGCCACCAAACCTATCCGTGTTGCAGGTCAGAAGATCGATGACTTCCACGGGAAGCGCCGTGTTTTGTCCGTGCCTGAAGTTTTCATTTACTCCTCCAATATCGGCACCATCAAAGTCATGCAGAAAGCTGGCATTGAGGAGCAGAAGGCGTTTTTGAAAAAGATTGGGCTGACCCAGAAAATGAAAACCGAGATACCGGGCGTTGCGCGGCCTCTGCTTCCACCGAAGTGGAATGACCTTGCTGCAATGACGATCTCTTTTGGTCATGGCTTGGGCATCACGCCGCTGCAGATGGCTGTTGCGGGTGCGACGCTGGTCAATGGCGGTAAATATCTTGAACCAACGTTCCTGCCTCGCAGTGAGGAAGAAGCTGACAAGCTTGCTAAACAGGTTCTGAAACCACAAACTAGCGAGATCCTTCGGTATCTCAACCGTGAAAATGTCCTGCGTGGATCCGGGCGGCGTGCTGCTGTGCCGGGTTATGATGTTGGCGGTAAGACTGGAACAGCGCAGAAAGTTGTGAATGGCCGTTATGCTGAAGGTGTTTATCTGAACTCCTTTATGTCGGCGTTCCCGATGTCCAATCCTGAGTATCTCGTTTTGATTGTTTTGGATGAGCCACAAGCCGTGGAAGGGCAACGTTATTCTACTGCAGGGTGGAATGCTGTGCCAACCACTGCATCTGTTATCCGCAGAATTGCACCAATGCTCGGCGTGGTGCCTGATTTCGCAGATGACGCAGAAACAATTCCGGTTTCCTATCAGAACCGGAACTAAACAGGAGAATTGATTGAGGCAATACACGGAGATATTGGGGAAATATGAAGACAACTGTTCTCCAAATCTGGTTTGCCACATTCATGTCTCATAGGCCGGACATATCGACGCTATGTTGCTTAAAGACCTTACAAAACAAGAGATAATCTCCGCCGAGGGCGATGGGCCAGACGGGGTTGATACTCTTAATATTTCGGGGCTTACTGCTGATAGTCGAGCAGTGGAGCCCGGTTTTGTTTTTGCTGCTCTCAAGGGCGCGAAAGTTGATGGTGCGAAGTTTATTGAGCAGGCCGTAGACGCTGGTGCTGCTGCCATTTTGATTGATGCGGACAGAATTTCTGATGATATCCGCAAGCAAGCCAAACAGGTTCCGCTGGTCGCTGCACAAGATGCGCGCCGGGAGCTTGCTTTGATGGCGGCTGCTTTCTCTGGCAAACAGCCTGAGAAGATGGTTGCTGTGACAGGCACTGCGGGCAAAACGTCTGTTGCTGTTTTCGTGCGTCAGATCTTTGAATATGCCGGGCTGGTTTCTGCTAGTCTTGGAACCATTGGTACTGTCACATCGACAGGGCAGAGCTATGGTGGCTTGACCACACCTGACCCTGTGTCTTTGCATGAAGACCTTAAACGTCTGGCAGAGGATGGGATCACCCATGCGGCCTTGGAAGCGTCCAGTCACGGGTTGGACCAGCATCGTCTTGATGGCGTGCACATTGTTGCAGCTGGCTTTACCAACCTTGGCCGAGACCACATGGACTACCACCCAACGGTGGAAGACTACCTTCAGGCAAAATTGCGTTTGTTCCGCGATCTTTTGCCGGATGATGGTGTGGTTGTTGTTGATCCGGAAACGCAATTTGCTGACCGAGTTCTGGCGATTGCGGAAGAGCGCGGCCTCAAGACGTTTACGACTGGTGTTTTTGGCGATGATCTGAAAGTGCTTAGCGTTCAGCCAGAGGGCTTCAGTCAGGTTCTTGAGCTGGAAACGGCTGAGGGTGTGTTCTCTGTCGCCTTGCCGTTGGCAGGTGATTTTCAGGTGAGCAATGCCCTGATTGCTGCGGGGCTGGCTATTTCTGCTGGTGTGGAGCTTCAAACTGTTCTTGAAGCGCTGACTGTGCTGCGTGGTGCACCGGGCCGGATTGAGCATGTAGGTACACGTGAAAACGGCGCTCTGGTGTTTGTTGATTATGCTCATAAGCCGGAAGCGCTGGAGAATGTGCTTGCAGCCTTGCGCCCATTTGCGGCTGGTCGCCTGATCAGTGTGATGGGGTGTGGCGGTGATCGGGATGCGGGTAAACGTCCGTTGATGGGCGAGATTTCTGCTCGTCTTGCTGATGTTTCCATTGTGACTGATGATAATCCGCGCACGGAAGATCCTGACAAAATTCGTGAGGAGATTGTTGCTGCCTGTCCTGCCGCGCTTGAGATTCGGGATCGTGCACTTGCCATCCGTCAAGCGGTGAAGATGCTGCAGGAAGGCGATGTGCTTTGTGTGGCCGGTAAGGGGCATGAAACAGGGCAGATTGTTGGAACGGAAGTTCTGCCTTTCTCCGACCATGAAGAAATCCAGAAAGCGCTTGCAGAAGCTTCTGCTGAAAATGGTGGGTCTCCTGTTGCTGAGACTGATCTGCCTGAGATCTCTCTTGATCTGGATGAGATGGACCTGCTGGCTGATGAAGGTGATGAGCTGGCAGCTGCAGAAGCGCTGGATGATGATGATCTGTTGGCTGCGGTGCAGGCTGGCGTTGAGGAGCTGGAAGCTACTCTGCCGGAAAATCCTGATGATGCGCGTGATCAAGAGGAAGAAGACTGGCTGGCGCTGGAAGAAGATGTTCTGGGCGCTGATGATCTTGCCGATGCGGAACTGGCTGATGTTGAAAGCCATGACCCTGATTTTGGCAAGGATGGCTTCCCCAATGTTGCGGAAGATACACCGGATGCACTTGAAGACGAGCTGCTGGGTGATCTAGCGGCTATCGAAGCCGAAGCCGAAGCCGAAGCCGAAGAGAACCCTGAAGTCGCGACAGTGAGTGCTGTTGAACCGGAAGAGGCGCCAAACGCGGATGCGGATGCATTTCTTGCGGATGAAGGTCTTGAAGAGGTTGCTCCGGAGGTCACGGAAGATGTATCGCAGTCCACTCAACCCGATGAGCAGGACGGCACAGAAGCAATAGGTGGGTTACCTGCTTCTGAGGAACCTGCTGAGACGGCTGAGACTGCTGCTTTTGAGCGTAAAACCGAAGAAAAACCAAAGCTCAAGTCAGCGATAGACAAGCCTGAGTGGACTATCGTCCCCCATATCAACCTATTGGACCCGGACACTAAGTCGGAATATGAGCGGCAAATGATTGAACTGCCTGAAATAGACCGTGGGCCGCTGTGGCTGCTTAACGATTTTCTGGAGGCAGTAGATGGGGATGTTTACGGTGATCTGAGTGATGACATAACCGGAATCTCCATTGATAGCCGGGTGATCCAACCCGGTGAAGCCTTCTTCGCGATCAAGGGCGAAAATTTTGACGGTCATGCGTTTGCAGGAACAGCTGTTGAGGCTGGTGCTGCTGTGGCTGTTGTTGCGCGTGACAAGCTTGCTGAGCTGCCGGAAGGTGGCCGCTATGTGGCTGTTGATGATGTGCTTCAAGCGTTGGAGCGCCTTGGTGTGGCTGCGCGCGCGCGCTCGAAAGCGCGGATCATCGCGGTTACTGGTTCTGTTGGAAAAACAGGCACGAAAGAAGCTTTGCGTCTTTGCCTGTCCAAGTCCGGTATCACCCATGCTCCTGTGGCGAGCTTCAACAACCATTGGGGTGTACCGCTGACATTGGCGCGTATGCATGCTGATACTGAGTTTGGCATTTTCGAGATTGGTATGAACCATCGCGGTGAGATCACGCCACTGGTGAAAATGGTTCGTCCGCATGTGGCAATCGTGACCACTGTGGAGCCTGTGCATCTGGAAGCCTTTAACTCTGTTGAAGATATCGCCCGTGCAAAGGCTGAGATCTTCACTGGCATCGAAAAGGGTGGTGTGGCGATCCTGAACCGGGATAACCGCCAGTATGACTTGCTTCGTTATCTGGCAGCTGTGGCCGGGGTGCGGAACATTGTCAGCTTTGGCATGCAGCCGGGTGCTCAGTCCATTGCCAAAAAAGTGGCTGCAAACCCTGATTGTTCTTGTCTGAATGCCAATATTCTCGGGCAGGAGATTTCCTACAAGATCGGCGCTCCGGGTGCACACCATGTGATCAACTCACTGGGCGTGCTGACCGGGGTTATGGAGCTGGGGGCCAATCTTGCGTTTGCTGGTCTGGCCCTTGCAGAAATGTCTGCGCCGAAAGGGCGTGGTGCGCAGACCGTTCTTGATGTGAATGGTGGCACGGCGTTGCTTGTTGACGAGAGCTATAATGCCAACCCGGCGAGTATGCGCGCTGCGATCAATCTGGTGGCTGGTCTGCCCGTTGCGAAGAATGGCCGTCGCATCGCCGTATTGGGAGATATGCTCGAATTAGGTGCAGATTCCGACAAGTTGCACGCAGACCTTGCGCGTGAACTGGAGCGCGCAAAGATCGACGTGGTTTATTGTGTGGGTACTCACATGAAGGTGCTCTGGGACCTGTTGCCTGCACAGACCAGAGGCGCCTATTCAGAGACCTCCGACAAACTGGAAAAAGACCTGTTGTCGGAAGTGCGTCCCAACGACATCGTGATGGTAAAGGGCTCCCTTGGAACCCGTATGGGTCCACTTGTGGATGCCTTGAAGAAACGTTTTCCTGAACCGGCTGCAACCGGTAAGTCCTGAGGTTGACTAAATGCTATATTTGCTGGCGGAGCTTTCAGAGGTTTATCCTTCCCTGTCTGCGCTGAATGTTTTTAAATACATTACGTTCCGTACCGGCGGCGCGATTATGACTGCTTTGTTGTTTGTGTTCCTGTTTGGCCCACGCATCATTGATGCGCTGCGTTCGCGTCAGGGACATGGACAGCCAATTCGTGAAGACGGGCCTGCGAGCCATCTGCTGACAAAAAAGGGTACGCCTACCATGGGCGGCCTGATGATCCTTTCCGGGATGATTGTTGCGACGCTGTTGTGGGCTGACCTTCGCAATCCCTACACCTGGATTGTTCTGGGTGTGACTGTCGGTTTTGGCCTCATTGGTTTTTATGATGACTATCTGAAAGTCACCAAGTCTTCGCACAAAGGCTTTGGCGGTAAAGCGCGTTTGGGTCTTGAGTTCCTGATTGCGGGTCTTGCGGCTTTTGCGGTGACGCTTCTGGATGCCGAGCCATTTTCCACCAGCATCGGTTTTCCGTTCTTTAAAGAGCTGACGCTGAACCTTGGTCTGTTCTTCATCCCATTCGCTGCCTTTGTTGTTGTTGGCGCGGGCAATGCGGTGAACCTGACTGATGGTCTGGATGGTCTTGCAATTGTGCCGGTGATGATTGCTGCTGCCGCGTTTGGTCTGGTCGCATACCTGACTGGTAATGCTGTGTTCTCCAGCTATCTGCAGATCCACCATGTGGCGGGCACTGGTGAGCTTGCTGTTGTGTGTGGTGCGGTGATTGGGGCTGGGCTTGGGTTCTTATGGTTCAACGCTCCACCTGCTGCGATTTTTATGGGTGACACAGGCTCTCTTGCTCTGGGCGGTATGCTGGGGGCGATTGCTGTTGCGACCAAGCACGAGATTGTTCTGGCGATCATCGGTGGTCTGTTTGTGCTGGAAGCGGTTTCTGTGATTGTGCAGGTGGCGTCGTTCAAGCTGACTGGCAAGCGTGTGTTCCGCATGGCGCCAATTCACCACCACTTTGAGCACCTGGGCTGGACTGAGAGCCAGGTGGTTATTCGTTTCTGGATCATTGCTGTTGTGCTGGCCCTTGTTGGTCTTGCCACACTGAAGCTGCGCTAGGAGGTTCGGCACATGATCCCTATCCGTCATCTTGCAGGCAAAGAAGTCGCATTGTTCGGGCTCGGAGGGTCCGGGCTTGTGACTGCGCGTGCGCTTGAGGCTGGTGGGGCTCGCGTTGATGTGTGGGACGATAATGAGGCCAGTGTTGCCACGGCTGAAGAATACGGGCTTGCTGCCATTGACCTGCGTGAGGCGGATATGTCCCGCTACGCAGCGCTGGTTGTTGCTCCGGGTGTTCCGCTGACGCATCCGACGCCGCACTGGAGTGTGGAGCGGGCGAGACAAGCTGGTATTCCGGTGATTGGGGATGTGGAGCTTTTCGTGAATGAGCGGGAAGCGGTTTGTCCAGAGGCACCGTTTGTTGCCATCACTGGTACCAACGGCAAATCCACCACGACTGCTCTGATTTCGCATGTGCTTAAAGAATGCGGCATGGATGTTCAGATGGGGGGCAATATTGGCCGTCCGGTTCTGGATCTTGAAGAGTTTTCCGAGGATCGCGTCTATGTGGTTGAGGTCTCCTCCTATCAGATCGATCTTGCGCCAAGTCTTGTGCCGGATATCGGGGTAATGATGAACCTGTCGCCGGACCATCTGGACCGGCATGGGAACATGGAGAATTACGCGTCCATCAAAGAGCGGATCGTTAAAGCAGCGCGTCTTGCTGTTGTTGGCGTGGATGATGAATTCAGTGCAGCTATTGCGCAGCGCCGTGCAGAAAGCGGTGAGCCGGTTGAGCTGATCTCTTGTCTCGGGCCTGTCGAGTTTGGCGTTTACGCTGAAGACGGTAAGGTCTTTGAGGTTTTTGATGAAGAGCAGGTGGTTGTGGCTGACCTGTCTTCCTCCAACACTTTGCGTGGCTCTCATAACGGGCAGAATGCATCTGCTGCTGTTGCGGTTTGTGCAGCACTTGGGCTGGAACTTGATGAGATTGCAGCCGCGCTTGCGACCTTCCCGGGTCTTGCGCATCGTTTGATGCTGGTTGCTGAAGCAGGCAAGGTATTGTTTGTGAATGACAGCAAGGCGACCAATGCAGAAGCTGCTGCTCACGGGTTGGCAGCGTTTGACCGGATTTATTGGATTGCTGGTGGTCGTCCGAAGGCGGGCGGGATTTCTTCGCTTAAAGCCTACTTCCCGAAAGTCGTGAAGGCTTACCTGATTGGGGAAGCGGCGGAAGAGTTTGAGCAAGAGCTTGCCAGGGCTGTTGAGGCGCACAAGTTTAGCTCTTTGGAGCTGGCTGTTGAGGCAGCGGCGCAAGATGCTGCACGGGACAAAGGCAGTGAAGCGGTGGTTTTGCTGTCTCCGGCCTGCGCCTCGTTTGACCAGTTCAAGAGCTTTGAAGTTCGCGGGGATGCATTTGTGAGCGCGGCAGTTGCTGCTGCCAAAATGCTGAAGGGTGAGGGAGCACGCTGATGGTATCACGTACGGATCGCAGTGCATTTGCAGAATGGCTCTGGACGATTGATCGTTACATGCTGATCGGCATCTTCACGCTGATGGTGTCTGGTTTGGTGTTGTCTCTTGCCGCGAGCCCTCCTGTTGCTGAACGCCTTGGGCTTGAGAGCTTCTACTTTGTGAAGAAGCAGGCGCTTTTCCTTATTCCAAGCGCTGCCGTGATGCTGGGCGTTTCAGCGCTTTCACCACGCTATATACGCCGGGTGGCACTGGTGGTGTTCTGCGTGATGCTGGTGCTGCTGTTGGGCACGCTGTTTTTCGGGTCTGACATTAAAGGTGCGCGGCGCTGGGTGAGCTTGTTTGGTATTTCCATTCAGCCGTCAGAGTTTATCAAGCCAGTGCTGGTGGTGATCATTGCGTTTCTGTTGTCTGAGGGGCGTAAAGCCCAGGACATTCCGGGGCAGCTGATCTCCATTCTTCTGTTTGGCATTGTGGCCGCCATGCTCGTGGCGCAGCCTGACTTTGGACAGACCATGCTGCTGACCATTGTTCTGTTTGCGCTGTTCTTCCTGAACGGGTTGTCCTGGCTGGCGATTGTGCCGCTTGGGATCATGGGTATTCTTGGCGTTGCTGCGGGCTTTACGTATCTGCCGCACGTTCGCGGGCGTATCATGCGTTTCCTGGATCCGTCTTCCGGTGACACCTACCAGATCGATAAAGCGATCGACTCCTTCATTGCCGGGGGGTGGCTAGGTCGTGGTGTGGGTGAAGGTACGGTGAAACGAATTTTGCCCGATAGCCATACGGACTTCATTTTTGCGGTGGCTGCTGAAGAATACGGCATCATCGTTTGTGTGGTGCTGGTGACCGTTTTTGCATTCGTTGTGCTGCGTGGTCTTTACATGGCGACGCAGGATCAGGATCCGTTTGGCCGTCTGGCGTCTTCCGGTCTTATCGTCATGTTTGGCCTGCAAAGCACTATCAACATGGCGGTGAACCTCAATCTTATGCCTGCGAAGGGAATGACCCTTCCGTTGATCTCATCAGGTGTGTCGTCGTTGATGGCGATCTCCCTGACGATGGGTTTTGTGCTGGCGCTGACGCGCAAACGTCCGCAACCGCGCAAGAACCCGATTATTACCGTTACCCGTGCTGCCCCTGTGCAGCCTGCCTAAAAGAGTTTTGCCTGTGTCGGAGAGTGAAATGAAGCCAAAGATTATGCTCACTGCTGGAGGAACGGGTGGCCACCTGTTTCCTGCACAAGCGCTGGCCTGCGAGCTGAAGCGCCGTGGGTATGGTGTTGAGCTGATCACGGACAGTCGCGCAGACAAGTATGGCAGCGCGTTTCCGGCAGATAACGTGCATCTGGTCAAAAGCGATACCATTCGCGGCAAGAACCCGATTTCTCTTGCCAAGACGGCGATCAAACTTGGTTTGGGTACGTTGCAGGCCATGAAAGCAATCCGCGCTGCTAAACCTGCTGCGATTGTTGGCTTTGGCGGGTATCCGACCTTTCCGCCAATGTTTGCTGGCCGTCTCTTAAGCGTTCCATCCATTTTGCATGAAGCCAACGCTGTGATGGGCCGGGCGAACCGGATGCTGGCCAAAGGCGCAACTGCGGTTGCAACCAGTTTTCCGCTGAAAACACTGCCTGCTGATCTGGCTGCTAAAGCGACGATGACCGGCAATCCACTGCGTGACAATGTGATTGCGGTGTGTGGTCAGACTTATAACGCACCTGAAAAAGGTGGCGCTTTTCATCTGCTGGTGTTTGGTGGCTCGCAGGGAGCGCGTGTATTCTCTCAGATTTTGCCGGCAGCGTTGAAGCTGATGGCGCCGGAAGATCGCGAGCAGCTGGTCGTTGTGCAGCAGGCTCGCCCTGAAGATCTGGAGGGGCTTGAAAGCTCCTATCGCGAGATGGGTGTTGCCGCGCAGGTGGCGTCTTTCTTTACGGATTTGCCTGAGCGCATTGCGGCCGCTCATCTGGTTATCAGCCGTTCCGGTGCTGGTACTGTATGCGAGCTGGCAGCGATTGGGCGTCCTTCTATTTTAGTACCTTTACCGGGTGCTCTTGATAACGATCAGGGCATGAATGCGAATGTGCTTGCTGAAGCAGGTGGCGCATGGCCGATCCCACAAAAAGAACTTGATCCGCAACGACTGGCCCGTGAGCTGAAAGAACTCATGGATAATCCGGGCCGTCTTGCACAGGCAGCACACGCAGCACAGGCGCAGGGCGCGCCGGAAGCTGTACAGCGCCTTGCGGATCTGACCGAAACACTTGTTGGTGCTGCACCGGCAACTGAACAGAAAGAGATTGCCTCATGAAAATGCCAGTAGACATTGGGGGAGTACACTTCGTCGGTATCGGCGGCATTGGCATGAGCGGTATTGCCGAGGTGTTGCATAATCTTGGTTACCGTGTTCAGGGCTCTGACATGTCCGAGAATGCAAACGTGCAGCGTTTGCGTGATAAGGGCATCAAGGTCATGGTGGGTCATGCTGCCGAGAACCTTGAGGGCGCTGATGTTTGCGTCATCTCTTCCGCAATCAAAGGCAGCAATGTTGAGCTGAAGGCAGCACGCGAAAACAACATGCCTGTTGTGCGCCGCGCTGAAATGCTGGCTGAGCTGATGCGCTTTAAACAGGCGATTGCCATTGGCGGCACGCACGGCAAGACGACGACGACCTCTATGGTTGCGGCGCTGCTGGATGCTGGCCATATGGACCCGACTGTTATCAATGGTGGTATCATCAACGCTTATGGCACCAATGCCCGCATGGGTGAGGGTGACTGGATGGTGGTTGAGGCGGACGAGTCCGACGGGACATTCGTCAAGCTTCCTGCTGATATTGCTGTGGTGACCAACATCGATCCTGAGCATCTTGATCACTACGGCGATTTTGATGGTGTCCGTGCTGCGTTCGCCCAGTTCGTTGAGAACGTCCCGTTTTACGGTTTTGCGGTTATGTGTCTGGATCACCCGGAGGTGCAAAGCCTTGTGGGCCAGATTGAAGACCGCCGCATCATCACTTACGGCACCAACCCGCAGTCAGATGTTCGCTTTACTGATGTCTCCACCAAGGGTGGCAAGTCCATCTTCACCGTGATCATTCATGATCGCCGCGGGGACAAGGTAACTGAGCTGAAAGACCTGGTGTTGCCAATGCCGGGTCTGCACAACGTGTCCAATGCGACGGCTGCGATTGCTCTGGCGCATTCTCTCGGTATTTCTGATGCGAACATCCGCAAGGGTCTGGCAGGCTTTGGCGGAGTGAAGCGTCGTTTTACGCACACTGGCTCCTGGAATGACGTAGAGTTTTTTGACGACTACGCGCACCATCCAGTTGAGATTAAGTCCGTCTTGCATGCGGCGCGTGAGGCAGCTGAAGGGAAGGTGGTTGCTGTGATGCAGCCCCATCGCTTTACGCGCTTGGAGAGCCTGTTTGAAGATTTCTGTGCCTGCTTCAATGATGCAGACAAGGTTGTGATTACACCTGTGTTTGCAGCTGGTGAGCAGCCGATTGAAGGGGCTGGTCAGGCTGATCTGATTTCCGGTCTGCGTGCTGGTGGTCACCGTTCGGTTCACAGCATTGCCGGTCCTGATGAGCTGGCTGGTAAGATTGCGGAGCTGGCGGAGCCGGGTGATCTGGTGATTTGCCTTGGTGCAGGGAACATTACCCAGTGGGCTTACAAGTTGCCTGTAGAGCTGGAAGCGCTCTCTCCCAAAGGAGAGACTGTATGAGCCAAACTGTAAGCTACCCTGATCTCCTGCCGCTTCTTGGTGATGCTGTCGAAGACATTCGCGGTCGCCTGATCCCGAACCAGCTGCTTTCAGCTGTGACATGGTTCCGTGTGGGAGGTCCTGCGCAGTTGATGTTCCAGCCTGCTGATGAGGCAGATCTGGCTGTGTTCATGAAAGCACTGCCAGAGGATGTGCCGGTGACTGTGGTTGGGCTTGGTTCCAACTTGCTGGTGCGTGATGGTGGCATTGAAGGTGTTGTTATTCGTCTGCCAATCCGCGGGTTTGGTCAGGTTGAATACCTTGGCGGCCATAAGCTGCGGGCAGGGGCGTGCGTTCCTGACAAGAAGCTGGCGGAAGAAGCGGCCAAGACGGGCACGGGTGGATTTGCATTCTACACCGGTATTCCGGGTGCTGTTGGTGGCGCCTTGCGCATGAATGCAGGAGCTCACGGGACAGAGACAAAGGACCGCGTTGTTAACGTTAACGCGGTGACACGATCCGGCGAAATCCTCACTCTTTCCAATGTGGAAATGGGCTATGCGTATCGCCATTCTGCTGCCTCCAAGGACCTGATTTTTACCAGTGCGGTGTTTGAAGGTTTTGCGCAGAGTGAAGATGAGATCCGCGCGGAAATGGCGGAAGTTGTTGCTCATCGTGAGAAAGCACAGCCCATTCGCGAGAAAACCGGTGGTTCCACCTTCAAAAATCCTGACGGCAACAGTGCCTGGAAGGTGGTTGATGCGGCTGGATGTCGTGGACTGCAGATCGGTGGCGCAAAAATGTCGGAATTACACTGCAACTTTATGTTGAACGTTGCAGACGCTACCGCTCATGATTTGGAAATGCTTGGCGAGACCGTTCGCCGGGATGCTCTGGCAAAGACAGGGACGCGTCTGGAATGGGAAATCAAGCGTCTTGGGGCGTTTGTGGACGGAGCGGCGATTGAGCCGTTTTTGGGTAAAGCGGGCTAATTCCGTTCACGTGTTGTTTTAGGCGTTTAAATCAGGATTGGGTTTTGTGATGACCAAGCATGTTGCAGTTTTGATGGGTGGATGGGTTGCTGAGCGGCCTGTTTCTCTGTCTTCAGGCAAAGACTGTGCGGACGCTCTGGAAGCGGCTGGTTATCAGATCACGCGTGTAGATGTTGACCGCAACATTTCTGCTGTGCTTCAGGAACTGAAACCAGACGTGGCATTCAATGCGCTGCATGGGCCGTTTGGCGAGGACGGGGCTATTCAGGGTATTCTGGAAGTGCTCGATATTCCCTACACCCATTCCGGAGTGATGTCGTCTGCGCTTGCCATGCATAAGGAAAAGGCGAAGGCCGTGATGAAGGCTGCCGGTGTTCCGGTTGCCAATGCCATTGTGGTCAGCCGCGCTGATGCTGCGCGCCGTCATGTGATGGAGCCGCCTTATGTGATCAAACCAATCAACGAAGGATCGTCCTTCGGTGTGCTGATTGTGAAGGAGGGGCAAGAGCATCCTCCGCAGGAATTGACACGCGAAGATTGGCAGTATGGTGATTTGCTCATGGTCGAGCGTTACATCCCAGGCCGCGAATTGACGTGCGCGGTGATGGGTGATGTGGCGTTAGGGGTACTAGAAATTGTACCGCTGGGTCACACTTATTACGATTATGATGCAAAATACGTCCCAGGCGGTTCACAACACATACTTCCTGCGGAAATTTTACCATCTGTTTACCAAGAAATACAAAAATCAAGTCTCAAGGCACATCAGGCTCTGGGGTGTCGCGGCGTTACACGCGCCGACTTCCGTTTTAACGAAGGACCCGGTGGCCTAGGAGAACTGATTTGTCTTGAGGTGAACACTCAACCCGGCATGACGCCAACATCACTGCTCCCGGAAATCGCGGCACACGCCGGACATGATTTTCAAGAATTGGTGAGTTGGATCGTGGAGGACGCAAGTTGCGGAAGATAAAGGCAAAATTTGATGCATTGCGGGAACGCACAGGCATCTGGAGCTATCGCTTCAGAAGTCGTGGCGTATCGCGTTTGCACCAGAGACCCGCTTGGGGGGTCACTGGATTTTTTGCACTTATCCCATCCTGGGCACCAACTGCGGGCGCTTTTGGCTTCCTTGCATTGTCCGCTGCTTATGGCATTACGCTGGGTGGACACGCCCGTAATGTGAGCGAATCAGTTACCTCCTCCGTCGGTTTCGCGGTGAATGAGATCAAAATGGAAGGTTTGCAGCGTGTTACCGAGTTTCAGGTGCTGGAAGCGCTTGAACTTCACGAACGGCCTTCTTTGATGTTGTTTGATGCGGCTGACGCGAAAGAGCGTCTGGA
The DNA here is from genome assembly GCF_001623085.1 of Pseudovibrio sp. W74. Lineage (NCBI taxonomy): Bacteria > Pseudomonadati > Pseudomonadota > Alphaproteobacteria > Hyphomicrobiales > Stappiaceae > Pseudovibrio > Pseudovibrio sp. W74. The sequence goes on from NZ_LMCJ01000050.1 coordinate 38,333, forward strand.
AGATATTGCCTGGATCCGGAATGCGGCCATCCAGAAGTTCTACCCCGGTACGCTGCGTGTGATGATCAAAGAGCAAGAGCCTTATGCGCTCTGGCAGCGTGGGGACATTACGTCTGTCATCACCAAAAAAGGCGAGGTCATCACCGATGAGGTGGATGGCCGTTATGCGAATTTGCTTCGCGTGGTCAATCACGGTGCGCAGCTGCGTGCTGGTGAGATCATGAGCGAGCTGGACAATTTCCCAGGTATCCGTGCCCGGGTGCGCGCTGCAAAGCTGCGCTCCGAACGACGCTGGGATCTTGCCTTAGAAAACGGAATTACAGTGCGTCTGCCAGAATTTGATGTTGGCGATGCGCTGGCGGAACTTAAAAAGCTGGATGATCAAGGTGGTTTGCTCTCCCGCGATATCGTCGCGGTGGACCTGCGTTTGCAGGATCGCGTTGTGGTGCGTCTTTCGGATGACGCCGCCATTCGCCGCAAAACCACCATCGAGCAACGGGGTACGCCCTCCAACTCCGGGAGGGACACATGAGCTCGAATAAGAACGTGATTTTTCTGCCGCGGATGCGGCCTTTGCCGAGCCGCAGATCTGTTGTGGTTTCTGTGCTGGACGTCGGCTCCACGAAAGTGTGCTGTATTATCGCGAAATTGGTGCCTGGTGACGAGGAAGACCTGATGCCGGGCCGTTCGCATGGCATTGAGGTGCTGGGATACGGGTATCAGGCGTCTGCAGGCATGAAGTCCGGCGTTGTTGTGGACATGGATCAGGCTGAGCAGGCGATCCGCCGCGCAGTTGATCAGGCCGAGCGTATGGCCGGTGTGATGGTGGAAACGCTGCTAGTGACTGTCAGCTGTGGCCGTCTGCAGAGCGAGATTTTCTCCGCCACTGTGCCGCTTGGAACTGAAGGTGTGACTGAGGCCGATATTCAGCGTGTGCTGGCGGCGGGTTCTACCCATACGGCGACTGAGGGACGGGCGGTGATGCATGCGCTGCCGATCTCCTACGGGCTGGATGGCAACCGCGGCATTCGTGATCCGCGCGGCATGATGGGCCGCAAGCTGGGCGTGGACATGCAGGTGGTTTCTGCAGAAGTACCGCCGGTGCGTAATCTGGAGCTTTGTATTGAGCGTGGACACCTGCAAGTGGAGTCACTGGTTGCGACGCCTTACGCAGCAGGCCTTTCCACGCTGGTAGAAGACGAGATTGAGTTGGGTGTTGCCTGTATTGATATGGGTGGTGGCACAACCACGCTTTCGATTTTTGTTGATGGTCAGATGGTGCATCTGGATGCGCTGGCTGTTGGCGGTAATCACGTCACCATGGACGTGGCGCGCGCGCTCTCCACACGGATGGAAGCTGCTGAGCGTTTGAAAGTTTTACATGGGTCTGCGCTGCCAAGTGTAGTGGATGACCGTGATTTTATTCAGGTGCCGCCCGTGGATACGGATGGCGATCTGCCAACGCAGATCCCCCGGGCGATGCTGACGCGGGTTATTCGCCCGCGCGTTGAAGAGATATTGGAGATGGTGCGAGACCGGATTGTCGCTTCTGGTTTTGCAGGCCGAGTGGGTAAACGTGTTGTGCTGACAGGCGGGGGCAGTCAGTTGACTGGCCTTTCTGAAACGGCACGACGCATTCTTGGGCGCAGTGTGCGTCTGGGGCGTCCGCTGGGTATCTCCGGTTTGCCAGAGGAAGCCAAGGGTCCGGCGTTCTCGGCAGCTGTGGGCCTGCTGATTTATCCGCAGGTGGCGCAGATTGAGCAATTCGAACCCCGGCACCAACGCCGTGGCCTTAAAGGGCGCGGGAGCTATCTGGCTCGGGTTGGTCAGTGGATTAGAGAAAGTTTCTAGTGGGGAAGCGCATAACCCCCACTATCACGAGTTTCGCCAGATGCGGCGGACGCACGAGAGGAAGAACGACATGCCCGACTTCGGGCATGTTATTAGGGTCGCGAGGTTAATATGACAATCAACCTGAAAATGCCTGATATTCAGGAATTGAAGCCCAGGATCACCGTATTCGGTGTTGGTGGCGGTGGCGGAAACGCCGTAAATAACATGGTAACGAGCGGTCTTCAGGGCTGTGACTTTGTTGTTGCTAATACGGATGCACAAGCATTGGCACTTTGCCAGGCTGAGCGTGTTATCCAGATGGGCGTTGCTGTTACGGAAGGCTTGGGCGCTGGTTCCCAGCCTGAAGTTGGTGCAGCTGCTGCAGAAGAAGTTATTGACGAGATCAACGATCACCTGTCCGGCTCGCATATGGTGTTTATCACCGCGGGTATGGGTGGTGGCACCGGTACCGGTGCTGCGCCAGTTGTTGCTCGAGCTGCGCGTGAACAAGGTATACTGACCGTCGGTGTGGTTACCAAACCCTTCCAGTTTGAAGGGTCCAGACGTATGCGTGTTGCCGAAGCCGGCATCGAAGAGTTACAGCGTAATGTTGATACTCTTATTGTTATTCCAAACCAGAATCTGTTCCGCATTGCGAATGCACAGACCACCTTTGCTGACGCCTTCTCCATGGCTGATCAGGTGCTGTATTCCGGTGTAGCGAACGTCACTGACCTGATGGTCAAAGAAGGTCTCATCAACCTCGACTTTGCTGATGTACGCTCCATAATGCGTGGCATGGGTAAAGCGATGATGGGTACCGGTGAAGCATCCGGCGAACAGCGTGCCATCCAGGCTGCTGAAGCTGCGATTGCGAACCCGCTGCTTGATGAGACTTCCATGAAGGGCGCGCGCGGTCTGCTTATCTCCATCACTGGTGGTAACGACCTGACGCTGTTTGAAGTTGATGAAGCTGCAACTCGTATCCGCGAGGAAGTAGACCCAGAAGCGAACATCATTCTTGGTGCGACCTTCGATGAATCTCTGGACGGTATTATCCGCGTTTCTGTTGTTGCCACCGGCATCGACAAAGAGCTGCGTGAAGATATCTCTCCTGCAGAGGTTCGTATGGCTGAACTCACAGAGCGTCTGCAGAGCGCTACTACGCCTACGCCCAGTCCAGCGGTAGCTGCGCCGGTAGAAGTAGCTCCTGCACCCACCCCAGTTCGTGCGATGCGCGCGATGGGCTCCGCAGCAGCCGAAACACTTATGCACTCTGAGCCGGTTGCTGTTGCAACTGACCCGGAAGTGGAAATTTCTCCTTATCAGTCTCGTCGTTATGAGCCTGTGCAGGAATATGATGCACTTGAGGAACCAACGCAGGCTTTTGATGAGCCTACCAATATTCCTGAGCCATTTATTCCACCTGTTGCACAAAAGGTAGAGCCTCAGACACGTATGCCACGTGTTGAAGACTTTCCGCCAATTGCACAGCGTGAAATTCGTGCGCGCACGGATGCTCCTGCTGCAGCGCCTGCACCACAGCCGGCATCTGCAACTCCTCAGCCAGCACCAGCCACTATGGCTCAGCAGGTTGAAGAGCATGATGAGCATCACATGGAAGAAGAGCGTCGCCCAATGGGTCTTCTGCGCCGTCTGACTGGTGGTCTTGGCCGCCGTGAAGACGAGCACATGGAGCACCATGAGCCAGTGCAGGCAGATGCGTTTGCTGAGGCTCCACGCCAGCCAGCAGCGCCTCGTCCAACCGAGCCTCGGAATCACGGTGCAGCCGGGACTCTGGACGCTGGTGGACGCCCTGCGCCTGCACGCTCACAAATGATCGAAGATGATCAGTTGGAAATCCCGGCGTTCCTGCGCCGCCAAGCCACCTGATTATCAACAGAACTCGCGCCTCTCGAGCAGCAATCCGGATTTTTCCGGGTTGCTGCTTTGCGTTTTTAAATGGAATTGTCGGTAAATGTACCTAAAATTTTCAGGACGTTACAAACCGTAATAAAGCTTTATTTTATTTGGTAAGCTCCAAGAGCTATGTTCCAGCCAACCCGCAGAGGGTATTCGAAAGTAGTGGCTCGTGAGGTTCAGTATGTACCTGGAGCGGAATGATAAAGGCTGGAACAATATGGGAATGCGTGTCGAAAAACAGACAACGCTTGCGGACAGTGTAACCTTGAATGGTATTGGGGTTCACTCTGGCGGTCCAGCTTCCATTACACTTCACCCAGCAGACGCGAACTCCGGCATTGTTTTCCATCGTAGCACCAAGGGTGGCTACGTGCAGACGGAAGCAAACTGGAAGGAAGTCACTGCAACATCTTTGTGCACCGTACTTGGTGATCCTCATGACAGCGGCATCTCTACCGTTGAGCACCTGATGGCTGCTCTGCGCGGTATGGGCGTTGACAATGTGACCGCTTACATTGACGGACCTGAGATGCCAATCATGGATGGTAGCTCCGAAGCATTCGTTGAAGCTATCGAACGTGTTGGCCTGAAAACGCTGAGCGCAAAGCGTCGTTACATCCGCGTTAAAGAAAAAGTTCGTTACGTTTCCGGTGATCAGTGGTGTGAACTCAACCCGTTTGACGGTACACGCTTTGACATCACCATCGATTTCGATCACGCAAAAATCGGTCGTCAGCAGCTCAAGTTTGACCTGACACCTGATTACTTCCGTGATGAAATTTCCCGTGCCCGTACCTTTGGTAGCGTGCAGGATGTTGAGAAGCTCTGGAAGCTTGGCTTTGCCATGGGCTCTTCCTTAGAGAACTCCGTCGCTCTTGACGGTGATCGCGTTCTGAACCCTGAAGGAACCCGTTGGGCAAACGAATTCGTACGTCACAAAAGCCTTGATGCGATCGGTGATCTTGCTCTTGCTGGCTTGCCTATTTTGGGCGAGTACCGCTCTTACAAAGGCGGTCACCGTATGAATCACTGCATCCTTGTGGAGCTTTTCAAGAACCCGGATGCTTTTGAAATTGTCGAAGCTGATGTTGCTCTGGTAGATCGTCATGCACGCGAAAAAGGTCATGCCGAGTTGATTGGCGGACTGCAGGCTGCAGCATTTGGCCCTAACGTCTCCTGAGGCTAAAATAGTTATTCAACGGTTTTTGCCTCTATTCCGACATAAATTCGAGGCAAATGCTGTGGTACTACGTGACGTTATCCAAACATTGAGATAGAAGCGTGAACTGGGAGGGATTTTACCCGAATCCCAACACGATAGGAGTCGGAAACATTGCTGCGTTCAGATGCTGCCGGGACTGCTTTGGGGGCTAATCGCCTCAAAAGAGCGATTAGATATACCTCTTTGGCGATGGCACTCGTTATTGCGGGCTGTGCAACCAAGGATGATGTTGATGATCTTGCGCTGGATGAAACTCCTGCGGAAGTGATGTTCAATGAGGCTTTGGCTCTTCGTGCATCTGGCGACGTGCAAGCGTCTGCGAAAAAGTTCTACGAGCTTGACCGCATCTATCCTTACTCCGAATTCGCGCGTAAATCGCTGATCAACATTGCTTACCTGAACTTCAAAATGGGTAAGTATCCTGAAGCGATTTCCGCTGCTGAGCGCTTTACCTCGCTTTATCCTGGTAATGATGATTCCGCCTACGCGCTCTTCATTATTGGTGAGTCCTACTTCCGTCAGATCCCAGATGTGGGTCGTGACCAGGCTGTGACCGCCAAAGCATTGGACGCAATGCGTGAAGTTGTTCAGCGTTACCCAGATTCTGAATACACCAAGCAGGCTCGTCAGCGTATCCGCGCGACGGAAGATCAGCTGGCTGGTAAGGAAATGGAAGTTGGCCGCTACTATCTGGCGCGCCGTAACTACCTTGCCTCTATCAACCGCTTCAAGACTGTGGTGAGCAATTATCAGACCACCCGTCACGTTGAAGAAGCGCTCTATCGTCTGACCGAAAGCTATTATGCACTTGGTGTGACGAACGAAGCACAGACAGCTGCAGCGGTGCTGGGACACAACTTCCCGCAGAGCCAGTGGTACAAAGATGCGTTTTCTCTTTTGAAAAAGGGCGGTCTGGAGCCACATGAGAACAAAGGCAGCTGGCTTAGCAGGGCATTTGGGGATATGAAACTCCTTTAAGCCTTTCAAGGAATCGGAGTTTCCTAGACTACCATGCTGGCATCGCTTTCTATTCGGGATATCGTTCTCATTGATAAGCTGGATTTGCATTTCAGCGACGGCATGAGTGTTCTGACGGGTGAAACCGGTGCAGGTAAGTCTATTCTTCTTGACAGTTTAAGCCTCGCCCTTGGTGGGCGAGGAGACGCCGGACTGGTTCGGCATGGTCAGGACCGCGGTCAGGTGAGCGCAGTTTTCGACGTTCCAATGACGCACCCTCTTCGCACCCTTCTTCAGGAAAATGAACTAGAGCACGACAGTGACATCATCTTGCGCCGTGTTCAGGCGTCTGATGGACGTACCCGTGCATTTGTGAATGACTCGCCCGTGAGTGCTGGTCTGCTGCGGCAGATTGGAGAGTTGCTGGTTGAGGTTCATGGACAGCATGATGACCGCGCCCTGATTGATCCTGAGAGCCATCGTCAGCTGCTGGACAGCTTTGGCGGGCTGGAAGGTGATGCTGCAAAGGTGGGGCAGAGCGCGAAAGCGGTTCGCACTGCCGAGAAGGCCCTGAAAGATCATGTTGCGCGCATTGAAGAAGCCCGCTGTGAGGCGGATTATCTGCGCTCCAGTGCTGATGAATTGAGCGCGCTTGATCCTCGTGACGGAGAAGAGAACGAGCTTGCTCTGCGGCGTCAGGATATGATGCAGGTGGAGAAGATTGCAGGCGATCTGCGCGAGGGCTATGAGGCACTTGACGGACCAGCCTCTCCAATCCCTGAGCTTTCCAGTTTGTTGCGCCGTCTTGAGCGCAAAGTTGATCTTGCGCCGAACTATCTGACAAGTGTGGTTGAAGCCATCGGCGGGTCTCTGGACCAGCTGGAGGAAGCGCGCGGTGGTTTGGAACAGGCGCTGCGTGATACGGATTTTGACCCGCAAGAGCTGGAGCAGACGGAAGAACGTCTGTTCGCATTGCGGGCTGCAGCTCGCAAGTATTCTGTACAGCCGGATGACCTTGCTAAACTGCGGGCCCAGATGGAAGGTGATCTTTCTGATCTGGATGCAGGTGAAGAGAAATTGCAGGCGCTGGAAAGCGCTGTAGAGGCCGCCAAGCAAACCTATGACAAGCTGGCGGCGGCGCTGTCAAAGAAGCGTCAGAAAGCTGCTAAAGGCCTTGAGACTGCAGTTCATGCTGAGCTTCCGGCACTGAAGCTGGAACGGGCGCGGTTTATCATCAATATCGAGAGTGATGTTGAACAGCGCGGGCCGTCCGGTATCGACACTGCCGAGTTCTGGGCGCAGACCAACCCGGGTACACGTCCGGGGCCTATGTTCAAGGTTGCTTCGGGTGGTGAACTCTCCCGTTTCCTGCTGGCGCTGAAGGTGTCGCTGGCAGATAAGGGCTCGTCTCCAACACTGGTGTTTGATGAGATCGACACGGGTGTTGGCGGTGCCGTGGCTGAAGCAATTGGCGTGCGTCTTGCCCGCCTTGCGAACAGTGTTCAGGTGCTGACGGTTACGCATGCACCGCAAGTGGCAGCGCGTGCCAATGGTCACTTCCTGATCCGTAAGGATGAGGTGGAGAAGGACCGTGTGGCGACACGTGTGACTGAGATCGCCGAGGGTGACCGACACGAAGAGATCGCCCGCATGCTCGCCGGTTCCACCATCACCGAAGAAGCCCGTGCCGCGGCCAAGCGTCTTATGGGCCAAGAAGAGCTGATTTAAGCCTCCTACTTTGATCGGAGTTCCTGCAACACATAAGGGTAAACTTGATCCCCTCCTATAGTAAGTTATTGACTTACTTATAGCCTCAGGTACCCGGAACCGCGTCTCCGACGATACACAGGTAGACTGTCACAAAGTAATTGCCCGTATGTTGGCTCATTCCATCAGACCGAAAAAGCTCAGGCCCTCCCGCAAAATCGCTGATGGCCAAGAATTGCTGGTGTAAGGCTCTTTGTCTCTGATCACTCGTACTCTGGCTCCATGTAGATGGTGAAGCGGAGGGCGAGGATGATGGCGAGGGTTTGGGTGGCGGAGATGCCGAGCATGATAGCGATCTGGTACTGGACCGCCTCGATCGGGTTGAAGCCGCCGAGAATCTGACCTGTCATCATTCCGGGCAGCGAGACCAGTCCCAGTGTTGCCATGCTGGCGATAACGGGAGAGGCGGCTGCGCGCAGGGAGGCTTTGACGAGTGTTCGCCGGGCTTCCAGTTTGGTCGCGTCCATGGTGGTGAGCAGCTCGATGTGTTCCTTATCTTCCGGCGTTCTTAAGTTGAACCGGCGCAGGGCGATGACCAGTGACCCCAGAGCGTTGCCGAGCAGCATGCCGGCGACTGGGATGGTGACTTGCGCAGAGTACCACGGCACAGGACGGCTGAAGATTACGATGAACATCAGCAGCACTGGCAGCATGGCAATGAGTATAGCTGCCGTGAGCGGGGCTGTTGATTTGAGGCGGGGCATTTGTGCGCGGCCAGCCGAGGTGATTGCGGCGATTGTCGCCATGGCGACCAGCCAGAGCAGGTTGAGGGCCAGATTGTCCAGATCGAAGACGGTTTGCAGATAGAAACCGATGACAAGCAGCTGAATGCTCATGCGGGCAATGGATATTGCCAGATCCCGTGACAGGTCTTTGAGGCCCATAGTCCAGAGCAGGGACAGTGGGATGATTGCTATGAGATAAAAGAGAGCTAGATCACTCCACGCGACATTTGAGGTCATTGCACGCGCTCCTGTGAACCTGGCTGTGCTGGTTCGGGCAGTTCAATTACCTGATCAATCTTGCTTTGAAGGTGGGTGTCGTGGGTGACAGCCAGCAGTGTCCCGGTGTTTTCCATCAGCAGGTCACCACAGGCGAGGGCATGGGCTTTGTCGAGGGATGCTGTAGGTTCGTCTGCAATCCATAAGGGACGTTGCAAAAGCAGTGCGCGGGCAAGCGCGAGGCGTTGACGTTCGCCGCCGGAAAGGCTGCTGGTCGCCTGATCAAGTGCCGTGTTGGGCAGGCCTGCTGCTGTGAGAGCCTGAAGCATCTGGGTATCTGATGGCTTGCGTTTGTGATTGGCTTGCAGCTCAAACGGTGCCAGCAAAGCTTCATGAATATGGTCTGCCAGAGGGCTCACGCGTTGAGGGAGCCAGTTGAGCTGTTTGTGGAGCTGTGTTCGTCCGCCTGCTGTGTAAGAGACGCCGTTGAAGAGCAGCTCGCCTGCCTCCGGTTTATTCAGCCCTGCGAGAATGCGCAGGAGAACCGTTTTGCCACGACCGGAAGGGGCACGGAGGCACAGTTTATCGCCTTCATACAGCTTGAACGAATAGGTGTGAAAGAGCTGGCGCCCTTGCTTGGTGACTGAGATATTTCGGGCCTCGATAAGAGGCACACGCTCTACGTCCTGAGGGGCGGCCATTGGAACTCCTGATTGCAGGAGCGAGAGTTCCCTAGTTGCCTAGGAAAATCAAGGAGGGAGTGGTGGCCATGGTGTTTTGGGAGTGGACCTTATTTGGGTGAGCCAAGGTCATGCTCTATCCAGGCGCAAGGGATAGGTTTTGCGAGCATAACCCTTCTTCAGATTTTCCTATAAAGAATTTGGTGGCATACCTTTTCTCGTGAACACTGTTTCATTTCCCTAAGATATTCTTAAATTACGTAGCGTATTCAAATAATTAACTTGGTATCTTCTAAACTCTCCGGCAACCAAGACTTTATACTTGCGCATATTCTCATCCGAAAACCGGAACCACTTACGGGGATATGCATAGATGGAGGCCGGTAGATGTTTATCTCGTTCGCCCGCTTACAGATCTATTTTGTCATCGCGCTGCTGCTGATTGTGGTGGTTTATCCGCTGTATCTGTTTGGATCGGTGATGGGCCTTGACGGATTCGATCTGCGCAGGGTGGGGGGCGACTTCTACCAGTTCCTGCTTGCCTCTCGCATGGCTGTGGCGGGGCAAGCTGCGCAGCTTTATGACTTTGGCTGGTTTTATGATGAAGTACAGCGCAATGTGGCTGGTGGCTCCGGCTTTTACGCGTGGGTGCATCCGCCAAGTCTGCTGGTCTTTCTGGTCCCGCTGTCTGGGTTGACCTATCTCCAAGCTTATAGCCTTTGGATGGGGATGGGAGCTTTGCTCTCGTTTTCGGTCGCCTTTAGCCGTAAAGCGCCTATTCGTGCGTTCACCTTTTTCATTTTTGCTCCTGCAACACTGGTGAACCTGTTTTACGGCCAGTTTGGCATGCTGGCGGGCGGGTTCCTTTATGGCGGGCTTCGTTTGCTGGACCGTCATCCGGCGTGGGCGGGGGTGTTGCTTGGCTGTGTTTCCATCAAGCCTGAGCTGTTCATGCTGATACCGATCATATTGATTGCCCATCGCAGTATCATCGCGCTGTGTGCGTGTGTTGCGACAGTGGCGTTTCTTGTTGATGCCTCGGCTGTGTTCTTTGGGTCTGGTCTTTGGTGGATCTATCTGGATACGGTTCCGTCCTTACTGGCAACAGTCATGGACCAGGGTGAGGGCAGCTTCCTTTATCTGATCCCATCTGCGTTTGGGGCGATGCGGGCTCTCGGGTTTTCTGCGACGGCTGGATATCTGGTGCAATTGCCTTTCACTGTTCTGGCGTTCGTGGTGGTGTTCTGGCTGTTTATGCGTGAGCGTGAACCGATTGCCCGTAATCTTGCTGTGACGCTGTGTGTTTTGCTGGCAACGCCTTTCCTGTTCCTCTGGGACTATGCAGTGCTTTCTCCTGCGCTCTACCTTTATGCGACACGCACTGGTCTGTTTGATGATGATGCAGATTCCCCGTTTGTGGCGCCGCTCCTTTTGTTTGCGGTTTATCTTTTGCCAATCGTCAATATTGCGCTGGCGGCTCATGGCTTCCCGGTGGGGCCAATCTTCACCGCGCTGGCGTTGGCTGCTGTGTTGACCCGGATGATTGGTATTGATCAGATGCAAGTTAGTGTAGGGGATGAACTAGAGGAGGGGGATAACTCCCTTTCTGATGAGCGTGAAAAGGATGAAGGGTTCGGGACAACCTGAGCCTTGGCCGTCCGTTACATAGGAACGCAGGTTTCACGTAAAAAACGCAGATCAACGCAAAATCACACAAAGCAACGCAAACTGCGCAAAGTCGTGGCCCAACTTTTCTCGGGTCCAGAGTAATTCCTGTCTAAATCCTAACTGTTCTGGCTGGTGTGTTATTCCCGGTGGCGATAAGACTAATGCCCAGTTGATGATTAAACAGGTGAGTAAACCGGTGAGCCTTGCTGATACCTCTCAAAAAGAAATTGAAGCCCTGAACGCGGACGAAGCTGCGCTGGAGCTGGAGCGGCTGGCGGGGCTGATAGCTGAGTATGATGCGGCCTATCACACCAAAGATGCGCCGATTGTTGATGATGCGACCTATGATGCGCTGCGCCGCCGGAATGAGGCTTTGGAAGCTGCTTATCCGGAACTGGTGCGTGCTGACAGCCCAAGCAACCGGGTTGGTGGTGCTGTTGTTGAAGGCTTTGGCAAGGTCACTCACGCCGTGCCGATGCTCTCGTTGGACAATGCGTTTTCTGACGAGGATGTGCAGGACTTCATTGGCAAAGTGCGCCGCTTCTTAAAGTATGATCCGTTGATGGGCGCACTTGCGGTGACGGCTGAGCCGAAGATTGATGGCCTTTCCCTTTCCTTGCGCTATGAGAGCGGCAAACTGGTTTATGCCGCAACCCGTGGTGATGGCACCACTGGTGAGAATGTGACAGCTAATGCGCTGACCATTAAGGATATTCCGCAGGTGTTGCCTGCGGGTGTGCCGGATGTGGTTGAAGTGCGCGGCGAAGTTTACATGAGTCATGCGGACTTTGCGGCACTGAATGCGCGTATGGAAGCCAACGGCGGCAAGGTGTTTGCAAACCCGCGCAATGCGGCAGCAGGGTCTTTGCGACAGCTAAATTCCGAGATCACCAAGACCCGCCCGCTCAAGTTCTTCGCCTATGCCTGGGGGGACATGAGTGAGGTTCCTGCTGAGACACAGATGGGCATGGTGGAGCTGTTTGGGCAGTGGGGCTTCCAGATCAACCCGCTGATGAAGCGCTGTGAGAGTGCTGAGGAACTCCTGAAAGTCTATCATGGGATCGAGGAGGATCGCTCCGGTCTTGGTTATGATATTGACGGCGTGGTTTACAAGGTGGACCGGCTGGATCTGCAGGGGCGCCTTGGCTTTGTATCGCGCTCACCGCGTTGGGCGATTGCTCATAAATTTCCAGCAGAACGTGCGTTTACAACGCTCAATGCCATTGAAATTCAAGTGGGACGAACAGGTGCACTGGCTCCGGTTGCAAAGCTGGAACCTGTTACGGTTGGCGGTGTTGTGGTCTCTAATGCCTCTCTTCACAATGAGGACTACATCAAAGGCATTGGTCAGGATGGTGAACCCATCCGAGATGGCAAGGACATCCGTGTTGGTGATACGGTGATTATCCAGCGTGCCGGTGACGTTATCCCACAAATCGTGGACGTGGACTTGAGTAAACGGGCTGAGGATTCGGCTCCGTTCGAGTATCCCGTGAACTGTCCGGCCTGTGGTTCTCATGCTGTTCGCGAAGTCAACCCAAACTCTGGCAAGGTTGATGCTATTCGGCGTTGTACAGGTGGATTGATTTGTCCAGCGCAAGCGATTGAGAAGCTTAAGCATTTCGTTTCCCGTAATGCCTTCGATATTGAAGGACTGGGCGAGAAGCAGGTGGAAGCGTTCTACGAATATGACATGGATAAAGGTGGGATCCGCACACCAGCGGACATCTTCACGTTAGCGGAACGGGACAAGAGTTCGCTTAACAAACTGCGTTCGCGTGAGGGGTTTGGTGCTGTTTCTGCGCGTAAGCTGTTTGAAGCTATTGATAGCAAACGGCAAATTGAACTAAATCGTTTGATTTTCGGGCTTGGAATTCGCCATGTTGGAGAGGGAAATGCCAAGCTTCTGGCTCGGGCGTACTCCTCCTGGAGTGCATTTTCTGATGCCATGATTGCAGCAACTGATGCAACTTCAGAAGCTTACCGTGAACTCAATGACATTGACGGAATTGGCGGTACGGTTGCCAATGCTCTGGTCGAGTTCTTTGCAGAGGAACATAACCGCGACGCGCTTGCTGCACTGATTGACCAGATCACCCCGCTTGATGTGGTTGTTGCTGATAGCTCTGACAGCCCCGTTGCTGGAAAAACACTCGTGTTTACAGGTAGTTTGGAACGCATGAGCCGGGATGAGGCGAAGGTACGTGCGGAAAGTCTGGGTGCGAAAGTGTCTGGTTCTGTTTCCAAGAAAACCGATCTGGTGATCGCGGGTCCGAAGGCCGGGTCCAAGCTCACTAAAGCACAGAGCCTTGGTGTTCAGGTTATCTCCGAAGATGACTGGTTCGAGTTGGTTGGCGATCAATAGCAAAAGAGCGAGGGAGCTTTGGGGCTCCTCTCGCTGCATTGGTAGACTTGCGGCGAGCCTACTTCTGCGCCAGTGTTGCTCTTAGGCGGACAGATGCTTCGGCGCGTCCGCCGATATAGAGCATCATGTTCTTACCATCTGTCTGCACGCTCATGGGGATGGTTTTCTCGATCTGCTTTTTCAACGGGTCGTAGTCTGCTTCAGCTTTTTCAAGTGCTTTCAGAGCACTGTCGTATTCCTGGATCTTCTTTTTGACTGCAGGCTGGAGCTTGAGCAGTTTTTTGAGCTCTTTCGCTGTATCGCGATAGTTGGGATCAGTTTTGGGGTCTTTTTCCTGCTGCTTCAGCTGGCTTTCGAGCACTTTGAGCATTTTGTGTTTTGTCGAGATATCCTCTTCCAGTGACTTTGAGGCCTGAACAAAACGGAAGGTTCTTGCTTTCTCTTTTTCAAGTGCGGCAATGTTCGTTCTGGCTTTCTTCATATCCGGTGCGTCTTCAACATGATTGTCGTAGGTCAGTCGGATGGCTGCCTTGCCCTGGAAAATGAGTTTGTCGAAGCCTTGCAGTGTCCGTCGCGTGGATGTTCATCCGACGTCTGATTTCAGCCCAGATGCTTGTGCGGTTTTTATAGAAATCATCGTAGTTCTTATATCTGCAAATGACCTTCGGCATATCTCAAGCTCCATTCCAGTTGCGGTCAGATGTTCTCCAGAAGCAACATCCTTGGCTAAGAGAGTGGGCAGGAAATCTTAGCAAGATCTCTCGGGAGACAGCGATAATTGAGCCAAATTTGAAGATGTGATCGTTGGGTTGGCTGAATTTGACAGGAAAACACCAGTGGGGCCGGAGCGCACCACTGGTGTTTTCTGAGATGTTTGAATGAGTTGTTTAGCCGATTTGCTTGCGGATCTCTGCCAGCATCGCCAGATGGGTATGGATGAAAGCGACCAGAATGGTTGCTGTTGCCACATCCACGTTCACAGGCTTTTTACCGGATTCCGGTGATTGAATCTTCAGCAAGTCCTCATGACCAGTGATTTCAGCTGAGATGTACAGACGGTCAAAGTCCTCACCGTTTTCGGCCTCCAGCTTCTTGTAGATGTCTTCCAGAGCAGCGGGACGCGGGGGAGGCATGGCGCCTGTGGATTCAATCACTTTTGAGACCGCAGTTTGTTCTTCGCTTTCCAGCTCTGCAAACTGGCGCACCAATGGATTGCTGGCCTTCATTGTCGCCATTTCACTGATGGCAAGTGAGAAGGGGCTGATTGTCAGCGTCTTGTTGGTGTAATCGGTGGAGCCGTGGTGGTTGGCCTGGGCGGAGGAAACCAGAGCAGGTGCTGCCAGTAAAGAACCGGAGATGCCAATGACGGCGTTCCGACGTGTCATGTGTAACTTACCAGTATTCATAGTTTTTCTTTCAGGTTGTTACAGTGTTGTTTGTCTTTCGGAAGTGAAGATATTCCCATTGCTAAGCTGAGTTATTCTCGTTGGCAGGTATACGCATACTTCCTCTTTAAAACACTAAAGGGCCTCCCGGATTTCAAGTAACTCAGAACAAGCTTGATAAAACATCACAGAGCAAAACTGGCGTGAGGCAAGAGTTACTGAGTGAAGATGCCTTGCCCTACAAAACGATGTGTATCTCTTTGCTGATGCCTCGCTTCTTCAATGTTGTTGCTATATTGTTCCTCGTTAAGTATTGGAGATTCTCCCTCTGATTTGAGAGGGGTATGCGTTCAAAGGATCTAACGAGCTCAATGGCAAACTCTTCTGGCCCACTTCATCGCGGAATACCTGCTCACCCTGCTGATCCTCTGGCTGCACCACAGCCCAAGGCAGGTGGTATCGCAGCGAGGGCCATGGCTGCACGGCAAACCAACGCCCCAGCCTACATGGAAGGATTGAATGCAGAACAACGACTTGCTGTTGAGACGATCAACGGACCAGTGCTCGTTCTTGCAGGTGCTGGCACTGGTAAGACACGTGTTCTGACAACGCGTATTGCACATATTCTGGCAACGGGTCATGCCACTCCGGGGCAGATCCTTTCTGTGACTTTCACCAACAAAGCTGCCCGCGAGATGAAAACGCGCATTGGCGCTTACATTGGTGATGGCGTTGAAGGCATGGCCTGGCTCGGCACGTTCCACGCCATCTGCGTGAAGATTTTGCGCCGCCATGCTGAGCTTGTTGGATTGAAGTCGTCCTTCTCAATTCTGGATACGGACGATCAGGTTCGTTTGATCAAGCAGATCATTCAAGCGGAAGGACTGGACGAAAAACGTTGGACTGCAAAGACATTTGCCGGGCTGCTGGACAGCTGGAAGAACCGCGGGCTTACACCCTCTCAGATTTCAGCTGGTGACGCACAGGCCTTTGCTAATGGCTTGGGGCGCAAGCTTTATGAGACCTATCAGGAACGACTTAAGATCCTGAATGCCTGTGATTTTGGTGATTTGCTGCTGCATTGCATCACGATCTTCAAAGAGCATGATGACGTTCTGAAGAGCTTCCAGCATCGCTTCCGTTACATGCTGGTGGATGAGTATCAGGATACCAACATCGCGCAGTACATGTGGTTGCGTCTGCTGGCGCAGGGCAATCCGAACGTGGCCTGTGTTGGCGATGATGACCAGTCCATTTATGGCTGGCGTGGTGCTGAGGTTGATAACATCCTGAGATTTGAGCAGGATTTCCCGGGTGCTGTTGTGGTTCGTCTTGAGCGGAACTATCGCTCGACCAGTCACATCCTATCTGCGGCTTCTCATCTGATTGCGCACAATCAGGGCCGTCTTGGTAAAACCCTTTTCACTGATCAGATGGGATCTGAGGAAGAAGAGAAGGTGCAGGTTACCTCGGCCTGGGATTCTCAAGAGGAAGCCCGCTCCATTGGTGACGAGATTGAAGCCCTTCAAAACCATGGGCATTCTCTGAATGAAATGGCCATTTTGGTGCGTGCGTCGTTCCAGATGCGCGAGTTTGAAGACCGGTTTGTCACGCTTGGATTGAACTACCGCGTGATCGGTGGTCCGCGCTTTTACGAGCGTATGGAGATCCGCGATGCGCTCGCCTATTTCCGCTGTGTGATGCAGACGTCAGACGATCTGGCTTTTGAGCGTATCGTGAATACGCCGAAGCGCGGGCTTGGTGAAGCGACGCTGAAGATTGTGCATGCTTATGCGCGGGAACGCGCTATTCCGCTGATGATCGCTGCGGAAGAGTTGGTTCAGACCAATGAGCTGCGTCCGAAAGCTCGTGCTGCGCTGGCGGATGTTCTTGGCATGTTGGAGAACTGGCGTAATCAGGTTGAGACCATGAGCCATACGGAACTGGCGGAGATCATTCTTGATGAGAGTGGTTACACCCAGATGTGGCGTCAGGATCGGTCTGCTGAAGCGCCGGGGCGATTGGACAACCTGAAAGAACTTATCCGCTCCATGGAAGAGTTTGAGAGCATGGCTGGATTCCTTGAGCACATCTCGCTGGTGATGGATAAGGACAGCGATGCGGAAGAAGATGCGGTCTCGATTATGACGCTCCATTCTGCAAAAGGCCTTGAATTTGATAGTGTTTTCCTTCCCGGTTGGGAAGAGGGTGTGTTCCCGAACCAGCGGGCATTGGATGAAACCGGACAAGCTGGTCTGGAAGAAGAACGGCGCCTTGCCTATGTGGGTCTTACCCGTGGCCGCAAGCGTGTGAAAGTGTGGTTTACCTCTAACCGCCGCATTCATGGCTCGTGGCAGTCCTGCATTCCTTCCCGTTTTCTGGATGAGCTACCTGCAGATAGTGTTGAGGTTGTCGAGGCCTCCAGCTCTTACGGTGGGTATGGTCTGAATAGCGCTGGCGGTGGATACGGTGCCAGCCGGTTTGACAACAGTGATCCCTTCCAAAGCAAGTACTCTACGCCGGGTTGGCAGCGGGCGCGTAAGGCACAAGCGTCTGGTCAGCAGTATGGCAAAATGCATGGTGGGAACCAGAGCCGCCGTGCCAAGAAGGCTGGTCCGATGACCATTGAAGGCGAGCTGGTTGCCAAGAGCGTTACTGAGGCAGGAAGCGGTTTTGCGATTGGTGAGCGGATTTTCCATATGAAGTTTGGTTATGGATTGATCGGCGATATCGAGGGGAACAAGCTCACCGTCGATTTTGAAAAAGCTGGCCAAAAGAAAGTGCTCGATAGCTTTGTTGAGCGGGCATAAGCTGCAACTCAAGCGTTAATTACCTTTAGGGTAGATTGTGCTATCTCTCTTCTAAGTTGTGTTGGGAGATGGCAATGAATGAGGTGGTTCTCGCGCTTGCGATAATTGGTGTGGCGGGCGTTGGTGCACAATGGCTTGCCTGGCGATGGTCTTTGCCTGCGATCGTTCTTCTGCTTGTTGCTGGCTTTCTCATTGGTCCTGCCACGGGTGTTCTCAGCCCAACTGCGTTGTTCGGTGATTTGTTGCGTCCAACTGTTGCGCTTGGTGTTGCCGTTATTCTGTTTGAAGGCGGTCTTTCTCTTAACTTTCAACGTATTGGCGGTGTTGAGAAGGCGGTTTGGCGGCTCGTTCTTTTGGGCGCTTTTATCGCGTTTTTGTTGAGCGCATTGAATGCCCACTATATCGCAGAGCTGAGCTGGCCTTCGGCGCTGGTGTTTGCTGCAATTCTGATTGTTACCGGTCCTACTGTCATTATTCCCCTTCTGCGTCAGGCGCGGTTAGAGCGACGGGTGAGTTCGCTGCTGCGCTGGGAAGCAATCCTTGCTGATCCGCTTGGTGCGCTGCTCGCGGTGTTCATGTTTGAAGGGTATCTGGTTTATCACGGCGACCACGGTTTTTGGGTGCTGGCGATCCGGGCTGTGGCTGGGCTGCTGATTGGCGGTGTTGGTGGCTGGGCGCTGGGGCGTGGATTGATCTGGCTGTTTGTTGGTGGCCGTGTTCCTGAATTTCTCAAAGTTCCGCTGATTTTTGTGAGTGTGATGGGTGCTTATGCGCTTTCTGATCTGGTGCTGGAGGAATCCGGTCTGCTGACGGTGACGGTTCTTGGGCTGGTGCTTGGTAACTCTCGTCTTGCCAGTCTTGAAGAGCTGAAACGGTTTAAGGAAGCCGTCACGATCATTCTGGTGTCTTCGGTATTCATTGTTTTGACGGCTTCGGTTCAGCTTGGCAGTCTTGCGGAGTTTAGGTTGGAGGATTTGGCATTTATTCTGGTGCTGTTGTTCGTGATCCGGCCTATTTCGGTTTGGGTTGGAACCATTGGCGCTCACTTGAGCTGGAAAGAACGTTTGCTGGTTGGGTGGATTGCGCCACGCGGTATTGTGGCTGTCGCGGTTTCTGGCTTGTTTGCAAGGTCGCTTGTTGAACATGGGGCTCCTGATGGAGAGCGGTTGGCGGTTTTGTCGTTTGCCGTTGTGGTTGCCACTGTGTTTGCGCACGGGTTTTCGCTTGGGCCGTTTGCGCGGTGGCTGGGGCTTTCCAGCCATACGGGGCCGGGATTGCTGATTGTTGGGGCGAGCCGGTTTAGCGTAGCGCTTGCGACCAAACTGAAAACGCTGGATGTTCCGAGCCTTACTGTTGATCGCAACTGGGGTAAGTTGCGGCTTTCGCGCAATGCCGGGCTTGCGAACCACTATGGCGAGGTTCTTTCTGAGGAAGTTGAGAATGAGCTTCCGCTTGAGAATTACAGCGTTTTGCTCGCAGTGACTGATAATGATGATTACAACGCGCTGGTGACCACAAACTTTGGACCGCTTATGGGGCGAGGGGAGGTGTATCAGTTTGCACCCTCAGAAGAGCAAAGCGAGAAGGAAAAGTTTCGCCGTGTTGTGACGCTTGGCGGTCGTCCCTTTCTGACACCAGAGCACAGTTATAATGACCTTGAAACGAAGATCCGTGAAGGCTGGTTCATCAAAGCCAGTGAGTTGACAGATACTTATGGCTGGACCGAGTTTCAGGAGGCTTTGCCGGAGACGGCTATTGTGCTGATGTTGATAGACCCGACCAAGAAGCTTCGCCCGCTGAATGGCACCAAGGCTGCGATGCCGATTGCTGGTTCAACAATACTTAGCCTTGTTCCCTGCGAATATGCAGCAGAGCGCGAGAAAACCTCGTGAGTACTGGCTTTTCGGTGCTGCACCTTCTATACGCCTAGGCAAAGGTTTTCACTGAGTTTTGATGGCTCATCGTAACTAAGGGATTTTGCATGGACACGATCCGGGTTCGCATTCCGGCACCTGAGGCTGAAGCAAAAGCACTCTCCGATATTATGGAGGCGCGCTTTGAAGATGACGGGTTCCCAGTTGCCGTCTTTGAAAGCTCCAAGGACGGAAAAACTTGGACCGCAGAAGTGCTGGTTCTGGAATCTACGGTTGATGACGCAATCAATCTGGTTGAAATGCGTTTGTTTGATCAGTTTGAAGGCGGCGTTATTCCAAGCTTTGCTGAAGTTGAGGCGCTGCCTGACATCAACTGGGTTGCCAAATCTCTTGAAGGTTTGAAGCCGGTTCGTGCGGATCGGGTTATCGTTCATGGTGCGCATGATCGTGATGCTGTCGGCCAGTCTGACATTGGTATCGAGATTGAAGCAGCGCAGGCTTTTGGTACCGGTCACCATGGTACGACTGAAGGTTGCCTTTTGGAGCTTCAGCGCTTGTTGAAGCGGCACAAATACCACCGTATGCTTGATTTAGGCACCGGAACGGGTGTTCTGGGCATTGCACTTGCTAAGCTGACCAGCTCTGAAGTTCTGGCGACCGACATCGATCCTATTGCAGTGGAAGCTGCGATTGATAATGCGCGCAAGAACAATGTGGGGCCTCACTTCAAAGCCTTCACCCGTGCTGGTGTAGATGACCGCCGCTTTAATGAGTTTGGCCCGTTTGATCTGGTTGTTGCCAATATTCTTGCAAGACCGTTGATGCAGATGTCCGCTAAACTGTGCGCTCACCTTGCGCATAAGTCTACGCTGGTTCTGTCCGGCTTGCGGATTGAGCATGGTCCACGGATCATCTCGGCGTATGGACAGCAGGGATTGAAGCTTGTGCATCGCCGCGAGATTGAAGGATGGCTGACGCTGACCTTTGCCAAAGGCAATTGGGACTCGTAAGGTCTGGCAGCTCGCTAAAGCAGTTCGCATTTAAATGGAAACGCATGAACTGCTTTAGCCTTTGTTTTTGCGTATCTCCGAAAACCGGTTTCCACTTTTTGGAGATACGCTGCAATAATTCTAAACCCTCATTGCTGATGCAGTGAGGGTTTTTTGATGTCTGATTGAAATGCAAAAAAACAAAAAACCTTTGCTTCCTGATCCGGCAAATTGGGAGGAAATTGCCGGGGAAGCAAAGGTTTTTTTGTGTGCCAAGCAACTGGGAGGAATTTGCTTAGCTTGCTAGATACCGGGAGGAGGAATCCAGCTGTATGAGTGGCATTTCTAGCGCTTTATCAGCAGCTGATGGATGCCGGCCATTTTTGTCGTGCAGATCACTTTGGGAGGAGTTGTGATCCACCGGTTTGCTTTGGGAGGGAAGCGCCCCGTCGACAAGAGGAGTTATCTATTATTTTAGTTTGTAAAAAAAGAGATAGTTTCGCATGACACTTATGCGTTTTTTGCATATCTCTGTATTGTCATGATCTGAAATTGCATGGAGTACATAGCAGATCTGCGTATAACGCATGGATTGTGTACTTCTGTATCCTCACCGCCTGAATTGAGAGTATAAATTCCTCTTAGGAGCCGTGTTTGTGTGGTTGAGTTGCGTGACGATCGGCATTAGCCTTCCGTCATGTTTCAAAGCTTTGACACAGTAAATGATAAATCTCGTGGGCCGGTTCGGTTGGCCGCTCTGCGAGATGAGCTGGCCTCGCGTGGGCTTGATGGCTTTTTGGTGCCGCGGGCAGATGCTCACCAAGGTGAGTATGTTCCTGATAGTGACTGCCGCCTTGAGTGGCTGACGGGTTTCACCGGCTCTGCTGGTATTGCTGGTGTTCTCAGTGACAAGGCAGCTGTTTTTATTGATGGCCGCTACACCATTCAGGTGCGGGATCAGGTGGATGAGGAGGCTTTTGCCTATCGTCATCTGATTGAAGAGCCGCTGACGGGCTGGCTTCGTGAGAATGCGGCAGAAGGTCAGAAGATCGGTTACGATCCGATGTTGCACCCTGTTCGTCAGGTGCGCTCCCTGAAAGCTGCCTGTGAAAAGGCTGGTGCACAGCTGGTTGCTATTGAAAGCAATCCTGTCGATGCCGTTTGGAGTGATCGCCCGGAAGCGCCGCTTGGTGCCGTGAAAATGCACGGGATGCAGTTTGCTGGTGAAAGTGCTGCAGACAAGATCAAGCGTATTGGTGAGTTGATTGCTGGAAAAGAGGCAGATACAGCGCTTCTGACACAGCCAGACTCCATTGCGTGGCTATTGAACATTCGCGGTAGCGATGTGATGCATACGCCGCTGCCACTGTCTTTTGCTTTGGTGCCGACTAACGGCAAGCCATCGCTGTTTATTGATGGGCGCAAGCTTTCCAATGAAGTGCGTGATGAGCTGAGCGCTCTTGCTGATATTGCAGGACCGACAGAACTTGCACCTGCATTGAAAGCATTGGGTACTGAAGGCAAACGAGTGCTCATTGATACCGGTCTTGCGGGTCAGGCTCTTTATGATGCGGTTGCTGACAATGGCGGCCATGTTGTGGAAGGGCAGGAGCCAACTCTGCTGCCCAAGGCTGTTAAAAATCAAGCTGAGATTGAGGGCGCAAAAGCGGCGCATCTGCGTGACGGTGTTGCTTATGCTGGCTTCCTTGCATGGTTTGAGAAGACGGCGCCTCTTGGTGGCCTGACTGAAGTTGTTGTTGCTGAAAAGCTTGAGGAGTTCCGCCGTGAGACGGGTGCTTTGAAGGACATTTCCTTTGACACCATTTCAGCGGCTGGTCCTCACGGTGCGATCTGTCACTACCGTGTGAGCAACGATAGCAATCTGCCGATTGAGCTGAACAGTGTGTATCTGATCGACTCCGGTGCGCAGTACGAGGATGGCACGACAGACATCACACGTACGCTTGCTGTTGGAGCTGTGACTGCTGAGCAGTGCAAGCACTTTACGCTTGTTCTGAAGGGCCATATTGCTATTGCGACCGCGCGTTTTCCTGTTGGGACGACTGGGTCACAACTGGATACGCTGGCTCGTATCGATCTTTGGAAGCAGGGGCTCGACTTCGACCATGGCACTGGCCACGGTGTCGGCTCTTATCTGGGCGTGCATGAAGGTCCGCAGCGGATCTCCAAAGCTCCAAACAGTATCGCGCTGAAGCCGGGTATGATCCTTTCCAATGAGCCGGGTTATTACCGGGCTGATGAGTACGGCATCCGGATTGAGAACCTTGAGCTGGTGACGCCTGCTGCTGCAATTGAGGGTGGTGATCAGAAGATGCTCGGTTTTGAGCCGCTTACACTGGCACCGATTGACCTGCGTATGGTGGATACCAAGCTTCTCTCCGCGTTCGAGCTGAACTGGCTGAATGCTTACCATGCTCGTGTGCGGGAACTGGTTGGGCCACTGCTTGATGGCGAGACCAAAGCTTGGCTGGAAGAGGCGACCCGTCCGGTTTCCTGAGTCGCTCCTGCTTCTCATTAGGTTAAAGAAAACCCCGCTTCATGGAGCGGGGTTTTTGTTTAAATGACAGTGAGTGCCATTCTGAGCACGACAACACTGACAACACCGAGTGTCATGGCTGCCAGCATTGGCAAGCGTAGGGCTGCAATCGCGGTGATGGCTGTTGCTGCGGTCTCTGCGATGCCGGTTGCGAAGGCTGTTGGGGCGACGACCGACATAAGGATTGCTGGCGGAACGGCTTGCAAGGCTGCCTCAGTTCTGCCTGAGAAAGTGACGAATTTTGTCAGCACCAGCCCTGCGATGCGGGTCAGGTAAGTTCCTGCTGCCATTGCCACAATGGTGAAGAGGACAAGCGGATCAACTGCGAAGACTTCTGACATCATGATTGAAGTGCCTCCGCAGGTTTCTGGAGCCCGTTGGTTTTTTCGTCATACTGGACTGCTGCGGCGATGACGCCTGCGATTGCGCCAGCGATTATGTACCAGGCACCTGGAACGAACTTGTGAGTGAGAACTGCTGCTATACCGCTCGCTGCGAGGACTACACCAGTTTTGCGGCCTTGCCAGAAGCCCATGACCAGACAGATGAAGAGAGCGGTGAACGCAAAGTCCAGACCGTAGCGGGATGGGTCGCCCATGACTGCGCCTATCAGGCTTCCGACCACTGTTGCGACTTGCCAGGTGATGAACAGGGTCAGGCCAACACCGAGATAGAAACTGAAAGTGGTGTGATGCTTGATGGCGCGCTGTTCAGACAGAGCCCAGACCTCATCAGCCAATATGAAGAAGCCGAGGTACTTTTGCAGGGGTGTCCAATGGCCGAGTTTGGGGGCAAGGGATGCACTCATAAGCACGTGGCGCAGGTTGATCAGAAACGTGGAGAAGGCAATGGTGAGCCACGGGAGCGGGTCGGCCCATAAATCCAGCGCGAGGAACTGAGAGCCACCTGCAAACACGAAGGAGCCCATCAGCAGGACTTCTAAAGGAGACATACCCTTTTGTGCTGCGAGCGCGCCAAACAACAGGCCGATGGGTGTCGCGGCGAAAATCAACGGGAAGAATGTTGTTACACCGAGGAAAAATTCATTGGGACCAGCGTTGATCGCTGATTTGTTCTGATTGCTTTTCACAAAACCCTCCTAGAGCCTGTTGCGCTCATTTGCATTCACGCCTCACGCTCTAATTTCTTTACTTTCAGCGAATTCTTGTCGTTTGAT
>NZ_LMCJ01000050.1:62511-111510 GCF_001623085.1 Pseudovibrio sp. W74
AGTGCTTTTAAGTCAGAGAGGCCGATGTCGTCTTGAATGAAATTGCGCTTCTGGTATGCCGCTGTGATTAAATGGAAATCACAGATCGCTGGAAAGCTGCTGGTGTGGTGCCAACGCGCGATTTGAACTGCCGCGTGAGGTGGGCCTGATCCGCAAAGCCGCAGAGTGATGCCGTCTCGCTTGGAGAGGTTCCACGCACGAGCAGGCGTCTGGCATTTCGTACCCGCACATCGGTCAGGTAGGCGTGCGGTGTTTGTCCTGTCGCTTTTTTAAAGGAGCGGATGAGGTGGTACTTTGACCGGCCCGAGATGTTCACCAGATCATCCAGATGCACGGTGCCCATGAAGCTTTCTTCCAGATACTCCCGCGCTCGCGTGATTGCGACAGGATCTTTTGATCCGGTGATGTTGTCAGTGAAGCTGCCGTGTTTTGCGAGCATCTTGGCGAAAATCATATAGAGCGGCTCTTCAGCTTCCAGATCAATGGAGCGGTTCTGTATGGATTTGTGCGCTTCGACGAATTCCTGACAGAGCTCTGGGTCATGGACACAGGCCTCCGGGAAATAAGGTGTTCCGCTTTGTGGCTTGTCCGTCAGGTCTTCGGCGATCTTCTGCAGCAGGGAAATGCTGGGGTAGGTCATCCGGTAGGTGTAACCGTAGCCCTCCGGTATGCCGTCATGAAGCTCGAACGGATTGACGAAGACCAGATCTCCAGGGCCAGCGAATATCTGCTGTCCGCGTTGCCAGTAGCACTGACAGCCCGAGAGAATACCACCAACAACGAACGTATCGTGAGTGTGAGGTTCGTAGACATGGGTTCTGAAACTTGCGGCAAGGCATTCCAACCCATCAAAGCGAGGCGCACGCCAGAATTGTGCGTTCTCTCCCGAATTGAGCGGAGTTGCTTCTAAGGCAATTTTTTGAGTGACCGGCTTCATAGACCCAATTTATCCAGCGAAGACAAGGATGTCTTGAATGAGATTGCTGTTTTTTATGGATGGGTCAATGGAGATTATCTGGGGTTTGGCTAGCGGTGCTCCTCAACATTCGCCTGAATGAGAGCTGAATTGAAGTAACGCAGAGCCTTCACGTGACTTGCGTAACCAATAACTTCCGCCGGGTTCTTGGGGTCTATGACGGGCAGGGTGGATTTGCCTGCATCATCGAAGGTCCTGAGCGCTTTTTCGAGCGTGTCGAGCGGTGCAAGGAACGGTTCTTCTGACACTGGGTCGAAGGTGGTATCGGAGTCCGGCCTAGGTGGATCTGCGAAATCTTCAACATGAACAATGCGGACGAGCCATTTGTGGGCACCGTCCTGCAGCATGACACCGCGCATTTCCAGCTGCCAATGGAAGTAGGAACGGCCATGGATTGCCTGATTGAGGCCTGTTGAAACGGAGACAGCGATCAGCAGTGCAATGGACAACTCGTAACCACCTGTCAGCTCGAACACGATCATGGTGGTTGAGATTGGTGCGCCAAGGACGGCTGAGGCGACCGCTCCCATGCCTAAAATAGCGTAGAGGCCGTGGCTGGAAGCCATTTCGGGCAGGTGATTTGCCGCGATCAGACCAAAGGCGCCACCCGTCATCGCGCCCAGATACAGTGAGGGTGAGAAGATGCCACCACCGAAACGAGAGGCGAGCGTGATGGCTGTTGCTACTGTTTTCACGACGAGCAGCGAGAGCATCAATGTGAGCGGTAGTTCTGAGTTGAGCGCTCCATCTGTTGCCTCGTAGCCAACGCCAATGATTTCCGGATAGAAGACAGCGATTGAGCCAACCAATGCGCCGCCGATGATCGGGCGGAGCCAGATTGGCATTTTGATGTTTCTGGCAAGCCAGTCGGAGCCGATCAGTGCAAACTGGAATGAGATGGCAACAATCGCGCAGATGATGCCGAGCAGCACAAAAGCCGGGAATTCCCAGTACGTGTTGATTTGGTAGTGGGGCAGAATGAAGGCCACAGCTTCGCCGAAATAGAGGCGAGACACCAGCGTTCCCATGGCTGATGAGAGCACGATTGGAACGAAGGCGGACATTGCGTAGTGGCCGAGGATGACCTCATGCGCGAACAATACGCCTGCGATTGGTGCGTTAAAACTTGCGGAGACTGCGCTTGCGACACCTGCAGCAAGCAGGATACGCATTGTTGAATCAGGGAGTTTCAGCTTGGAGAAGACGGAGGTGCCGAGTGTGGCGCCTAGGTGAACCATGGGGCCTTCACGGCCAGCACTGGCGCCGCTGCCAAGTGAGATGACTGTTATGAGCGCGGAGCTGAGGCCGGGCCAAAAGGGTAGGCCGGTTCCGCCATGGGCCCGTGCTTCAATCACGTCTGCTACGCCACCGGCACGTTGCTTCTTTTGGATCGTTTGCAGCAGGAGGCCGACAATTGCGCCGCCTATTACAGGTGCCAAAACAATGACATACCATGGTTGAGCGTTTGCCGCGCTGATCATGCGTTCGGAGACGGTGCCGAGCGATAACCATTGAACCAGCCCAATGCCAATGCGAAACAGGATCGCAGATCCGCCCACAGCTGCCCCGATGATCAACGCAAGGAGCCAGACAAGCGGGAGCCGCGATGACATGAACAAACGTAAGTTAGGTTCGACCCATTTATAGGCTATGCGCATTGCGATTTTCAGCGGGTTGGCTTGGTTAGGCATAATAGATTAAGCGATACGACAATGAATGATTGGCATTGTCTTTAACGAGATTCCCCGGCAAACGCCAATCAGGATATGCTCTGATCATCTGATTTTGGATCATTATTTTCGATAAGCACTGAGAAACACTTAAGGAGCTTCTTCAGGTCAGTTGGTCTGTGCGAGGATCGTCTTGCTAAAAGCTCAACAATGCTGACCATGCAGAATATTATAATTCCAATAAATGCCGAGTCGTGTCTCGAAGTTTCGACTATATGCTTGGAGGTGTGCTTCCGGGGGGAAGTATCTGGAATGTAAGGGAGGTCTGCCATGTCTCTGACGGGGATGCAGCTGAATGTTACACGCAATGCCGAGGGGATCGACAAAGCGATTGCGCTCTTGAATGAGAAGTTTGGCGACCGTTGCCAGACATCCATGAGCTTGCGGGAGCAGCACGGGCATACGACATCATGGCTACCAAACCAGCCGCCAGATGCTGTTGTCTTTGCACAGTCGACTGAGGAAGTCTCTGAAATCGTAATGCTTTGTGCTGACCTACGTGTGCCGGTCATTCCGTTTGGCAGTGGTTCTTCTCTGGAGGGGCATTTGAATGCACCGGGCGGCGGTATCTCGCTGGATCTCTCTCAAATGAAAGAGGTTGTCTCAGTTCATGCTGAGGATCTGGACTGTGTGGTTCAACCGGGTGTGACGCGCAAGCAGCTCAATGCTTATTTGCGTGATACTGGCTTGTTCTTTCCGATTGATCCGGGCGCTGATGCCACCATTGGTGGTATGACAGCGACACGTGCTTCCGGTACGAATGCGGTGCTTTATGGGACGATGAAGGATATGGTTCTGGCGCTGACGGTTGTCATGCCTGACGGGACCATTGTGAAGACTGGAAGCCGTGCCAAGAAATCATCTGCGGGATATGACCTGACGCGCTTGATGGTTGGCTCGGAAGGTACGCTTGGGGTGATCACTGAGATTACGTTGAAGCTGAAGGGTATACCTGAAGCAATTTCAGGTGGAATTGCCTCGTTCGATAGCATTGCGGATTGCTGCAACACGGTTATTGAGGCGGTGCAGTATGGCATACCCGTTGCCCGTATGGAGCTGTTGGACACACTGACCGTCCAATCCGTTAACGCCTATTCAAAGCTGGATTTGCCAGAATCACCGTTGCTGCTTGTGGAATTCCACGGCTCTGAGGCTGGTGTGAGAGAACAGGCTGAGCGGTTTGGTGAGATTGCGGCTGAAAACTCTTTGAAAAAATTTGAATGGGCGACCGATCCCGAAGAGCGCAACAAGCTTTGGGCCGCGCGGCATGACGCTTATTGGGCTGGCCTTGGTCTGGCACCTGAGCGAACCGGACTGTCGACAGATGTCTGTGTGCCGATCTCTCGTCTGGCCGACTGTGTGACGGCTACACACGATGACATCGAAGAAAATGGTCTGATTGGTCCGATAGTTGGCCATGTTGGTGACGGCAACTTTCATGTTCTTGTGTTGACGGACCTGACTGACCCTGAGGACATTGCCAAGTCTGAGGCGTTTGTTGAACGGCTGAACTATCGTGCGATTGAGCTGGGCGGAACCTGTACTGGTGAGCATGGTGTGGGGCAGGGCAAGATGAAATATCTGCCTAAGGAACATGGTGCAGGGGTGGCTGTGATGGCCGCCATCAAACGTAGTCTTGACCCGCTGAATATTATGAACCCCGGTAAGATTGTTGCCTTAGATACCGAGTAAAGAAGTGCCATAAATACGCACTTGCTTCGATCCGTTCGGAAACATTGCCTTAAGTCGTTGCTGTCGTCTTGTTCCTGCTGTAATTCACATAGACAAACAAGTGTTTGCATGCAGCTCATAGGCGGACAGCGCGGCAAGGCGTGAGGTTCGAAGTGGGTAAAGGAGCTTAACGTTGAATTCGGTTTACATCACCGTCGGTGGGACTTTGATCTTGGCGCTGGTCATCGCGCTTGTTGGCCCTTTGGTCATCGATTGGTCAGCTTATCGTTCCCTGTTTGAAAGCTATGGTGAGAAAGTTCTGGGGCATCAGGTGACGATCCTCGGTGAGACCGATGTCCAGCTGCTGCCTGCTCCCTACGTGAAGCTCTCTGACGTTCGTGTTGGTGCTGTCGAAGATCCGTTGATGACTATCAAAGGATTTGAAGGTCGTATTGAATTGCCTTCGCTTTTGCGCGGAGAAGTGCACGTCACTGAGATGAAACTCAACGAGCCGGAGCTTAACCTTTCTCTTGATGAGGATGGCCGTCTTGATGTTTTGCAAACCAACTCCCGCCGTTCCGTTATTTCTGAAATCGACCCGACCTCGCTTATTCTGGAAGGCGTGAGCGTTCAAAATGGATCTGTCGTGCTGACTGATGCACGGACGGGAGAAGTACGCCGTGCAGGCAATGCGAACCTTGAGCTTTATGCTGGCGGTTTGCAGGGGCCTTTCAAAGCGGAAGGTGCGATACTTTATGAAGGTGTGCCTTACACGCTGAAAATTGGTAGTGGCCGTGTTGAGCGCAATGGTCAGATCCGGGTTAAGATGCAGGTGTCTCCTGCAAATGTTGCGGCTCAATTTTCAACGGATGGATTCCTGACACACCAAAACGGTGTGGTCTCCTATTACGGAGATGCCGAGGTTCAATCTGTTGTCAGTGAAGGCTCTGATGCGCTGGAATGGGCTGGGAAAAGTAAGTTTAATCTGGACGGTGAGCAGCTGGAACTGACTGAGAGTACTTTGCGTCTTGGCTCAGAAGATCGCCCGATTACCGCTGAAGGTGGCGGTATTTATAGTTTTGGTCCAGAGCCAGAATTTCGGGCTGTAGCTCAGTTTAAACAGGTTGATCTGGACCGAATGATTGGTGGTGGGCCACAGCGTCCGCTGGTTCCGACTGATGCTGTTTTGACGCGACTGGCTGGCGGCTTGCAGTCTCTGCCCTTGCTGGATGTGAAAGGCAATATGGATCTGACCGTGCCTGTTGTGGTGGCGGGTGGTTCTGTTGTTTCGAATCTGAGTGCCTTACTTGAATCGACAGGCACTGGCTGGAAGATTGATGAGCTCTTTGGTGAGTTGCCGGGTCGTAGCCTCTTCAAGACCAGTGGTTACCTGGAGCTGCGCGGCTCTGCTGGCTATCAGGGAGACTGGGAGATTTCTTCCCGTCAGCCACATCAGCTGGCGCATTGGTGGTTGGGAGAGCGGAAGGATGCTTCCAAACGTTTGTCTCCTGTTGCGTTGAGAGGCCGTGTTGAAGCTGGTTCCGGTGCTCTGCGACTTCCTGACTTGCGGATTGATGCCGGAGATGTGCGCAGTGTTGGCTTGATTTCATTTGAGCATCCGCTTGATCGCAGCCCGTTGATCACGGTTGATATGGATAGTGACCGCGTCAATCTGGATGAGATCCAGCGCTACGTGGAAGCTTTTACAGGCAAAAAGATCAAGCCAAGCGCAGTTGATATGTCCATGCGGCTTTACGCAGATGAGCTTGTTGCCAGTGGTGTCAAAGCGAAAAGCATGGCTGTGAGTGCGAGCCTGAGTAGGGATACGCTTTCCATTGAGCAGTTGAAAATTCGCGACTTTGCTGGTGCGTACATTGATATGAAGGGTCGGATTGATGACCTGAGTACGACGCCACAGGGGAACATCAAAGGCACGCTGACAGCATCGTCCCTGACTGGAGCGGTTGCTGTTTTGGAAGAATATGCACCTGACCATCCGTTGATTGAACGTCTGAAAACAGCTGCTCCGGATCTTGCACCCGCCAGCCTTAAAGCTGAGCTTTCTGCCTATGCTGAGAAGGGACGGACGGATATGTCATTGAACCTTTTTGGTGAGGTTGGCGTCAGTGATCTGGATTTGAATGGCACCTTTGAAGGCCGCATTGATGATTTCGCAGAAGGTGACCTCTATGCGGAAATGACGCTTGGTGGCAAAGATGGCGTCAAAGTGCTTCGACAGCTTGGGTTTGAGGCTATCCCAATCACGCAACTGCAACCGGGAGAGGTTCGTCTTTCCTTGTCTGGCAGTCCGCGCGATCAACTGGCCTTTGGTTTTTCCAGTGACCTTGTTGGGTTGAAGATCCTCTCCGATGGGACCGTACGGGTTCCGAACCGGTCTGCTGCTGTCTGGTCTGCCAAGGTTGCGGTACAGTCTGATGATCTGGCGGATTATGGACTGGCATTTGGCAAGATTTATCCAATTTACTCCGGTTCTCTCAAAGCGAACCTGAGTGGTCAGTTTGAAGGACGCGGGCGGGACTTCAAACTCTCAGATCTGAAAGGCCAGCTGGCTAATATGGATCTGTCTGGTGATCTTGAAGGTACTTTGAAGAAGGGTGGACCTTTAGAGGCATCCGGCAAGCTGGAATTGTCTGAGCTTGATATGCGCAGTTTGAGTGAACTGCTGCTGGGAGCCAATGTTTGGGCCGGTGTGCTTCAGGAAGATTCTGTGTGGTCCTCGCAGGCGCTGGGGCAAGGCCTTGCTGATGGTGTGGATCTGACCCTTGATGTGAAGAGCGATCGCGCTTTGTTCAGTGATGAGTTCCGACTGGACGCCGCAAGTGGTCAGCTTCGGCTACGTTCGGATCAGCTGTCTATCAATGATGGGACTGGCCGGTTTGCAGGAGGTGAGTTCTCTGGTGCCTTTGATTTGCGGCGGGATCAGGGACAAGCGACCCTTTCTGGTAGGTTCCGGCTGGATGATGTTGACTTTGAAGAGCTGGCCTGGACTGATGAAGGTCGCGCTTTAGCAACAGGTAAGCTGCAGGCGATTGCTGAGTTTGAAGGAAGCGGACGCACAATCTCGGGCCTTGTGGCTGGTCTTTCAGGTGGTGGTACTTTCAGCGTTACTGATGGTGTAATTCGCCGGATCAACCCAGCGGCCTTTGACCTTGTGATCAAGGCAGCGGATGCAGGTCTTGAGCTGGATGAGGCTGCTATTCAAAGCACCTTTGCGGACCATCTGGATGCGGGCTCTATATCGTTCAACCGGGTTGACGGGTCCCTGGGCATTGCCAGTGGGCGGATCCGGGCGCGTAACATCTCCGTTGATACTGCCGGGACCACGCTGTTTGGCTCTGCGCTTGTTGATCTGGAGAAGTGGGCGCTGACGGGCGATGTTTCCATGAAGACCCGTGATGAAGCGCAAAAGGTTGCGGGTGCAGAGCCTCAGGTCGCTATCTTGTATTCTGGTCCGCTGGAAAACCCGGTGCGCAAGCTGGATACGGGGCCTTTGCTCTCCTATCTCAATCTTCGTGCGATTGAGCTGAATGTGAAACGCATTGAGGAAGAGCAGCGCAAGATTGCTGAGCAAGAGCGCATGCTTGATGAACTGAAGAAAAAGCGGGAAGAGGAAGCCGCCCAAAAAGCGAAGGCTGCTGAGGACGCGGAAAAGGCTCGGCAAGCCGAAGCTGCCACCGCCGCTGAACGTAAGCAACAGGCGCAGGCAGACAAAGAGGTGAAAGCCCGTGCCGCCCGCTTGGCTGCTGAGGAAGAAGCGCGCAAGGCGAAAGCTGTTGAGGCTGTGAAGCGGGCTGAGGAAGCTCAGAAAGCAGCAGAGGCGAAAGCTGCTGCGGAGGCCAAAGCTGCGGCTGAAGCGCAAGCTAAGGCCGATGCTGAGAGCAACAAGAGCACTGTACAGGACTTTAGTGCGCGTATTCGGTCAGTTCTTGACGGAGACGCCACTGCAAAAAAGCCCGTTAGCCCCTCTGTTGCAATCGTTGACCCACCGAAACCGCGCGCGAAATCCAGTCTACCTGCATTGGAAGCTCCGGTGACCATTGGTGGCGTGAACGAGGCGACGGTGCCAGCGGGAGAGGTTGACCTGCTTGGGCCTATCATCCAGTCAGGTGCTCCGAAAAATCTTGGTGTGCTTGAGGCCGGCAATGACAATCAGGTTTTGCGTGGGCCTCTGCCTGATTTGCAGACTGATGAGCGGGGAGCGCCAAAATTCATTGAGCTGCCAGGTGGTCGCCTGCTGCAGGTTAACTGACCAGTTGGGTCTGAAAGTGTTTGAGCACGGCGACGCGGATGCAGCTTGAGAGGTTGTTTTCCGGGTTTCGCTCATCATCAATTGAGGCGATGGTCGCGGTAATGTTCTTGCCCTGACTTCGCGCAAAGTCTTCCAGCCCAGACCAGAACTCCGGCTCCAGCGTGATGCTGGTTCTATGTCCGTGTAGGGTGATGGAACGTTTCTTGAGGCTCATATGAAAGCCTCACTCTTTATCTGCTGGTGATGAAGAAGAGACGGAGGCCAACTTGTGACCTTCAAAGCGTTTTGTCTGCAGGTCTGCTTCTGCATTTTCCTGAGATTTTTCGGCTTTTGAACGCCCGAACTTCCGGCGGTTTTCCGCAGCGGACTGGGCTTTGCTGTCTCTAGCCTTTTGTTTGCGGGCTTGACGCAGGTTAACAACGGTCGCGCTCATACAATCACCCATTACATGACGTTGATGAGCCGACCGCTCTTATCTTGATCGGAAGGATCAGCTCTTCTTGCGGAAAGCATCCAGAGAAACAACCTGCGCACTTCCGTTGTCATCTTTGGAAGTCTCGTCAGAGTCAGTTTTCTCTTTTTCTTCCACAGAGTCTGAAGCTGTCTCTTCTGTTTCGGAAGCAGCTGCGTTAGCTTCTTCTTTTTCGTCCTGTTCGACAGCCGATTCCAGACGTGCATGGAACTCTTCCACAGAGTCCAGATCACGTTCCGCAATGCGGAATTCCGCAGGCAGTTCTTCACCGGTCTTGCCAGGCTCAAACTCAAGAGCAAACTGGACAGACGGGTCGAAGAAACCCTTGATTGCAGAGAACGGAACATACAAATGCTCCGGAACACCACCAAAGGACAAACCAACCTCGAAAGCGTGCTCAGTGATCTGCAGGTCCCAGAACTGGTGCTGCAGCACGATCGTCATTTCTTTCGGGTAACGTTCCCTTAAGCGGTTTGAAATCTTGACGCCAGGGGCCGTGGTTTCAAAGGCAATGTAAAAATGGTGCTCTCCGGGAAGTCCTGCCCGGTTGACCTCAACCAATATCTTTCGGACTGCGTTTCTCAACGCGTCCTGAATGATGATGTCATAGCGGATTAAATCTTCAGCCATGTCCGGCACCGCTCATCCTTTGCGTTCTTATTCGGCCTAACTATAGCGTAGAGGCGACAAAAAGGCCTGTCTTTTATTTCTATACCTTGAATAGGCATAGAATAAGGAAAGAGCCTTTTAACACTAAAGTGGAGGCTTCTGTTGCCAGGTGCCTCCGAACCCCGCCTGAAGGTGCTAACCAACGGGACTTAGTGGACTACCGGAACTGCATTACGCAGCTACAGCGTTGTCCATAGCGTAGTTGTCATTTGCAACTATCATTTTGGTCCGATAACGGTGGTACCATGCCGAGCAAAAACAAAGCCTTTACGCCCTCGTCGATCCTGTTTCGCCCCCCCGAAGACCGCTGGAGTACAACGGGCTTTGGTGGAGGCGCCGGGTACCGCCCCCGGGTCCGAATGGTTTATTGCGCTCGCAATTTATTGCCGTAGCCAGCGAACTGGCAGGGGGAATATAGGTGCACGCACTGGCAAATGGAAGGGCAAAAACTATCGGTTACTGTCGCAGGGCTAAGAGAACCTGTTGACAAAGCGGCATATTCACAGGCCAATTTGAACAAGTGGTGGTGTTGAAGATTTGTAAATGACGCTTTTGCTGGGATTTGCCTAAGGCGGAAGCACTCAAGCTATTTTCCCGGTCTTTTTATCGACGGAAGCTTGGGGTAAGACCCCGTATGCAAGATGGCACAGAGGCGATTTTCGGTAGATTGGCTATACTGTGCGCGACTCGAATCGTAAAACAGGAGATGATCCTTAGTGCAGCAATATCTAGAGCTGATGCGCCGTATCATGGATGAAGGTGTGGTCAAGGAAGATCGCACTGGTACAGGCACCAAGTCTGTCTTTGGTCATCAGATGCGGTTTGATCTGTCCAAGGGCTTTCCGGTTGTTACGACCAAGAAATTGCACCTGAGATCTATCATTTATGAGCTGCTCTGGTTTTTGGCGGGTGATACCAACATCAAGTACCTTAAAGACAATAAGGTGCGCATTTGGGATGAGTGGGCAGATGAGAATGGCGACCTGGGGCCAGTCTATGGTTATCAGTGGCGCTCCTGGCCTAAGCCTGATGGTGGCTCTATCGACCAGATTGCCAATGTGGTGCAGCAGATCAAAACGAACCCGGATAGCCGTCGGTTGATCGTTTCTGCCTGGAACCCTGCGCTTGTTGACGATATGGCGTTGCCGCCTTGTCATTCGCTGTTCCAGTTTTACGTGGCAAACGGCAAGCTTTCCTGTCAGCTCTACCAACGTTCTGCAGATGTGTTCCTGGGTGTTCCGTTCAACATCGCATCTTATGCATTGCTGACCATGATGATTGCACAGGTTTGCGATCTGGAAGCTGGTGATTTTGTTCATACGCTTGGTGATGCGCATCTCTACTCAAATCATATGGAGCAGGCTGAGCTTCAGCTTTCCAGAGAGCTGCGGGCCTTGCCTGTTATGCATATCAATCCAGGAGTGAAGGATATCTTCGGGTTCTGCTACGAGGATTTTGCTTTGGAAGGTTATGACCCGCATCCACACATCAAAGGTGTTGTTGCGGTCTAGTTGTCTTTGGTTTTTTTAAAGGAGTTCCCATGCGAACCCTTATTTGCGTTCCGGCGCGTATTGGATCAACCCGTTTCCCGCGCAAGCCGCTGCACCCAATCAGTGGCCGCAGCTTGCTGGAGCGTGTTGTACAAGTTGCTCGTGTTGCTGCGAAACAAACTGGTTCTGACTATGTGGTCGCGGTGGACCATGAAGAGGTTGCTGAGCATTGCCGCCATATCGGTGCGCCCTTCGTGATGACTGATCCGGAGCATCCATCGGGTACGGACCGGGCGCTTGCTGCCTCCAGAGTGCATGGCACGCATCCTGAGTTCGTTTTGAACCTGCAGGGTGATGCGCCGTTTACACCGCCTGAGCATGTTTCTGCGTTGATCCAGGCTGCTGCAATGCGCCCTGATGCGGATGTGTTCACGCCTGTTATTCGGCTGGACTGGAACGGGTTGGACGAGCTCCGTGAGCACAAGAAGGCTCATCCGTTTTCCGGCACAACTTGTGTGCGCAGGGATGATGGAACGGCTCTGTGGTTCTCCAAGAATATTCTTCCGGCCATTCGTAAAGAAGAGAAACTGCGGGAGAGCGACAAGCTTTCACCTGTCTTCCGCCATATCGGGCTTTATGGCTACCGTGTTGATGCTCTTGAGCGCTTCAATGA
The DNA here is from genome assembly GCF_001623085.1 of Pseudovibrio sp. W74. Classification (NCBI taxonomy): domain Bacteria; kingdom Pseudomonadati; phylum Pseudomonadota; class Alphaproteobacteria; order Hyphomicrobiales; family Stappiaceae; genus Pseudovibrio; species Pseudovibrio sp. W74. The sequence continues at coordinate 74,463 of NZ_LMCJ01000050.1, forward strand.
GCTTGGGCTTGGGTACTACGAGCAGATGGAAGGACTTGAGCAGCTTCGTTTTCTGGAAAACGGTATGGTTGTTCATGCGGAAGAAGTGCAGCCGCCTAAACTTTCCATGTCTGGTGTGGATACGCCAAGCGATGCGGAGCTTGCTGCACAATTGATTGCTAAATTTGGCGACCCGTTTGATCATTTGGAGACTGGCCTTTGACGCGCGTTTATATTCTTAGACACGGCAATACTTTTGATAAGGGTGATGTTGTCACTCGTGTTGGTGGCCGCACAGACTTGCCTCTCAGTGTTTCTGGTCTGGGTCAGGCTGAGAAGCTCTCTGAGCACTTTGCCGATCTGGGTGTGAGCTTTGATATGGCGTTTTGCTCTCCGCTGCAGAGAACGAAGCAAACAGCGCAGATTGCACTGAAAACGCAGGCTGAAGAGGTTGATTTGAAGGTTCTGCCGTTTTTGGTGGAGATCGATTACGGCCCGGATGAAAATAAACCTGAGGAAGAGGTTCTGGCCCGGATTGGTGATGAGGCTCTTCGTGCATGGGAAGAAGAAGGTGTGCCGCCGAATGGCTGGCACATTGACCCGCACGCTGTGATTGGACGCTGGCAGGAGTTCTTTGCATCTGCTCCCAAGAAGTTCCCAGGTAAGACCCTTCTTGTGGTGACCAGTAACGGGATTGCACGCTTTGCATTGAAAGCATTGGCTGATCAAGGTGCTGGTGCTGATTTGAAACTGAAGACAGCGGCCTATGGTGTGTTCGATGTTACAGACGAAGGCCTGCCGTTAATGCTTAGTTGGAATGTGAGGCCGTAGGTTCTTTCCTGCTGCCTGAACTGGTTTAGATGGGAGCTTGATGCTCTCATCAACTGAGTACGACTTGTCTCTTGCCGATTGAGGATAGGATGAAGCAAATTTCGATGATCTCAGCTGTGGCTGAAAATGGTGTGATTGGCGCAAACAATGACATGCCATGGTCTGTTTCTACCGATCTGAAGTTCTTTCGCAAAACGACAACAGGTAAGCCCGTGATCATGGGGCGGCGGACCTTTGAGAGTATTTGCACGACGCTTGGCAAGCCTCTTCCAAACCGCAAAAATGTCGTCATCACGCGTGATCCGAACTACGCTTATGAAGGTGTTGAAGTGGTCAGCAGTCTTGGTGATGCACTCACGCTCGCAAATGACATTGCTGAGAATGATGGCGTCGATGAGATTATGATTGTGGGTGGGGGGCAGATCTATAAAGAAGCTATGCCAAAGGCTTCCACTCTCTACATTACCCGTATTCATGCGCAGCCAGACGGTGACACGAAATTCCCGGATATCTATGAGGGCGAATGGGAGCTTGCTGAGCGCACGCCGTTTGATCGTGGGGAAAAGGACTCTGCTGATTCCTCACTGGAAATTTATCGTCGCAAGCTTTGATGCAGCCTGTTAGTTGTTGCGCGTTGATGACTTTGTTGTGAGGTCTGCGCGCAAAGCAAGGCGGTGAGCTGTATGGGCGTTGTGCGCGTTGTTTGTGCTTGGCAAACGGCCATGGAAACCTGAGCGGTCCATAATCAGCAGTGTGTTTGCCTCTACCTTTAAAGGTAGGAGAGGTGGCAGATCCAGCTCTTGCAGATCACTCAGCCCTGTGATGGGCTCATCGTCCTCTTCTTCCATCTCTGTATAGTCAAGATGGCGCTGGTACTCCCAGAAAATACGCTGTTCTGTCATGCGATGTGAGCCGGGGATGTAAAACATTGCGCCGTCTTCTGGTGTGATTTTTTCCAGAAAAAGCAATGCAATTGCGCCGGGCGAGAATGCATCGTGCTCAATTTCAAAAGGTGGTGTGTTGCTGCCTTCCGTTTCAAAGCGGAAGGACGGCGTGCATTGTGCCATTGCCTCGATATGGTACGCAGGCTTGGCTTTTCTGCCTGCTGCGAACTGTAGCGGCGGTGGAATAAGTTCGTCTGTGATGGCAGATTGCAAAAAGGGTTGCCTGAGAAGGTGTGTATAGTTCAACGGCAGTGTGAAGCTTTGTGCGTTATGCCAGTTGGAGAGAAGCCGCTTATTCCGATCTCTCTGCCCGACAAAATAGTCAAAGGCTTCAAACTTGAGCCTGCGAAAGAACTCCCGCGGCAACACATCATGTTTGATCCAGATGCCGTGGGTTTGCAAAGCCTGAGCGCAAGAGAGTGGCAGGGTTGAATACAATTTCGCCTGCTTTTCGATCTTCTGGCTATGAAGATCGGTCAGCTCGCTATGAAACCAATTGGGTATCGTTTCTTCGTCCCACTCCGATTGATGGGAGGACGAAGGCAGGAACCTGCGCTGCAAGCTGTTCATGAGGTGTTTTGGCTTTATTGCCCGCATTTGCATCCCCGCCGCTCTTCATTAACGAGAGGTTAAGGGGATCGGTGCTTTGGGTCTTTCCTTCTGTTTCTGCTTGTGAAATCTGCCTAAAGATTAGTTTCTGGCAGTAATTGGCTTGCAATTTGAACGCTGACCACCAAGATAAATAAGGGTTTGAGGCTTGCTTTTCGGGAGCGAGCCGCGGAATTTTTGAGGTGGAATGTCCCAGTTTCTTGAGCTTAAAGACTTCAACGAGTTCAACGTTGAACAGCTCTATGCTTTGCTAAAGTTACGTTGCGATGTGTTTATTGTTGAACAGCAGTGCGCATATCCAGATATTGATGGGCTCGATCCTGTCAGTAAACACATTCTCGTGATGAATGATGCCGGGCATATTCTTGGGGCGCTGCGAATCCTTCAGAAATACGATGATGGCGATGTGTTCAAGATTAGCCGTGTGTTGGTCTCAAAGGATGCGCGTGGGCAGGGTATTGCCGGTAAGTTGATGAATGCTGCGCTTTCTTATTGTGCAGCGACCAATGATGATGCGCGCGTGGAACTGCAGGCACAGGACTATCTGAAGGACTTCTATGGCGGGCTTGGCTTCTACGCCACTTCGGAGACTTATCTGGACGATGGTATTCCGCACATTGACATGCGTTTAAGGGTGCCGCCTGAAAGCTGAGGCTTGAAACTCTGCACGTTTCCGCTGTGTGTTGGCTTGGTTTACGTTTTGTTGAGCAAAACAGCAAGAATTTGCCTGATTGTGCCTCTAATTCTTACAGCTGAAATTTACAGATAGGCTCTTGTACGTCGGTTGAAACGTGCGAAAGAAGGCTTATCTTCTTGAATAATGTCTGGTTTCTGTGGGGTTTTGGTGTTTTTCCATAAAGTGCAGCCTTTTGGCGTATCTGCATTCGTTGAAAGGCGCTGGTAACTTGCCTATAACCCTAATCAAGTAATAGTTGGCTTAGTCTAACTCTCATCTATTTGTCGGTTTGTCCGGCAACATACCTAGTAAAGGGATCTCTCTATGCCTTGGAGCAATCAAAGCGGAGGTGGCGGCAATGACGGCGGCCCTTGGGGGAACTCCGGCGGCAACAAGGGCGGTGGTGGCCCTTGGGGTGGCGGCGGTGGCCCACAGCGTGGCGGCGGAAACGGTGGCGGCGGTAATCCACCTGATTTTGAGGAAATCCTCAAACGTGGTCAGGATCAGCTGAAATCCGTTCTACCTGGTGATGGTGGCGGCCTTGGCTTTAAAGGCATCTTATTCGCTATTCTCGTTGCCGTTGTTATCTGGCTTGCTACCGGTATCTACCGCGTCGAACCAAGTGAAGTTGGTGTGGAACTGGTATTTGGTAAGGTCGTTGGACAAACTGATCCAGGTCTGAACTACAACTGGCCATATCCAGTTGGCGAAGTGCGCACTCCAGAAGTGCTGCGTGTTCGCGAATTGACTGTTGGTATGGAAGAGTTTGTTCGAGGCAGCTCCATCAACCAGCGTGATGTGCCTGAAGAGAGCCTGATGTTGACCGGCGATGAAAACATCGTTGACGTAGATTTCAAGGTTCAGTGGCGCATTCAGAATACTCCTACTGGTGTTCAGGAATTCCTGTTCAACATTCAAAACCCTGAAGGCACTGTGAAAGCTGTTGCTGAAAGTGCGATGCGTGAAGTTGTTGGCAGCTCTCGCATTGATTCAATTCTGACTGAAAACCGTGCCCCAATTCAGATCGCGGTGCAAAAACTGATGCAGGAAACTCTCGATAACTACAAAGCTGGTATCGAGGTTACTCAGGTTCAGATGCAGAAGGTTGATCCTCCTGCGCAGGTTATTGAAGCGTTCCGTGATGTTCAGGCAGCTCGTGCTGACCAAGAGCGTATCCAGAACGAAGCACAAGCTTACGCTAACAAGATCGTCCCTGAAGCTCGTGGTAATGCGGCTCGCGTTTCTGAAGCTGCACAAGCGTATCGTGACAAGACTATTGCGAATGCAAATGGTCAGGCACAGCGCTTCAGCAAGATTTATGAGGAATACGCGAAATCTCCTAATATTATTCGCCAGCGCCTCTATCTTGAGACCATGGAAAATGTCTTGAGCAAAAATCCGAAAATCATCATCGACGGAAATGGTCAGCAAAATGGTGTTGTGCCTTATCTGCCGCTTGACCAGCTGAACAAACGTGCTGGAGGAAACAACTAATGAAAAGCGGTCTTCTTGGCATTGTTATAGCTGCTATCGCTCTGGTTCTTTACTGGTCGGCTTACATCATTACCCCAACTGAGCAGGCACTTGTTCTGCAGTTTGGTGAGGTGAAAGCACAGGAAACTGAGCCGGGTTTGAAATTCAAGTTGCCTTGGCAGAATGTTATCGTTCTGGATAAGCGTATCCTTGATCTCAACATGCCTCCTCTGGAAGCAATTGTTGCTGACAAAAAACGTCTGACTGTTGATGCGTTTGCTCGTTACCGTATCACCAACCCAGTGCGCTTCTACCAGTCTGTGAACAACGTAAATGAAGGTGCACGCCGTCTTGCGACGTTCCTGCAGTCTTCTCTACGTTCTGAACTGGCAAAAGCAACCTTCGTACAGGTGGTGCGTGATGACCGTTCTGATCTGATGGAAAAGATCCGTCAGGACGTGGACAAAAGCGCTGCTGCGATCGGTATTGACGTGATTGACGTGAAGATCCGTCGTGCGGATCTGCCAGAGGCAAACTCTCAGGCGATTTTCCGTCGTATGCAGACAGAGCGTCAGCGTGAAGCGACTGAAATCCGCGCACAGGGTGAAGAACAGTCTCGTCGTATTAAGTCTCGTGCTGATCGCGATGCAACCGTTCTTGTTGCTGAAGCACAGCGTGATGCTGATATCATTCGTGGTGATGGTGATGCGGCTGCCAACCAAATCTTCGCAGAGGCTTATGGCAAAGACCCAAGCTTCTTCCAGTTCTATCGTTCCATGCAGGCATATACCAATGCTCTGGAAGGTGGCGATACGTCTCTGGTGCTGTCTCCTGACTCAGACTTCTTCCGCTACTTCAATGATCCAAGTGGAACGCGGAGTGCTCCGGCGGTTGGTGCACCACAGTAATGAATGATTTTATTGTGGCTCTGGGACTTGTCCTCGTTGTTGAGGGAGTTGTTTATGCTCTAGCCCCAGGCCATTTGAAGGAATTCATGCGGAAAGCTCAGGATATTCCTGATCAATCTCTCCGCCTTGGTGGTGTTGCTGCGATGGGGCTGGGTGTGTTGATTGTTTGGTTGGTGCGTTCCCTCAGTGGCTAAACGCAGATTTGCCAATGATACAACTGCGAGAAATCAGCCTGACGCAGTTAAGAAATAAATGTTAGTTTTGCCCGCGCTTTATTAACCAAGCGCGGGCATATTTGTTTTCAGTATGCGTTCTGGTGAAGTGTTTGTGTTCACCTGATAATTTGAGGAGATGGCTTATGGCCGGTGTTTTCCCTCGCCTTGAGCTTGGACGATCAATCAAGGCAATTGTTTTTGCATGTATACTTGGAACTGCAGCAGTGGCCGGCAGCTTCGATAGTGCTCGTGCAAGCGGCCCAGAATCTCTGGCAGACCTTGCTGAAGAGCTTGGTGATGCTGTGGTCAACATTTCTACTGCGCAAAGAGTGAAAGCCAAACGATCTCTTCAACTGCCAGATGTCCCCGAGGGTTCTCCTTTTCAGGAATTTTTCGAAGAATTTTTCAATGGGCAGGAACCTGAGGGTGAAAGCCCGCAGCGTGTTCAATCGCTTGGTTCAGGTTTTGTCATTGACGGTGAAAAAGGCATTATCGTTACCAACAACCATGTGATTGAAGGTGCGGATGAGATTACCGTTAACTTTAATGACGGGACTAAACTGTCAGCACAGTTGCTTGGATCTGACGAGAAGACGGACCTTGCTGTTTTGAAGGTTGAGCCTCAGTCGACCTTGGACTCTGTGAAGTTTGGTAGCTCTGAAGTGCTGCGTGTTGGTGACTGGGTGATGGCTATCGGTAACCCGTTCGGCCTTGGTGGTACAGTCACAGCAGGTATCGTTTCTGCACGGAACCGCGATATCAACTCTGGTCCTTACGATAACTTTATTCAGACGGACGCTGCCATCAACCGGGGAAACTCGGGTGGCCCGCTGTTCAACATGGATGGTGAAGTCGTTGGGATCAATACTGTTATCTTCTCACCTTCAGGCGGATCAATCGGCATCGGTTTTGCTATTCCTGCTGAGACTGCAACCCGGGTGATTGCACAGCTGCGTGAGTTTGGGGAGACCCGTCGCGGCTGGCTTGGTGTTCGTATTCAGCACGTCACTGAAGAAATCGCTGAGAGCCTGGGTATGGACAGTGCGCGTGGCGCTTTGATTGCTGGCGTGACTGAAGGTGGCCCTGCACAGGACGCTGACATCATGCCAGGCGATGTTGTGTTGAGCTTTGATGGCCGGAGTGTTCCTGAAATGCGTGATCTGCCGCGTATGGTTGCGACCACAACGATTGGCAGCACTGTTCCGCTCATGGTTTTGCGCCGTGGTGAAGAAGTCGAGCTTGAGGTCACTCTCGGACGTCTTGATGAAGTGGCTGAAATTGAGAAGGTTGAGGAAGAACAGGAAAGTCCAAAGAGCAAAGCGGATGAGACCGTTGTGCTTGGGTTGTCTCTGGCCAAGATTGATGAACCTCTGCGTGAACGTTTTGCCCTGTCAGATGAGATCGAAGGTGTTGTGATTACCCGCGTTGCTGAAGGCAGCTCTGCTGAAGACAAACGGGTTCGCGCTGGCGATGTGATCGTTGAGGTGGCTCAGGAACCTGTTGCTGCACCGAAAGATGTGGTTGCTATGATCGAAGCTCTCAAGGCAGACAAACGTCGCTCTGCGTTGCTTTTGCTTTCCAACGGTTCTGGGGAACTGCGGTTTGTTGCAGTTCGTATCGAAGACTAGTCCGTTTTTATCAGACATGAAAAAAGCCGCTTCCAGACTGGAGGCGGCTTTTTTTATTTGAAGGCAAGGAAACTTAGGTCTTTGCAAACTCGTCGTGGCTGTAGCCTTGAATGTAGAGCAAGGCTGTTAGGTCACCATAGTTGATCTTAGCGCGAGCTTCTGCGGCCACTTTGGGCTTTGCGTGGAAGGCAACGCCCAGCCCAGCAGCGCAGATCATGGCCAGATCATTGGCGCCATCACCCACTGCAATGACGTCTTCCAGTGCGATGCTCTTTTCCTCAGTAAGCTCGTTGAGGCGGTCTAGTTTCGCCTGTTTGCCAAGGATCGGTTCAGCAACTTCACCTGAGAGCTTGGATTCAGCTTCCAGAAGGATGTTGGCCTTGTTTTCATCGAAGCCGATGACCTCGGCAATCTTCTGCGTGAACGAGGTGAAGCCACCAGATACCAGTGCGGCATATCCGCCATTGGCTTTCATGGTCTGCACGAGTTCTCGTCCGCCAGGTGTCAACGTAATTCGGTTTTCGATGGTCTTGCCGATGACTTCGGTGCCCAGGCCTTTAAGCAGGGCAACGCGCTGTCGCAGAGCAGGTTCAAACTCAATTTCGCCGCGCATGGCGCTCTCGGTGATCTCGGAGATTCTCTCTTTCAAACCCAGTTCCGCTGCAAGCTCATCAATGCACTCCTGCTGGATCATGGTGGAATCCATATCTGCGATCAGGAGTTTCTTTCTGCGGCCATTCTGGGGTTGAATGAAAACATCAACTGGTGCATTTGCAAGGTTTGTGCGAATAGAGCTTTCGAGTTCTTCAGGTTCTACGCGACCCTCAATTGTCAGGTCTACAGCGATGTGAGGGTTGAGAACCTTAACCTGAGGAGCTGAGGGAAGAAGGGCACTAACCTTCTCAACGATATCCTCGGTGACAGCAGGTTTGGCTGGATTGGAAATGAGCGTGACAACAAACGACATAAGCAGCTCTCGGACTGGGCAAGTGAATGGCGCTGGTAAAAGGCCTGTTGCGGTGTTGATAGCCGGACCGACGGCCAGCGGCAAGACAGCTCTTTCCATTCAACTGGCAAAAGAGCTGAATGCTTGGGTTGTTAATGCAGATTCCATGCAAATCTATTCTGATCTGCACATTTTGAGCGCGCGTCCAAGCGTGGAAGAAGAATCGCAGGCACCGCACCACTTGTTCGGCCATGTGCCCAGTGACCAACCTTACAGCGTGATGAACTGGCTGACGGAGTTTGAAGAACTGTTGTCGGATGCCCGACAATCAGGTCGCCCGCTGGTTGTTGTTGGTGGGACTGGTCTTTACTTCAGGTCCGCGTTGGAGGGACTATCCCTGATGCCCGACATCCCAGAGGATGTGCGGCAGCATTGGAGGGTGTTCTCACAGGATGCAGCAGCAGGGGCGCTTCATAACGCTCTGGGAGAGCGGGATCAGATTATGGCTGACCGTTTGCATCCATCAGACACGCAGCGCATTGTACGCGCTCTGGAGGTTATTGAGGGGACGGGTAAGTCTCTATCAGTCTGGCAGAATGAGCGTAGCACTCCTTTGCTGAGTACCGATGAATCTGTGAGAGTGGTGTTGTCGCCAGATCGCAAAGTTCTGCATGATCGGATTCATCACCGGTTTGATTTGATGGTGGAGCAGGGAGCGGTTGAGGAAGCGTGCGCGCTTTGGGCCAAGGGCCTTGATCCAAACCTGCAAGTGATGAAGGCGATTGGCGTGAAGCAGCTTGCTGAAGCGGCTCAGGGGCTCACCAGCATGGACTGGGCAGTTGAGAAAGCTAAGACTGAGACGCGCCGCTATGCAAAGCGACAATCCACGTTCTTCAGGGGACAACTTTCGACCTGGCAGAATATTGACCCGCTCAAGACCAGCGAAACTGAAGCTTTTGTTGAAACTGTGAAGACTGCGTTCTCCCATGGATCTTAATGCTGGCTTTTATTGATTGGCGAAAATCCCTGTTAAAATTGGCAGATAGATAGTTTTACGGATGAATTTCTGAGTGACATCTTTCTACGGTTTCTTTAAAGAGAGGCGCACGTTTGGCAGAGGCCGCCAAACAAGCCATACTATATTCCGAGAAATTTAATTTGCGGCGGAGCTGAGGCTCCTTAGAGCTCTGGTCGGTGTGAGTATACTCCACCGACCAGTACTAATTTTAAGTGATTGTGATGAGTTGTATAAGACTAGGTTTACCTTAAGTCATTGTGCGGCTCGCATAATTGGCGTTATCCGGCAAATCTGTGGTATCTAAAGATCGTAATTTTGCCTTATTAAATGTTATCTGCATACTTTCTTCGAGAAAATCCTACTGAATTTCAAAGGATTGCATGAAGCAGGACTTCTGACGCTTTTTAGACATAATGAAGTGCCATCAAGTATTCGCCTTTGAATTTTGACGGTATTTAAAAGCATATTGCATGCATTAAGGCGGTTGTAATCTGAGGGAGGACTCTCCAGATGTGACCTGAGGCTGTTGGTCTTACGTGGCTGGTTTTTCTGGCTGGCTGGCGTGTGATTATAATGGAGGAATCAAGCGTGACACTCCCAATCCTGGAAACTAAACGGCTGCGGGCACGACCTTTTACCTCTGATGATCTGGCAGATCTTGTAAGCCTTCATAGCAATCCAGAGGTCAATCGTTACTTACAGCCCACTAATGTGGCCTGGGATGTTGCGATCGTGAAAAAACGGTTGGCAAGCTTTATTGAGACTCAGGAACTGATGGGTTTCAGTCAATGGCATCTGTCGACGCATGAAGGTGAGTTCGTTGGCCGTGCTGGTTTCTCTCTTTACGAGAAAACCGCCGAAGTCGAGATGGACTACACTTTGTTAGAGCACTTCTGGAACAAACGTTTTGGCAGTGAGATTGCGCAGGCGCTGGTGGAGTGGTTCTTCGAGAACACCTATTACTCTCACCTTTTGGCCTTTGCCCATCCAGAAAATCATGCTTCCAAGAAAGTCATGAAGCGTGCAGGCTTTGAGTTTCGTGAGACGCGTCTGGTTGATGGGTTGCCTTGCGAATTTTATCAAGTGCTTAGTCCAAGCTGTCAAAAGCTTGCTGTTCCAGCCTGAACTGGCACAAAAAAAGCGCGGGGCTTTCGACCCGCGCTCTTTGCATGAAAATTGAATGACTTAAACGGTGATGGCGTCTTCGACGTTGACCTGACGCTGACGTCGGATTGTCAGTTTGTTCAGTGCAGAGACGTAGGCGCGGGCAGAGGCGACCAATGTATCTGTGTCTGCACCTTTACCAGTTGCGATTTTGCCGTTGTCTTCCAGACGAACGGAAACTTCAGCCTGCGCATCGGTGCCTTCTGTCACTGCATGTACCTGATAGAGGGACATGTTTGCGTCATGCGGCCAAATTGCCTTGATCGCGTTGAAGGTGGCATCAACCGGGCCGTCGCCTGTAGCTTCACGGGTTTCGTGCTTGCCGTTGACGTCCATTGTCAGGATGGCTTTTTGAGGTCCACCAGTACCAGCGATCACTGTCAGAGCGATAACCTTGACGTTCTCGCTTTCAATTGTGATCTGGTCTTCCACCAGCGCTTCAATGTCTTCGTCGTAAACGTTTTTCTTGCGATCTGCCAAGTCTTTAAAGCGACGGAAGGCTTCCTGCAACGCGTTGTCGCCCAACTCATAACCCAGCTCAGACAGCTTGTCTTTGAAGGCATGACGGCCAGAGTGTTTGCCCATGACCAAAGAGGTTGCACGGACTCCAACATCTTCCGGACGCATGATTTCGTAGGTTTCTGCGTGCTTTAACATACCGTCTTGGTGAATGCCGCTTTCGTGGGCAAATGCGTTTTTACCGACGATTGCTTTGTTGTACTGGACGGGGAAGGAGGACACTGCAGAGACCAGCTTAGATGCGCGGGTCAGATAGGCTGGATCGATGGTGCATTCATATGGCAGCACGTCGCCACGTGTGCGCAGGGCCATGACGATTTCTTCCAGCGCGGCGTTGCCAGCGCGCTCGCCCAGACCGTTGATGGTACACTCGATCTGACGTGCGCCGCCTGCGACACCAGCCAGAGAGTTTGCGGCGGCTAAGCCCAAGTCGTTGTGACAATGCGCTGAGAATATTGCCTTATCTGAGTTCGGCACATTCGCGATGACCTGCTCGAACATGGCTTGATACTCAGCAGGTGTTGCGTAGCCAACGGTATCCGGCAGGTTGATGGTTGTTGCGCCGGCGTTGATAGCGGCTTCAACACAGCGGCTCAGGTACTCGATGGAGGTTCGGGTGGCGTCCATTGCGGACCACTCGATGTCATCGATCAGGTTGCGTGCCTGTTTCACCGTTTTGGTGATGATCTCCAGAACCTGCTCTTCTGTTTTGTTCATCTGGAATTGCAGATGAATTGGAGAGGTGGAGACGAATGTATGGATACGGCCTTGATTTGCCTGCTTAATTGCTTCGCCAGCGCGGTCAATATCCGCCGGGATTGCACGGGCCAGGCCTGCGATTACGGAGTTTTTTGAGCGTTTGGCGATTTCGCTGACCGCTTCAAAGTCACCCTGAGAGGCAATTGGAAAGCCTGCTTCAATGATGTTAACGCCCATTGTGTCAAGTAATTCAGCGACTTGCAGTTTTTCTTCCAAGGTCATGGACGCGCCGGGAGATTGTTCTCCGTCGCGCAGAGTGGTGTCGAAAATAACTACTTGGTCTTTAGCGGATGCGGTCATTGGTGATGCCTTCAACTTTGCCCCGACACCTTGTGTGTCCTGAATAGCGCCTGGGGATTTTTCTTCATTCTCAGATATTTAAGAGTGATCCCCTAAGTGCCCGCCCAGATACGGGGCCGCCGACGCCTAGGGGCATCTAAGTAGAAGGAGCGCGCGTAGGAAGAGGCCGCCATGCTGGCGCATGGTGCTGTTTTCATTCAGATTGTCGCGGTTCGCGATCATTATCTGTCAGCTGCCTTTTCGTCGCTATGGCTTGGAATCAAAGTTTTCCAACTACTTACGTGTCGGATACTTGTTTGAAGTTACAAGCCAAATCTTCTTGTAGCGTTACCGAGTAAGTCTCGTTTTTGCCTAATCTGTAATTTTCCTAGCGGATATGCGGATTAAACGCAAGAATTTTACTCAAAACAGGGCTCTGATTACTCAAAAGTATATGCCGCTCACGCTGAGATAATCTCAATTGGCTCACAGAGCAGTCCCAATATGCGGGAGAAGTGGAGGAGGCGGAGTGCTCTCCTCCGGTGTTATCGCTCAGAGGAGCAGTTCGCCGCGGGCGAGGATAACTGCCTGTCCGCCAATGCGGTGAGCGTGAATGGCGCCAGACCGCATCTCCATTTCCAGTGAGATGGAGGAGGGGCGTCCCATCTTGAAGCCTTGCTCAATGAGATATTTGTGTGTGCCGTCCAATGGCTGGTCGAACTCTGCAATGGACCCTGCAAAGGCGGCGACTGCTGAGCCTGTTGCTGCATCTTCGCGTGGCAGGCCGTTTTCCAGATAGACCATGCGAGCGTGGAATGCGCTGTCTACATGGATGGTCTGGCGGCAGTATGCAAAGGCATTGTTGTGCGCGATGGTGCCGAACGCTTCTTCCCAGTATTTATGAACTGGCTGGATGCGGTTGATGGCGTCCATATCTGCGACTGGAACAAACGCAAATGGCAGGCCGGCTTCCCAAGCTTTGGGCTTGTGATTTTCGAATGTGATTTCATTTGGTTCCAGAGACAGAGCTGCAGCAATCACATCTTTTTCGCCAAGCTCTTGAGCTGGCTTCGGCAGTCTTGGTACATCAAACTCAGCGGAGGTGGCCTTGTCTTTTTGCAGGGCGACAGCGCACCGTACCAACCCGACTTTTTCTTCCAACAGCACCAATGCGTCCATATCGTTATCCGGAGCGCCGAAGCGGTTTCCTGCCATCAAAACGGCGGTGCCCACGGTTGGGTGGCCTGCAAATGGCAGTTCCATGGACGGGGTGAAGATGCGGATGGAGGCGTTATGAGCGATATTGTCTGGTGGCAGAACGAAGACGGTCTCGGAGAGGTTAAATTCGCAGGCAATCTGCTGCATCTGAGCGTCTGACAATCCCTTTGCATCCAGCACAACTGCAAGCGGATTACCTGCCAGCGCTTTATCAGTGAAAACGTCTAGCAGGGCATAAGGTCTGGCCATTTTAAAAGTCCAATTATCTCAGTTTGGTGTTGAGCTCGTGGTCTTGCATCACGGGCTCAACTTACGAAAAAGATTTGCTTGAGCGCCACTCAAGATTGTTTTGGCGCCAAATACAAGTCTGCAAATGAAGATAGCTCGTTAATTTAACAGGTGTGCGGTGAGCGCCAAGGCATATGGGGGGACGCTGTAGTCCTTAAGATCCTCACGGGATTTTACGATAACTGCTTCTTCCAACTCAGGTTTTTTCTGGTTTGCGTTGAAATGTGCAATTTTTGAAAGGATTGCGTCTGAGGTGAGTTGCAATGTTAAAATACGCGCGATTGCGAGGCGTGGCCCATCTTCGATTGCGAAGACGTCCCCCAACTCTCCCTGATCCAATGTGAGGCCTGTTTCTTCTTCCAGCTCGCGGGCGATGGAGCCGAAGATATCCACCTTCCCGGTGGACGTGATATCGTTGAGATCAAGATTGCCGCCGGGTGGGTAAACCTGACCAGCTGTTGCGGTGTTTCCCGCCATTTTGCCAAATATGAGATGGCCCTGGCTGGAACGGAGGACTGCGCAGCCAAACAGGTTTTTGGCGCTTCTGTCGGGGAAGCCCCAATCGCGCCATGCGAGGAATTCGGAGTAGTTGATTTCTACCAGATCACCGGAAAATTGCTTCCGGTCCAAGGAGTATTGGTACAATGACAGAACCTTACCATCCCAAAGATCCGGGTTATCGGAAATCAATGTCTGCCAGTTTTCCTTGATAGCCTCACTGTTATTGGTGGCGAAATCCCAGCAGTCGGAGGTGTTAAGGTTCAAACTGACATCTGCGATCTCATGGATTTGCGGGGTGAGATCTTTTTGCATGTGCTCGATCGGGCCAGCCCCTTTGAAAGCACTCGGTCTGTTGCTTGTGCTGCGATAACCGTGGTGCTGATAAAAGGGAGCTGCGTTTGCATCTGATTCAAGGCGCATGCGGGTGCATTGCATGCGTTTGGCTGCTTCTTCAGCCCCTTCCAACAACCAGGCTCCGTGGCCTTTGCCGTGTGCTTCGGGCAACACAAACAGACAATCCAGCAGAGCGGTTTCTGCACTTTCCCTGGTGATGCGCGCAAAACCAAGTGGTCGTTCGTGATCGGTGATGACAAGGATTGGATCTGCCTCGATCATTTCCGGGGTGATTTTCCAATGGTCCCGAAACTCCTGCATGTCCTGCGGATCGTATCCCCAGTGACCTTTGGCAGCGTGCATAATATCTGTAAGGGCAATGGCTTGGCTTTTTGCGGCGAGCCGCATCTGGCAATGCATTCTTCTTAATTCTCCAAATTCAACCAGCACCGTTTGTGCTTAAGCCCGAGGAAGTTGAGGCCAAAGATTTGCCAGTCTTCTTTTCGGTCTAGTTGAAACAACCAGCCAATAGTGGCCCAAAAGAGGAAATGGTTTCAAGTGACCAATGTGATTTGAAGGATATCCAACCCGAAAAGATTAACGATTAACTATTTGCATGAGGTTCGTAGGCTGACAAGAGCTTTCCGGGCAAGCATGACGTGTTTGCCCTCTCGCATGGCGCTCTTTCTGACCCGTGACAATCACAGTTGAGAAGGTACTCATGCGCATTTTTTTGCCACTCCTTTGCTTGCTTGCGGTTGTCAATGGCCTGCCCGCTCATGCCGTGAGTTGGCAAGCAAGTGGGAGTGAAAAGGAACTCCTGCTGACCAAGGGTGTTGGCGGGCTGACGCTTCTTCATAACCGGGCAGGGAAGATCCACCGTTCCACACGGGCGGAGATATCCAAGAGTGCGGTGATTACCTCCCTGAATGCAGAAGCGCTTGCTGGAAATGCGGAGGCTGTCTTCGGGCTGGCCGTGGCGCATGAGATGGGGCACGGCGTGCCGCGGGATCTGCCCGTTGCCATGGAGCTTTATGAAAAAGCTGGCGAGATGGGGCTTGCGGCTGCCTACAACAATCTGGGAGAGATCTACCGGCAGGGCAAGCATGGTGCGCCTGATGCGGAGAAAGCACGCGAGCTTTATCAGATTGCTGCAGACTGGGGAGATGCCTGGGCGCAGAACAATCTTGGCCTTCTTTATCTGCATGGCATCGGTGTGGGGCGGAATCCGAAGCTGGCCTTTTATTGGGTGAAAGGCGCTGCCATGGCGGGATTGATGCAGGGCATTGAAAACCTTGCTGGCCTGTATCGGGATGGTGTTGGTGTTGAGCGGGATACCTCGCGTTCTCGTGTGCTTTATCGCAAAGCTATTTCCCTGGGCTCCATAGACGCGCATGTGCCACTTGGTGAGCTGCTGGAGAATGGAGATGGCGGCGAGGCGGACCTTGCTGCTGCAATCCGGCATTACCGTGTTGCGGCTGGTGAGGGACATTTGCTGGGCAACCATTATCTTGGCACGCTTTATGAAGATGGGGTCGGGGTCAAGCGAGACCTTGAACTGGCTTTCTTTCATTACGAGCGGGCCGCACGGCGCGGATTGGCGCGATCGCAGTTTGCACTGGGGCGGTTTTATCTGCTTGGGCAGGGAACGGAAGCAAATCTGGAAAAGGCGATCCGGCTTTACAAAGCGGCGGCCAAACAGGGCAATGCACAGGCTTTGAATGATCTGGGCGTGCTTTATGAGAACGGGCGCGGTGTACCACAGTCCTATGAGTTGGCGCTGGAGTTTTATACGGCGTCCTCAGCACGCTTTCCGTTTGCTTTGACCAATGCCGGGCTGCTTTACCTGAACGGACGCGGTGTGCAGCAGGATGTGGATCTGGCGAAGAAGCTGTTTCAGCAGGCCTCTGAAAGAGGAGAGCCTGTGGGAGACGTGTTGCTGGGCAAAGTCTATTTGCAGGGCTTCAATGAAGAGCCGAACCCAGGTGAGGCGGCGCGGATGTTTCTGCTTGCCGCGTCCAAAGGCGTACCGGAAGCATTTTATCTGCTTGGATACTGTCATGAAAGCGGGCGGTGTCTGGGCCGCAATCTTGTGAAGGCTCGTGACTTTTACAAGATGGCTGCTGATCAAGGATATCGTGAAGCCGAGAGGGCACTGCGCCAGCTTGAATGGCGCTTGAGAACTCAGAGCAACAATTAGAGCATGTTGCGCTCATATGCATTCACGCACCAAGCTCTAACTCTTTAATTTTGCGCGTATTCTTATCCGAAAACCGGAACCACTTTTCGGGAACACGCTCTAGATACAAAAAGAGCCGGTGTTGAGCCGGCTCTTTCAGGCATTCGTGCAAGCCTGCTATTTGTTTGGTGTACTCTGGTTGGCCTTGTCCAGTGGCACGGGGCGCACGATGTTGAACCAGAAATCAAAGCTGTCCAGCATCGCCAGCAGATCGGTGAGCTTAGAGGCTTCTCCATCCACTGTGATCATGCCGGATTTGATGGCCTCATCAAAGGTTTCCATGCCAAGCATGATGTTGTCGAGTGTGCTTCTGTCCAGTGTCACCGTGGCGTCTGCATTCTCCAGCTGGTATCCTTCAATATGGCTGAGCGCTGCGTTTTGCAGTTCCATTGCATATTTCTGATCGGTGTCCGGAAAGATCCAGTTCAGCTTGATTTGCTGATCGCCCGCCTTTGTGTTGTTCAAACGCATGGCCGCGTAATCAAAGAGCAGATCCACATCCATGGAGCGAATGATATCCGGGCTGGCCGTATCAACGGCAGGCAGTTCCTGAATGCCGGACCGAAGTTCTTTAGCGCCGGAGAGGTAGAAGTTGCGCCATGGACCGGATTCTGCCTGATAGCCGAGCTGTTCTAACGCGTCTGCCTGTAGTTGCGCGGCATCTTCATTGTCTGGCTCTGCAAAGACCAAATGGTTGAGCACTTCTGCTACCCAGCGGTAATCACCCTTGTCAAAGGACTCCTGCGCTTTTTGGAGCAAGATCACCGAGCCGCCCATGAACTCGACGTATTTGGGGCCAGACAGGCGTTCTGGATACTCATGCAGTGTGGCGGGATTGCCGTTGAACCAGCCCAGATACCGCACGTAAGTGGATTTTACGTTGTGGTTGAACGAGCCGTAGTATCCGCGGGTGCTCCAGTCGTTTTGCAATGTTTCCGGTACTTCTAACATCTCGGCAATCTCAGTCATGCGGAAGCCATAGTTGGCCAGTCGCAATGGCTGATCGTTGATGTAGCGGTACAGATCGCGCTGGTTGCGCAGGTGTTTTACGATGGTGTCATTGCCAGACAGATGCCAGTGGTGTGGGGCGAAGAGGACTTCAACGTCCTTACCGTACTTGTAGATGGCCTCGTTGATGTATTTGGACCAACCCAGTGGATCTCTGAGTTTCGCGCCACGCAATGAGTATGTGTTGTGCATTGTGTGGGTGGCATCTTCTGCGGTGCAGAGAGCTTTGAACTCCTGAATGTAGAAGAAGAACTCTGAGGGAGCCTCTGAATCCTGAGCCATCCAGAAATCGAAGGTGAGGCCATCGATTTTATGGGTTTCGCCGTTGTCCCTGATGATATCGGTTGGCGGAATGAGCGTGACCGTGCCGCTTGATGTGGTTGGACCGAGGCCCGCGCCGACCTGTCCCTCCGGAGAGTGTGGTAGCAGGTTGCCGTACATGTAAGAGGCGCGTCTGCTCATGGCGTTGCCGGCCATTACGTTTTCTGAGACGGCGTGTTCCATGAAGCCTTCGGGGGCATAGATTTTGACTTTGCCGCTGGCGACATCGGCCTCATCCACCACGCCGCGGACACCGCCGAAGTGGTCTACATGGCTGTGAGTGTAGATAATGGCTTTGACCGGCTTCTTGCCGCGCTGGGCGTAGTAAAGCTCCAGAGCGTAGCGAGCGGTTTCCTCGGAGATCAGCGGATCTACGATGATGATGCCTTCATCGCCTTCAATGAAGGTGATGTTGGAGAGGTCTGCCGCGCGCACCTGAAAGATGCGTTCTGACACCTGAAAGAAGCCGCTCAGCAAAATGAGCTGGGACTGACGCCAGAGGCTTGGGTTGACGGTCTCCGGGGCAATGGAGCCTTGCATGATGAAGTCAAACTTGGAGAGATCGTAGACGATATCGCCCTTGGCGTTTTTGACCACGCCGCCGTCTGGCAGTGGAGCGAGATAGCCTGCCTGCGCATCCTTGAAGTCTTGCTCATCGGAGAAATGCAGCTGCTTCAGGATGTTTTCATAAAGATCTCCGGTGAAGCGTGTCGCCGGTTTGGTGATGGTCTCTGCGGTGGTCGCGGTGAGCGAGAGAGACCATGCAATGCTTACGGTGGCAGTTGCGCACAAGATTTGGCGGGCAAGGGATTTCTTGGTTTTATTGAGCGTCATTCCCGACCTCCAGAGTAGAGTTGCCCTTCTCCTTATAGGCGTGCGGTTAAGGCCTCAGCTCAACCGCTGTTTGAAATGAGGTTTTTGGTTGCTGAAGGCCTAATGAGGTGTTGCAACCACGGGTTAATGCGTTGAGGGTATGTGTTTGTTGAAGCGCACCATGAGGCGTTCTGAAGGATCTACTCGGACAAAGCCGTATTGGCTGTACAGGTCGTGAGCATCGGGGGTTGCAAGGCCGATACTTTGAACCTCTTTGACGTCTGGATGTGAAAGAA
This sequence comes from Pseudovibrio sp. W74, assembly GCF_001623085.1. NCBI lineage: Bacteria > Pseudomonadati > Pseudomonadota > Alphaproteobacteria > Hyphomicrobiales > Stappiaceae > Pseudovibrio > Pseudovibrio sp. W74. Next base: position 93,428 of record NZ_LMCJ01000050.1, read on the forward strand.
CTTCCTCCAGCAGGTGTTTGGATAGTCCTTTGCCGCGATGTTCTTCAAAAACGAATAAGTCACATAGATAGGCAAACGTGAGTTTATCTGTGATCACGCGAGCAAAGGCGACCTGTTCTCCACTGGGTAAGTAAGCGCCAAAACAGATGGAGTTGTTCAGAACGGTATCGAGTGCTTGTGGTGGTAGTCCTTCCAAGCGCCCGGACACCTCAGAAAGGAACTGGTAGACACGTTCCTTTTCAATTTTCGAGATATCGGTGCTGAACGTGATCATCGGTTCGCCTCTGCTTCAGTGTGAACACACCTCGCTTGATTGAGGGAAGGTGCTTTCTTGCGCAGTTTATTTCTTGGCGGTTAAGTGATCTCTTAAACATGCAAGGCGCTGGGTTTGTTGGTTAGCGCCTTGCGCATATCATATGAACAAATTGTAGGAGGAGTGTGTTGTGGTCTGCCCTCCTAAGCTTTCTGATAGGCCGTCTTGTTGTGCCGTTCCATCATGCGGTCCGGGGCTCCAAGTGGGGTGAAGCCGAATTGTTTGTAGAGGTCGTGTGCACCTGCTGTTGCCAGCAGGACGCGGCGGAGGCCTTGCAGTTCGGGGTGGGCGTCGATTGCTTTCATGAGCTGTTTGGAGAGACCTTTGCTGCGATGCGCGGGCGTTACAAAGACATCGCCCAGATAAGCAAAGGTGGCTTTGTCTGTGATGACGCGAGCGAACGCAACTTGCTCTCCGTTTGGCAGATACAGCCCGAAGCACAGTGAGTTTTCTATTGATCTGTCAAAGACATCCCGCGGCAAGCCTTTGCTCCAATAGGCGTCTTCTGAGAGGAACTGATAGATCTTGTCGCGCTGAAGTTTGTCTTTGTCGGTTGAGATTTCGATTTCCAGAGTTTGGGTCATTTTGAGCTGCTTAGGTCTGTCGTTTAGGAGGTTTGGAGGCTGGTTTCAGGCTTTGGAGCCCGGACGACCAGCAAAACTGCGGCGGAGAGCAGAGTGAGCAGAGCGGAAAACTGGATGGTGTTTCCGAATGTGGTGATGCTTGCCACTGTGCCGGTCATCATGTTGCCAACCAAGGCGCCAGCAAAAATGGCGTTTGTGTAGGACGCCGTGGCGATCCCTGGTCGATGCGGTGCGTATGCCTGGATGAATGTGAGGCCAAGCCCGACGTTGATGCCGTAGTACAGACCTTCCAGTGCGCAGAGCAGGTAGATTTGTGAGGGCTCTGTTACCCGTACAATCAACAGGAAGAAGAGTGTTCCAAGCAGAGCGGAGAACAGCATCGCGTTCTTCTGGCCCAGCTTTTGAGCTGGTTTAACGACAACAAAGATGACTAAGACTTCGACGAAGCATTTGACTGAGAAGGCGAGGCCCGGGGTTGCTGTTGAGAAGCCCATTTCCTCAATGAAGAAGACGGGACCTGCGGATACAAAGATGACATTGGCGGAGGTGAGTGCGAATATGGGCAGGCAGGCGAGGATGAGGGCGAACGGAACTGGTTCAATCCTGCCATTCTCGCTGGTCTTGATCGGATGGTGGGTGGTGAAGCTTTTGGGAACGATCCAAATGCCCATTACCAGCCAGCAGATGCTGATGACGCCGGCTGTTGGGAAAATGGAGCTAACGCCGAACATACCGTAGAGCGTGAAGGCCAGCGGTGTGCCGACCATCCAGCCTAACGACATGGCAATGCGCAGGTGTGAGTTGAACTTAGCGGGTTCCCTATTGGTTTGCTCTGCGAACAGGCGTCCAAAAGAGAACATGGTGGAGAGCACGCCACCTGAGACACCCATGAGCGGCACGCCCATCAGAAGCATCCAGTAGGCCGATACTGTTGATTGAAGGCCCATGTTGAGCATGTAAAGCGCGGAGCAGAATATCAAGATAGGCTTCAGCCGTGCTCCGGCATCAATGCGCGCGCCGAAATAACGATTTGAAAACAGTGTGATGGCAGTTGAGCCGACGATGTAGACTGCGAGTTTCCATGCTGGCTCGCCAAGCTCTGTGACAACATAAGAGCTGTAGAGCGGGATGAGGCAGGCAATCGCCAGAGAGCCAATGAGCATGTAGACGTGAATCAGTATTGGGAAACGATCCAGCATTGCCAGAGCCGCAGGAATAGTGCGCATGGGGAATCCAAAGGTGATGGGGAAAGACTTATGGAGTCTTGCGGGAATGTACGTATTGATACATCTCCTTGAAGGAAATGCAAGCAGGAGATGTTATCGCGCTTTTATGCGCGCTGATCCGGCCAGCGCAAATGCTCAGGATGTTTGTGCGAGCTGCTGGTGTTGGGGGGGCTTGATGACCAGCAGGATCAAGGTGGCCAGAGCTGCAAGGACGACGCTGCTCAGGATTGTGTTTTGGAAGGTGGTGTAGGATGCGACAAGCCCAGTGAGGACATTGCCTGCCAGACCGCCAACGAAGATGGCATTGACGAAGTAAGAGGTCGCGATGCCGGGCTTGTGGCGGGCATAGTTCTGAATGAACGTGATGCCCACACTGGCACAAATGCCATAGTACATGCCCTCAATGATGCAGAGCGTGAGCACTTGCTCAACGGAATTCGCGCTTGTGATTGTTGCAAAGAAGAGCATGGCACCCAGACCGGAGAGCAACATCATATTCCGTTCGCCAATCCGCTGTGTTGGCTTGATTGCAAAATAGATGATGATGACTTCGAAGAGGCTTTTGGTTGCAAAAGCCCAGCCGGGGACGGAGACCGAGAGGCCCATCTCTTTAATGAAGTAAACGGGGCCTGCTGAAAAGAATACGCTGTTTGCAGCAGACAAGGCGAACACGGGAACACATGCGATCAGCAACATCATGGGAACTGTGTCTGCAGTGCTGTTTTCCTGAGCGTGCTTCTTGATGTGAGTTTTCAGCGTTGCGGGGATGAACAGCAGGCAAAGGGTGAGCCAGATGAAGGCTGAAATGGCTGCTGCAAGATGGATTTCCTGAAACCCATAGGTCCCATAAAGCAGGAAGGCGGCAGGCGGGCCGAAGACCCACCCAAGCGACAGGCAAATGCGCATGTGAAGGTTGAAGGTGCCCGGATCGCGTCCGGTCTGCTCTGCAATCAACCGGCCCGTGGAATACATGGTGGAGAGCGCGCCGGCGCTGATGCCGATCAACGGAATGCCGAAAATGATGAGAGACAGATAGGAGGGAGCAGTCAATTGGATGAGAGCATGAACAGTGAAAGCGCAAATGTTGATGAGAAGCAATGGTTTGACGCGGTTGCCACCATCAATGAGACCACCAAAAATGCGGTTGGTGGCAAGAGACACGACTGAAAATCCACCGATGACGAGCGCAAGATTAAACGCTGGTTCCTGCAATTCCTCAATGATGTAGGTGCTCAATAATGGGATTACGAAAGCAATCGAAAATGCGCCGAAAAACATCACTGCGAAGAATAAAATTGGGAACTTATCAAGTCTTTGTAATGGACTGCTAATAGGATTCAAGAAAAACTCCACGCCCTAACCTTGCAAAAGATGGTTTCGGGCCAATCGCTCTAATACTACGTAAATTACCTGATGAGGGTGTCGTGTAAAGTGAGCAATTTTAAGCACAGAAAAACACGGTGAAGGTCCAGGTTTTTCTGGATGTCATGCATCTCTAAGCCTTTGGAAGATTATTGATTATTGTTGATCGGATAAAGGTGAGCTGGATTTATTCTGTTTGAGCATCGCTGCTTTGCTTCTCGAATATTGACGGTTGGTTTTTTTGAATTGGCTGGGATATTTTTGGAGTGGTTGGTGGGAGGTCTGCATGCTCTTTGCCTTTATTCTTGCTCTTACGGGCATTTTATTCGGTGGCCTTATCGCCATCTTGTCAGTCTATGCGCTGATTAAAGAAAAGCGATTTGTTGACAATGAAGGGCGTGTTGTTGAGCTTGAACTTCCATTTTTTGGCAAGCTGAAAACAAACGCGGCGCCGATTGCTGTGACGTTCATTGGTGGAGGATTGATTGTCTTTTGCCTGCAGCAATTTGGCAATTCTCCCAACCTGACTGAGCTGGTCGCTACGGTCAGAATTGAACAACCGCACTCTGTCAATATGGTTGCGCTGGCCGTTGTTAGCGATGAATGGGATTCCGTGGAGAGTTGGGGGAGCGAGGAGGAGCTTGAGATCAAGTTGACCGTTCCCAGCAACTGGAAGTCTTACAATGGGTATCTAGTCCCGCTGGGTGATCCGGATGTTGCTCCCCGATTTTTTAATGCAGGTGAGAAGTTTAAACCGACCGTTGTTTTGAGCAAAAACCGCTAAGGAGGAGCGTAGATGATGATCCGGCATTTCGCTCGTTTTGTGATGTTTTGCGTCTTGGTTTTGGCCAGTGTGCCAGCGTTCTCAATGGGGGGATGCGAAGGGAGTGATGCCGGAACGGGGGCACCAGCAGCCTCCGTGTGCGGGCAGGCGGTTGATGATCAAAATGAGCCCATTGCAAATGCACCATTGCTGCTGAAAAACAAAAACAGCGAGAAGGCGATTACTGTGTTCACGGACGATCAGGGCTTTTTCAGAGCGTACAATCTGGATAGCGGTGAATATTCAATTGAGCTGCCAGAGGGTTTAGCAAAAGAGTTTTCTGTCGCTCCCTCTGATGAAGCTTTGCCTGCCAGCAGTGTTGCAAGCAGACGAGACAAGAAAACCATAGAGATTAAAGAAAAGAGCTTCTTTCAGAACATGCTCAGTTTGCAGCCTGAGGCCGTTGATGCTGGAAAAATTCAGCTTGAGGTTGAGCCGAACCGGCAGAGATAAAACTGGGTGATCAGGTCTTCAGTGTATTGATCTTTATAAAAACAATCAGAGCGGCAGTTGAGGTTCAGTTCAACTGCCGCCCTGATTTTGTTTTATGCGTATCCTGCGATGAGGATCAGATTAGTTCTTCGCTTTGTCGACCAGCTGGCCAGCGGAGATCCAAGGCATCATTTCGCGGAGCTTTGCACCAACTTCTTCAATTGGGTGCTCGTCGTTCAGGCGGCGTGTTGCTTTGAATTTCGCGCCACCAGCCTTGTATTCCTGGATCCACTCAGAGGTGAAGGTACCGTTCTGGATTTCTTCCAGTACGCGCTTCATTTCTGCTTTGGTCTCAGAAGTCACGATACGTGGGCCAGTCTGGTACTCACCCCACTCAGCGGTGTTGGAGATGGAGTAATTCATGTTCGCGATGCCACCTTCGTAGATCAGGTCTACGATGAGCTTCACTTCATGCAGACACTCGAAGTATGCCATTTCTGGTGCGTAACCAGCTTCGGTCAGGGTTTCGAAACCTGCGCGGATCAGTTCAACCAGACCACCGCAGAGAACTGCCTGCTCACCGAACAGATCGGTTTCACACTCTTCACGGAAGGAGGTTTCGATGATGCCGGAACGACCGCCGCCAACGCCGGATGCGTATGCCAGACCGAGGTCTTTTGCGTTGCCTGTTGCGTCCTGGTGAACAGCGATCAGGCAAGGAACTCCGCCGCCTTTCTGGTATTCGCCGCGTACGGTGTGGCCTGGGCCTTTTGGTGCAACCATGAGAACGTCGATGGTGGACTTAGGCTCGATCAGACCGAAGTGAACGTTCAGGCCGTGTGCGAAAGCGATTGCTGCGCCATCACGGATGTTGCCTGCGATATCTTCTTTCCAGATGTCTGCCTGCAGCTCATCAGGAGTTGCCATCATCATCAGGTCTGCGTCTTTTGCAGCTTCTGCAACAGTCTTACAGGTGAAGCCGTCTGCTTCAGCTTTCAGGCGTGTTGTGGAACCTTCGCGCAGAGCGATGGTGATGCCTGCAACGCCGCTGTCTTTGAGGTTCATTGCATGTGCGCGGCCCTGAGAACCGTAGCCAATGATGGTGATGTTCTTGCCCTTGAGCAGGTTCAAATCGCAATCGCGGTCATAATATACGCGCATGGTACTACCCTTTGTTTCGCCCGTGCCTTTCCCAAAGCACGTATGGTCTAGTTTTTGGTTTGCGTATCCCTGAAAATCTGTTTCCACTTTCCAGAGAGGCGCTTTAATTCTGTGCTCCGTAGAGCTGTATGAACTGTTTGACTGCTGTTTGGGCAGCCAGTTCCAAGTTTTTTGCCGATGCCTGTGCGGTGCCGCCCAGAAGCATGCGGATGTGCTGATCGCGGACGACCAGCCCGTAAAGTGTGCTGTAGGCTTCCTGCGGGTCTTCGCAGTGCAGGTAGCCAAGTGTGCATCCTTTTTCCAGCAATGCTGTGGTCTGTCTGCCAATGCGGGCGCGGCCACTCTTTTCGAGGATGGCGCCAAGACCGGTTTCAGATTTGCTGGCTTGCCCGATGGCAAGTCTGTTCAGGGCCAGAGAAACGTCGCCGGAGATGGTCTCCAGCAGATTTCTGGCAAATTCTTCTAATGCGGCGCGCAGGCCGTCTTCGCTCATGTTTGCGGCTGGATCAGCACCTGGAATAACCTTGGAGGCCTGACGGGTCACGATTGCAGCCAGCAATCCATCGCGATCTCCAAACCACTTGTAGAGGCTCTCTTTTGAGCATCCCGCAGCGCGAGCGATGGCAGCTGTTGTCAGCGCCTTTTCGCCGCCTTCCACCAGCAGCTCCAGCGCTTTGTCCAGTACCGCACGTTGGCGGTCTGTAAAGTCTGGTTGTTCTGGCTCAGTGGACATATGCGGTTCTAATTCCAGCGGTTTGGCTTGTTTGATTTTCTGTACCGTACGGTACGGTTCGGTTATGCCGTAGAATCGAAATGGATGCAACAGGAAAGTGAGGGAAAATACAGCTTGGGCGCAATAAAATTAGGTGTCTTAAGGTGAGTTTGAATTGATCCTTTCTCATTCACACAAAAAAATGCCCCGAAGGTCTGTGCTCCTCCGGGGCATTACTGATCTGAACCAAAGTCAGTTCAGTTGGGGGCTCTTAAATTATGCATGTGCCGTATTTGAGCTGGCAGATGCATTGTTGTTCTGATCCATGCCACGATCCACTTTCCAGGGGCGGTACATTTCCAGTGCGATCATGACGATGATGAGGGCAGCTGCGGTGATGAGACCGAGCATCCAGAAGGGCAGGGATGGGAACAGATCCGCGTAGGTGATCTTGCCAAGGCTGCCCATGTCCAGCACGCCATCAATGAGGGATTTGTTGTAGCCGTAAAACGCTGCACCCATGATGCCGCCGATGATGGTGAGCCATGCATCTTTGTAGCCGCGGCCAATCTGGGCGAAGACTGTACCTGGGCACGCGCCTGCGATGGCTATGCCTGCGCCGAGGATGGTGCCGCCGACGATGATGTTGCCAACAACAAAGCTTTTCGGGTGCAGCTCTGCAAGGCCGAGTGCAGTCAGACCTGAGAGGGCAACGAGGCCGGTGGCTGTTGCTGCGAGGAACATTTTAAGCATGGTGTAGTCTTTGAAGAGGAACTGGCCGATGAGCACGCCGGGTTCCATGACGCGAGACTTTTCCAGTGCGACGCCGAAGATGATGCCCATGGTGAGGCCGAGGATAACAAGCCAGAAAATTTCCATATGACCTCTCCTTAGGATGCGCGTTTGTAAAGAAGGTTGGCGGTGACGATGCCACCTGCGAACATGGCCGCAACAGCGACGCTGGAGCCAACGCTGAGCTGTGCAAGGCCGGAGATGCCGTGGCCTGATGTGCAGCCGCCTGCGATGCGGGCGCCAACCAGCAGAACGAAGCCACCGATGAAGCCTTGCAGGAGACGAATAACCGGGGCTGAGCTTACACCGATGGTCTTCCAGCTGGCAGAGGAGAAGCTGGCTTTACGGCCACTTGCTTTGTAGGAAATCAGAGCGCCCAGGGCGATGCCGATCACCAATGCGCTTTGCCAGAAGTATTTGTCCTTGGACATGTATTTGGCGAAGTACTTGATCTCCGTGATGCTGGAATCAAACAGCGAGAAGATGAAGCCGGTGCCGGTGACGAAAGAGGATGATGCCCCCAGCGCGGTATCAACCAGCAGAAATGCCGGGATTTGCAGGAGCCCAATAATCATGCCCGCCAGGTAGGGGGACCAAACGTTTTGCCTGAGAAGATCCAATTGATTGCCCTCCGATCTCTCCTTAATTTAGTATATTAATATATGCTAATAAACTAATATACAAGAGGGATTTGTAAGGGAAGCGTGATTTAGATGAGCTGAATGAATTTGTTCTTCCAGCAAGATCATCCAGATATAACGCAATAGTTTCATCAGCGTTGGTTAGGTTATCTGTTGTTTGCTGGATGAACATCCATCTGCATTTCAAATATATGAAATATGGAATTCATAGTCCTACTATTGGTTATTGTGAGACCAGCGTTTTCCTTCAGGATGTAGTTGCTTTGCATTCGGGAGGGATGATGTCTTTATTTGAGTATAAAGGGAATGACGCGCGACAGCTCATGTCTGATGCTTTGGACTTGATGCTTTATAGTTATCACGGGCTGGATGATGCGCTTGGGAGTGCGTATCAAGCCAACGGGTTCTCGCTGGGAACACTGGTCGGAACTCTTTGGGGAACTGAAGATCAAGCCGGATTGTTGAGCGGGGAGAGTGAACAAGCGGCACGTGACAGGATTGAGGAGAAGGGATGGACGGTCCTTTCTGCTGCTGATCTTGGCTATGATGGTGCAATCATTGATCACAACGGGACGTTTCAGGGGGAGACGTTCAAGTTCAAAGATGCTCAGGCAGACGTGTTGGCCAAGTATGATGATCAAGGCAACATCACGCAGGTTGCGCTGGCGTTTCGTGGAACGACGGGGACATTAGACAACATTGTTACCGACACGATTGGGGACGTGATCGACTACCTTGAGTTCTTCAAGGATGAACCGCATTACGTGGAAGAAGCGTTCGGCGGGCTGCTTGCTGCGCTGAAGGATTTCATGGTCGGGCATGGTCTGGATGGCAGCGATCTGGTTGTGACAGGTCATTCGCTGGGTGGCGGTGCTGTTGCCAACATGGCAGAGCGCAGCAATGACTGGCTGGATGGCTTCTTTGTGGATGCCAACTACATGGCGTTTGCCAGCCATTATACGCCGGAGGATGGCGCTGCTGTTCTGGACAGCGGGGCTGAGCTTTTCAGCTTTGATCTGGAAAACGATCCGGTGCCCTCGACGATCTCGTCTGATGGTCTGGATTTGACGGGTAACGATACGGACTACGGCTACGACACCAGCAATATCGTCATTTTCAATGATTGGTATGATACACCTCTGTTTTGGGACGGGGGCGGTTTGCTCAACCTGCCGAGCTGGTCGGCGCATCTGCCGTTTAATTACAGCACGGCATTCAATGCGATCAACGCCTCCGAGTTCTATAGCGAGATGAACCGGGACAGTGTGGTGATTATCTCCGGGCTTTCTGATCAGAAGCGTGATGATACGTGGGTTGAGGATATTCCAATTCTGCTGGACCCAACTGGTCACCATGGACAGGATGCCTACATCCTCGGATCAACCTCCAATGACCTGCTGCGCGGGAATGATGGTGATGATGCCCTGGAAGGGTTTGCTGGTGATGATCATCTGCGCGGGGAAGACGGCAATGACCAGCTGCTTGGCGGTTCCGGTGATGACATTCTGGAAGGTGGAGATGGTAACGATGTTCTGCGGGATGGTGCGGGCCGTGACTTCCTTGTTGGGGGAGATGGTGCCGACACGTTTTGCTTTGCGGATGATGGTGTGAAGGATGTGATTGATGACTTCGATGTTGGCGAGGACACCATTGATCTTTCCGCCGCCGGTGTGAGCTCATTTTCAGAGCTGGATATCGATGAGACAGTTTTGGGAGGATGGATCACCATATCCTACGGCAATGATGTGCTGGAGGTGGATACGGGGTGGTTGTTCACTCATAGCCTGAGCGCTGAAGACTTTGTCTTTGCGTAGCAGTTGATTGGCTTCTCTCACTGAAAAAGGTGAGGGGAGCCTAACTTGCGTTTTCTATGGCGCGTGTTTGTGCCCGATAGGCGCGTTCGTTCTTCAGCAACTGAGGAGCATTGAGGGTGCTGATCGGGACGGATTTGTCCTTCGGGATATCCTCTGTCACCTGTAACGAGAGATAGCGGAGACAACACACGCGCAGGAAGCTGGTGAAGTTGCCCAGGTCATGCCCTGCTTCGATGGATTCATTGTGTAGACGTGTCAGAAGCTGGCCAACGGACATGTCATCGCGCTTAGCGATCTCTTCAAGGATGGTCCAGAAATAGGTTTCCAGCCGTACGCTGGTGACCATACGGTCAATGCGAAGGGAGCGTGTTGTGCTCTCCCACAGGTCAGTATCTGCTTTGATGAAAAGCTCACACATGGTCCCCTCCGCAATTGTCTAGTGCTGCTTCTTAAGCATAAGCAGGCTGGTTCAGCAGAGCAAGGAACTGCTTGAGCCATGCTGGATGAGCAGGCCATGCTGGCGCTGTTACAAGGTTGCCATCAGTGACTGCGTCAGCCACGTCGATGTCAGCGAACTTGCCGCCGGACATGGTGACCTCTGGTGCGCAGGCCGGATAGGCAGAGCAGGTTCTACCCTCTAACACGTCAGCAGCAGAGAGAAGCTGAGCACCGTGGCAGATGGCTGCGACCGGTTTGTTCTCTTTGAAGAAGTGACGCACCATGTCCAGAACGGCTGGGTTCAGGCGCAGATATTCAGGTGCACGGCCACCGGGAATGACGAGTGCGTCATAATCTGCCGGGTTGATGGCGTCAAAACTGGCGTTGAGTGTGAAATTGTGACCGCGTTTTTCGGTGTAGGTCTGGTCACCTTCAAAGTCATGGATGGATGTTGCGACGGTATCGCCTGCCTTTTTATCCGGACAAACGGCGTGAACATCATGACCAACGGCGCCTAAGGTCTGAAACGGCACCATGGTTTCGTAATCCTCGGTGAACTCACCGGTGATCATAAGCACTTTTTTGGCAGACATGTTTCCCTCCCAGATGTGGCTGCGAGGGAAACGTAGCAAGGGAAGAGGCTGAGCGGGTAATGGCGTATTACTACATAGCTCAACCTTATCTCGAATGCTTAGTCGACTTCGTTGGTTGAGAGGGAAATCCAACGTTTCAGCTGTGGCAGATTAGAGCCTGCTGCTGTGCGGTCGTTTTCCTGCAATGTTGTGGTGCCGAACTGGAAGAATGCGCCAAAACGGAACTCATGAATGACCGGTTCGTCGGATTCATCACCTTTGATCTGGAAGTCATGGCCGCTGTAGGAAGCACTGAGACCAACTGGCAGAGCGGTGAAGCTTTGTTTGAACTCCGCACCCCAGCTGAAGATGTTCACTTCACCATCACGCGCATCACCCGGGTTTGGACGATTGTAGCGATCACCACTGACGTAAGACAGAGAGCCGGTCAACTTGGTGTTTGGTGTGAAGTAGTAGCTTGCGCCACCACGGGCAAACAGGCCGTTGTCGATGGTCTCGTTCTGGTCGTCATCACCATCAAGGAAGCCAGCCTGACTGAACAGGGTGATGTCCTGAAGGTAATACTGGCCTTCAACGCCGATGAACTGGAAGGTTTTGGTGGAGGTGTCGTCTCCGCCGTCAACGGTTACACCGCCGCCACCGAAGACACCGAACAAGCCTTGCTGTGGGTCTTTGTAAGCAAAGTGGACTGCTCCCAGACCGTCGCGGAGGGTGTTGTCACCGTCCTTGGTGTCGAACTGGTAGTATTCGAGATCTCCATCTACCTGCAGGCTGAACTGCTGGAAGAGTGGCAGAGCGTAAGATCCATAGAAGCCAAGAGTGTTTGGTTCCTGATCTTTCGTGTCGATCTGATCAGCCTCAAAGAAAGAGCGGCCAACGTTGACGCCGACAAAACCGCCTGCGTTAAGCTCTCGTAGAGCTTCTGTTTGGTGGTTGGCTTCTTGTGCACTGAGTGGATGTGCGGCAAGAGCCATGGGGATAGCCAGGAGGTATAAAGAGCGCATGTTTCTATTATTCTTGATGGGGTGTCCTTAGGGAATGTCCAACCTAGCAGAAATCCGTATCCTTACAATTTTCTGGCAATAAACTATTAGTTATCTCTACGAGTGTTGCTGATCTGCACGGTGGGTATGGAGGCACTTATTTTCATTATTTCATAGGCTTGATGTGGTTTTTGTCGATAATTCCAGCCGATGCGCCTGTGTACCAATTACACTGCTTAGGTAGTCTTGAGGATTTACTTGCAACTTATGCGGATGCGAGATTTAGTTTAAAGGTCGCCAAATTCTTCCATGCTTTGCAATCAGCGTTGACTTTAAGGTGCTTTGTACATCTTGGAGTGGATCAGGCATGACGACATTTTGGGAACAACAAGCCGCCTCAAAGGAAGGGCTGGCCAAGCAAATTGCGCAGTTGAGGCAGCGGGGCGTACATTCGGTTATCACGCAGGTGCCAGATATGAACGGGCTTTTGCGGTGCCGGCTTCAGCCTCTGGATGGGTTGGAGAAGGGGTGTTCCACCAACTCCTCGCTCTATCTTATTCCTCATGGAGACGGGCAGCCTGCTGGTGAGCAGATCTACGAGTCTCCGCACGTCTGGTATCACACAGGCTTTGGCAATTTGCACAGTCTGGCAGATGGCAATACGCTGTTTCAGCTGGGGTGGCGACCTGAGATTTCAGAGGTTCTGCTGAATTGTTATGAGCGGAATGGTGCGCGTTTTTCATTGGATTTGCGGCGTCCGCTGGAGATGCTGGAAGAAAAGCTTGCCGAGCTGAAACTCACCATGAAGATTGGAATGGAGTTTGAGCTAGGGATCTTTCATTTTGACCGGGCATTGGTTGAAGCGGGACACCACCACAAGCTCAAGCCGTTTGGTCATTCCTTGCAATATGACTCAGTCAACCGTGATCCAGACTACATGGACCTGATGGAAGCGTTTCGTGCGCGTATGGACTCGCTTGGCATTGGGGTTTCCTCAATGGAGAGTGAGATTGGTTGGGGCATGTATGAGATTGCCTTGTCGCCGACTTCACCACTGCAGGCTGCTGATAATGCAGTGCGGGCACGTCATCACCTGAAAGAGCTGTGCCGGGAGCATGACCTGATTGCAACCTTCATGGCGCGTTATCAGCCAATGGGGCAGGATTCTGCGTGCGGAACCCACGTGCACATCAGCCTCTATGACGAGATGGGGCACAATGTATTTTATGATCGGGAGGCGGTGCTGAGTGAGCGGGGGAGGTTCTTTGTGGCCGGGCTTCTGGAGCAGATGCAAGCGTCTCATCTGGCGTTTCGGCCAACGATCAACTCGTATCGCAGGCTTTCCCGATTTACTGGTTGTCCTGAAGAAGTGTGTTGGGGAGATGAGCACCGCGTGAGTGCGGTGCGCGTGATTTCCAGTCCTGACCCGCAAGCGGTCCGCTTGGAGCATCGGTGTCCGGGGGCTGACACCCATCCGTATATCATCGTGCCTTTGATTGCTGCCGCTGGGCTGGAGGGGCTTCGTAAAGGGGAGGAGCCACCGGCAATGCTGATTGGTGATCCGGGTAAGGATGAAACCTTGGAGAAGTTGCCGCGATCATTGGAGGCGTCATTGGAGCTTTTCCGGGAGAGTGAATTTGTGAAGGAGGCCTTGGGGTCGTCGCTGGCAGATCAGTATGCGCGTAGCCGGGAGAATGAGCTGAAGGCGTTCAAGGCATGGATTGAGAAGGACATCACCAGCTTTGAGTTTCTGCGGTATTTTGAAGGGGTTTGAACTCAGCCGGGAAACACAAAAAAGCCTGCTGTAACGGATCACAGCAGGCTCTTCTTTGAAACGGGATAAGCTCTTAGAGTTCTGTCGGTTCGCCAAGGGCGTGGCGGAAGCGGCGAACGCTTTGGGTGAAACCATGTTCCAGAGCGTCGGCAGTGAAGCCGTGGCCGATGGAGACCTCTGAGATGTATGGTACGCGCTCAATCAGAGCTGGCAGGTTCTCAACGGTGAGGTCGTGTCCTGCATTGACCAGCAGGCCTGCTGCTCTTGCAGCTTCTGCGGTGGCAACGACTTTTTCCAGCTCGACCTTTTCGGCTTCCTTGTCAGAATGACAGGCCCCATAAGGGCCGGTGTAAATCTCGATACGCTCAGCGCCTGCTTCAGCTGCAAGAGCTGGCTGGCTTGGTTCCGGATCTACGAAAAGTGATGTGCGCACACCCCAGGACTTCGCAGCGCTGATGGCTTCTTTCAGGAGATCCATGTTCTCGGAGAAATCCCAGCCATGGTCGGAGGTCTGCTGGGACGGGTCGTCCGGTACAAATAAAACCTGCGTCGGGCGGGTTTGTTCCACCAACTCCATGAAGCGCTCATCTGGATAACCTTCGAGGCACAGTTCTTTGCCATGCAGTTCTTCACGCAGCATATTGGAAATGTCTTCAACATCTGTGCGGCGAATATGGCGCTCATCCGGGCGTGGGTGCACGGTGATGCCTTTGGCGCCTGCATTGAGGGCGAGGGCTGCCAGATGCGTCACGCTTGGCCACGGAACGTCGCGGCGATTTCGCAGAACTGCTACAGCGTTTACGTTGACGGATAAGCGGCTAGGCGTCTTCATGGGGCATACTCTTTTTTGAGTCAGGGCATGTCGCCTTTATACGCCATGCTCTGACTTTTTTATTCTTCACGTACCCTTATCCGAGAACCGGTTCCCACCTGTCGGGGATACGCTCTAGATTATCAAAATAAAACGGCGTCTTCACAGACTTGCAAAAGACGCCGCTCAATATCAATAGGACAAAATTGTCCTCTAACTGTTAAATTTCATCCTGCAAGTCTTTAAGACCTTGGGACCCACGTGAAAGTGCGGCAACGCCCGTACGTGAAACCTCAACAAGACCCAGTGGTGTCAGGATTTCGATGAACTGATCGATTTTATTGGTGCGGCCTGTGATCTCGAAAACGAAGTGATCAATGGTTGCATCAATGACGGTTGCCCTGAAAGCTTCTGACAGACGCAAGGCCTCCAGACGTTTTTCTCCTTCACCACGCACCTTAATCAGCGCCAGCTCTCGCTCAAGCGGCTTTTCCTGATTGGAATTGCGTGCTGCAACGGTCAGATCCCGGACGATATGCACCGGCACAAGACGATCCAGCTGGTGGCGGATCTGCTCGATGATCTGAGGAGTACCTGTGGTCACGATCGTGATACGGGAAACGTGCTTCTCGTGCTCCGTTTCAGAAACACTGAGACTGTCAATGTTGTAGCCACGGCCAGAGTACAGGCCAATCACGCGGGCAAGAACACCCGGTTCATTGTCTACAATGATAGATAGGGTATGTGTTTCGAGGACATCGCTGGTTTCGGCTAGGAAATAAGCCGATAGAGCGTCTGTTTTCTGTGCGTTCATAATGGTTCTCCCAGCTTACCTATACCAATGACTTGCCAGCGGTGTCGATGGCGTTTGCAACGGCTTCATCAGTTGCTTCATCTGGCAACAACATTTCGTTGTGGGCTTTGCCTGATGGGATCATTGGGAAGCAGTTGGTCAGCTGAGCGACGCAGCAATCAAACAGAACCGGGCCAGGTGTTTCAATCATTTCCTGAATGGCGTCATCCAGTTCACCCGGTTTAGTGACACGAATGCCTTTGCCGCCGTAGGCTTCTGCCAGTTTCACGAAGTCAGGCAGGCTGTCCGTGTAGGAGTGGGAGAGGCGGTTGCCGTGCAGCAGCTGCTGCCACTGGCGAACCATGCCCATATAGGAGTTGTTCAAAATGAACGTTTTAGGCGCCAGTCCATGCTGAACAGCTGTCGACATTTCCTGAATATTCATCAGGATGGAGGCATCGCCTGCAACGTTGATGCACAGCCCGTCTGGGTGAGCAACCTGTGCGCCAATGGCTGCTGGCAGGCCATACCCCATTGTGCCGAAACCACCTGAAGTCAGCCAGTGGTTTGGAGATTCAAAGCCAAGGTACTGCGCCGCCCACATCTGGTGTTGCCCAACCTCGGTGGAGATGTAAACATCCTTGCGGCCTTTGATGGCTGCGTTCAGACGCTGCAATGCGTACTGAGGCATGATGACATCGTCACTGTGGCGGTAAGACAAGCAATCGCGTGCGCGCCACTTGGCGATCTGTGTCTGCCATTCCTTCAGCTCTGGCTGAGAGCGGAAGCTGGAGGCGCGCCAGATGCGAACCATGTCTTCCAGAACGTGAGCCACATCACCAACAATCGGCAGGTCAACATGAACGATCTTGTTGATGGAGGATGGATCGATGTCCACGTGAATCTTGGTGGAGTTCGGTGAGAATGCGTCCAGACGGCCTGTGATGCGGTCGTCAAAGCGTGCACCGATACAGATCATCAGATCACAATCGTGCATAGCCATGTTGGCTTCATAGGTGCCGTGCATGCCTAGCATGCCGAGCCACTGCTCACCGGATGCCGGATAAGCGCCCAGACCCATCAGGGTGGATGTGATCGGAAAGCCTGTCTGATCCACCAGCTCACGCAGCAGCTGGCTTGCAGCCGCGCCGGAGTTGATGACGCCGCCGCCTGTATAGAACACAGGGCGTTTGGCTTTTGACATCAGCTCAACAGCTGCGCGAATGGCAGTCATGTCGCCTTTCAGCTGCGGGCGATAGCTTTTGTGGTTGCTCGGGTTTGCCTGCGGGCCTTCATAGGTGCCGGTGGCAAACTGAACATCCTTTGGAATATCGACAACAACAGGGCCGGGACGCCCGGACTGTGCAACATAAAACGCTTCATGGAGAATGCGAGGCAGATCATCAACGTCTTTCACCAGCCAGTTGTGCTTGGTGCACGGGCGGGTGATGCCAACGGTGTCACATTCCTGGAACGCATCAGACCCAACAAGGTTGGTTGGGACCTGACCGGTAATGCAGACCATAGGGATGGAGTCGAGCATGGCGTCTGTCAGGGCAGTCACCATGTTGGTTGCGCCCGGACCAGAGGTCACCAGAGCAATGCCGGCTTTTCCGGTAGAGCGTGCATAGCCTTCAGCAGCATGGCCTGCGCCTTGCTCGTGACGGACAAGGATGTGCTGGATCGCATCCTGCTGGATCAGCTCATCATAAATGGGTAGAACTGCACCACCAGGGTATCCAAATACATGTTCCACCCCGTTGTCCTTCAGCGCCTGGAGAACCATTTCAGCGCCTGTCATCTCCCGTTGCATCATCAAGTCCTTGTTGCCTGTATCTGCTCGTTTTGCCTGATTGAAGGGTGTGCAATCAATCCGACTGTTTGTTTTGCAGGGGTGTTCTTTTAAACATCGCTGCGAATTAGCCATAAAAAAAGGAGCCGTTTGGCTCCTTGTGCGCGTCTAACCGTTCCGAGTGAGCTAGCTCACTCCGGCGACGCGCGTCCCACCACGATAAGAAGAATTGAAGTTTGCATTCTGGTATTGGGAGCCTCAGGGCTCCACTCTCCCTTAACATAATTCCAACCGTGTAAGAGATTACCGCGCTTCACCATTGAATCGCTCAGGTAAACTCTGAAATTCGGGGTGAGATTAGGCTTAGATACGTAAAAGCGTCAAGTGGCTTCTTCTTAATGTTGCGCCGCAAAGACCTCTCGTTTCCTTGAGTTATCTGCAATAGTCAGCGTGCTTTGCAGAAGTTGCGTGGCGGAAAGTCCTACTCGCTCTGTTTGTATTGGCTTTTCCAGGCGCAATTGTTGCACTTGAGCGAACCCGCAGAAATACGGGATTTTGCAGTGCGATGCTGGCGGGGCCACTTTAGCTGCAGTGCACGCCTCTGACTGATAAGGAGAGCTGGGGTGGCCCGTAGTTGGTTGTTTGATGAAAAATTTGCGTTGGACTAATTGATAAGAGGTCAGTCTTGTGAAATTTGCGGTGTTTTTTCGCGTTTCGCACTTCTGAATTGTGTTTGTGCTGCGAAAATTCGTAGATTTGCATAGGTTAGTCTGGGATAAGTTTACTTTACACAAGACATTTTTGAAAAGTTGCACCTAGGGCCTTGCGCTCTTGCTAAAGGCTTTATATACACCCGCCATCGCTTCGGCGGGAAACGTTTTGGGTGTATAGCTCAGTTGGTAGAGCAGCTGACTCTTAATCAGCCGGTCTAGGGTTCGAATCCCTATGCACCCACCAACAAACGTCTCGTGTTTAGTGAGCCCGTAGCTCAGCTGGTAGAGCAACTGACTTTTAATCAGTAGGTCCACGGTTCGAACCC
>NZ_LMCJ01000050.1:111567-118204 GCF_001623085.1 Pseudovibrio sp. W74
CCCGGGAGCTTTTTGCTTTTGTGCCCTGTGTAAGCAAATGAGAGCGTTTGAAAGCGCGATTTTACCTCTCTTAGTTCCTGCAAAGACCCTTTCAAATTAATTCTGGAAAAGCTGTTAATGTCGTCACTGGTCGTCAGGACACAGGCTTTCATTGAGGTTTTAACTCTTGAGAGTTGTCGGAGGGTCGTCAACGCCCGTCATGGCGCAACTTTAATACTTCTTGATAAAGGGCATGCCCGCTTCAAGCGACCAGCAAAAAAGGCCTGAGAAGCATCATGCTTCCCAAGCCAGAATATTCCGTGAGAGGCAATGCCCCTCTTCATTCCGTATTATTCGTCTTTGGAGACTTGCAGCGCGCAAGGTTCGAGCAGCTCGGAAATCTTCTCGCTACTTCCCTGCACATCTTCAATGTGATTGCGCACAGTATCAAACAGCGTCAGCAACGCTTCATATTCCTGTGTGTGCTCCATGCGTTCACTCAAAACCACGCTCATGGAATAGACTAGATTTTTGAGGTGGTTGGCTGTGAGGTGAAGCTGGTCCACTTCATTGCGAAGGGACGTATGGGCGCATTTCTCTTTACCAGTATCAGTCATCAAAATACCCTCGTTACAGGCTTGTTGAACAAACCACTCAACAGAGAGCTTTCGACAACCCACTGGCGAGCGGGAGGTTCGAAACCTGGTAACGACAGGCGGGTTTATTCCCCCGTGAAGGGTATTGTATTCACCGCCCTCCCGCCCATAAGCGAGAGTTGCGTTTGGAGAGCTAACTCCAGACACAAAAAGACCGCAGAAAGCGGCTGCGGTGCCGCGTTACCGAGGTTTCGACGCCTCAAGTTGACCATGCGATGATTGGCGCAAGGTGTCAATGCAAGGAAACTGAATTCCTCCACAAACCCATAGGATTAGCGGGGCTAAAAACTGAGGACAACAACATGAACATAAACATCAAGTCCTTGCGAAAACCACATAGCCGCTTGCGCCGTGGTCCCGAACTACCCGCAGGCAAGCAAAGGCCTGGGAAGGACCCGTGAAATCTTGAAGAAGAAGAGATTGGATCATATCCAGCCTAACGAGAATTTGCCGCTCTTTAGGATAGCTAAAGTCAATGCCTGTTTTTACTGAAAAGGCCTAACAGCTTCATGAAGTAAAGAAGTTATGAGCCCTGCAATTCAGAATGAGCTAAAATTCGACCATCGGACGTTCCCATTATGAGCTGAATCGCGCTCACCTGTAGGCTTCTACAATAGCTCTTATTGGCGATCTGCAATTACTCATGACCATTACTGGACATTCGTGAGTATCGCTAACTGCGGCCACAACTGAAACTCTGCAACTAACAGTTTGGTGTGTTGACAACCAGGGCGATGTTCAGGGTACGTGATGAAGTGTACGCCCTCAACGCATTTTAAGGAGCCTTGGCCATGACAGGATTGCTGGATCACGGGAGCCTCAAGTTCCTTGACCTGCTCAGCCCAAAGGTTGAGGCCGCTTTTGCAGCTGTCGAGCATCGCCATACCTATCAGGACGGCCGCACGATCTTCTCGACCGGTGATGAGGGTGATCGCTTGCTCATTGTGCGTTTAGGGGCAGTTAGAATGGGGCGTTTCAGCCCCAGTGGCCGCGAAACAATTCTTGCAGTGCTTGGTGAGGGCCACTTCATTGGCATCATAGGCGTACTGACCGGCCGCAAGCGGACGCAAAATGCTACAGCAGTTGGTAAAACGACAATTGGTTATGTTCACAAAGCTGATTTTCTGACGCTGATGGACACTCATCCAGAAATCGCCCGCGCAGCTTTGCCGGCGACGTTAAGCCGTTTGAATGTGGCGCTGCATATGCTGGACGATCTGCGTTTGCTACCTTTGCCTGCTTATACAGCAGTGTTTTTGCAGAACATGCTCGAAGCTTCAGAGGTGCCCGGGATGCTCAACTGGAACCAGTCTGAATTGGCCGTCGCTGTGGGTACCTCACGTGTCTCAATGGGTAAGGCACTCAAACAGCTGGAAAAAAATGGCCTGATCGTACTGAAGTATGGCGCAATTGCCGTGCCGGACGAGCAAACCCTGTCAGACTGGATTGATGCCGCCAGAGCCGAGCATTTGTCTCTCTGAGGTCTGCTCGCTCATGCCGTGTGCACAAATCTGAGTAAATAGCCAGATTGCTAAGTTCTTAGCATTCTTTGCGCTGCCGACTACGTACAATCCCTCTGTATTTTCATCCCATTGATATTCAGTTGTCAGCATTTTGACCGCTGCCGCCGGTATCAGCGTGCCCTCTGGCGAGTGACTGGGGAGAGAAATCTTTAGCGACTACGCCTAGGGGGCATTCTATGCATGCGGTCAAACACATCTGCGAGCGCGCCAGAGATAGCCTTTTAGGGCGTTGGTTCAAAGCTCAGACTCAGTCCTCCGCGAGTTGCCATTAAACGCAAGACCCCCTGTTTGCATCTCTGCTCCGCTGGTTGGTGGTGTGGATGCCGGTGACTGCGGGAGTATTCTCCGCTGGATTAAGTGCACGAGCATAAATCATCCTCACCGTCTCACCACTTGGCGTTCTGTATGCGGGGCTAAACATGGCCCATTTCTTCAATGCTGAAGATTGAAGTTCCCTGTTTTTCGCTGCCCAACGACATCATTACAAATACTTAAAATCCGAGGAATTGAATGTTCCAGAATAGTTTTGGTTCACAGACAAGACGAAAGCAAAAAACTGTTGTTTCTGCGTTGCGTGTCCCGGTGACTGCACTCATTGCCCTGGATTTGGCAGTCACCAGCAGGTTTGCTCGTGCAGAGGACATTGATAGGTCTACGTCACTAACAGTTGATAGTGATCCAAGTGTTTCGGACCATACCAGTCCGTGGGATGTGGATGACCCCCTGAATAGTGGGGTGACAGCTGGGTCCGATGCCAAGATTACCATTCAAAATGGTCGTGAAGTCACCAATACTGGTGGAACTATCGGCGTAAACTCCGGTTCTCACGGCACCGTAACCGTGAGCGGATCGAGATCCCAGTGGCAGGCCACCAGGGAGTTCAAGGTTGGCAGTGCAGGAACGAGCGCTTTGAACATAGCCGATGGCGGAACCCTTGCTAGGGCGGGCACGATCAACGATCCAACAACAGTCACGAACGGTACCGTCGCTGCTGGAAACAGTCCCAGTACGCTGACTATTGATGGCGACCTCGATCATACCTTCGCATCTGTTATGGATTTTGAGCTTGGATCTCCATCCAGCACAGCGGGCGTAGACAGCGATCTGATCCGGTTGTGGTTAAGTTTTTCCGATTTTTCACTCTCCAGGGATAGACGCACATGCAACGCTTGATCTTTGCATACAAAAACACATCAGCCCTAGTTTCACATAGGCTTGCGATTTCAATCATTGCAGGGGCGCTGACGGCAACTCCCCAAATTAGTCGTGCAGATGTTGTCTTTACCGGCAAAAACTACGGCTCCTTTAGCAGTGACTATATGCTCCTCGGCGATGGGGGCATTGGCACGCTCACAATTTCTGGCGAGGACAAACATGGCGATAAAGAAGATAGAACCATTACCGGCGACTTGAATTTTGCAGAGCATTATGTTCTTTATCCTGAACCTGCCCGCGGTGAGCTTAACGTGCTTGACGGTGCGCGTCTGACTGTAAACGGCAATCTTGATCTTGGTCATAGCTTCGAAAGCCCACCAGCACCAACAGAAGGAGGCCGTATCCTTGTTTCGGGCGAAGGATCTATACTTTCATCTATAAAGAGACTAAATTTCCGATATGGAACGAGTGCGCTCACCGTTTCTAATGGCGGTACTTTTTCCTCACCCAATTGGATCAGATTTGGTGATTCTGGTTATTTAGATGATTATAGCCAGTTTGCCGTCAATATCGGTGCTGCGAAAGGTGAAGTTGCTCAGACCCCGGGAATACTGGATATTCCAAGCATTTATTTTCGCTTTTCCAATGGCGAGCTGAACTTCAATCACACTGATGACGCCTATATTTTTGATGTCGATATCGGGTCGATTTCTAACACTCAGGGATATCGCCACACAATCAATCAGATCGCGGGCACAACGATCTGGACCGGCGGCGTGGGCGAATTCTATGGTACTTACAACAGTTTTGCTGGCACGACGAATATCACTGGCGGTGCATTGATCGTTAATGGCGAGCTGCCTGGGCAGATCAAGCTGACGGGCGGAACACTTGGGGGCACGGGTACTGTCGGCAATGTCGAGGCTACAGGTGGCACGCTCTCTCCAGGCTATCAAGGGAGTGGCACTTTGATGATCGGCGGCGATCTTGTACTGGATGAAAATGCGACACTCGCTTTCGGTCTAGGCACACCTGATGGCACTGTTGGCCTCGATAGCGACCTGATCACCGTTGGTGGCGACCTCACGTTAGATGGCACGCTTGATGTAACCGATACCGGCACGTTTGGTGCAGGTGTATATACATTAATCACCTATGACGGGGGCCTGACAGACAATGGCCTCACAATCGGAGATGCCCCTCTTGATTACGACTATGCCCTGAGCACCACTGTAACGCCTGGCACTGTGTCATTATTGGCCTCGACGCGGGATTTACTGTTTTGGAACGGCACTTCAACCGCTGACGGCACCGTGCATGGCGGCGCGGGCACATGGAATAGCTCAAGCCGTAACTGGACCAACTCTGCCAGTTTCACAGATCTGGCCTATGACCCTGATAGCTATTTCGTTTTTCAAGGTACGGCGGGTACTGTCACGGTCGCTGATGAAGGTGTCTCGGTTGCATCTGGCCTGCAGTTTGCTGTCGATGGCTATCAGGTCACAGGTGGCGAGGTTGCGCTCGACAGCGAAACCTCGGTCCGTATTGGCGATGGCACGAATGCTGGTGCAGACTTCACTGCGACCATAGCTTCTGACATTACAGGGACCGGTTCTCTGGATAAAACTGACCTAGGCACACTTATTCTAGAGGGCAATAACAGCTATGCAGGTGGCACAACCCTGACAGCGGGCAAACTGGTTGTTAATGGCTCCATTGATGATGTTACAGTCAACGGCGGTAGCCTTGGTGGTTCGGGGACTGTAGGGGCTGTTGCTTTCAATTCAGGTGCTGTGGTTGCACCTGGAAACTCCGTCGGGACTCTGAATGCGGCTTCTCTTGTTTTCAATAGTGGTTCAACCTTTGAAGTTGAGTTGAACGATGGGGGCAACGCAGCAGGCATCAACAACGATCTGCTGGCCGCTAGCGGTACTGTGATGATCAATGGCGGAACGGTGCATGTTAAGCCGGAGAACGGAACTGACGATGGTTCAACCTATGCCGCCAATACGGTCTATACGATTATGAGCGCTGTAGGGGGCGTCTCCGGAACGTTTGATTCATCCACCCCAACAGATGACTTCGCATTCCTTGATTTCGCGCTCTCTTATGATGCGAACAATGTTTATCTCGGTTCCCAAATGGCATCCAGCACGTTCTGCATTTCCGGGATGAGTGCTAATCAGTGCGCTACAGGTGAAGGTGCGTTCTCACTTGGCAGCGGAGGCTTGTTCAATTCAGTCTTGAACCTGTCCAACTCGGATGCAGCAGGAGCACTTGATCAGCTTTCAGGTGAGGCCCATGCCTCAGTAAAAACAGCGCTGATTGAAGATAGCCGCTTTGCCCGCGAGGCTGCCCTCAGTCGTGTGCGCGTTGCAATGGATTCCGTTGCTGCGGATGGACAAGAGCAAATGGAAAAGCGCGTTGGTGAGAGCCTCGCGTTCTGGGGGCAAGGTTTTGGGTCCTGGGGACGTTGGAATGGAAACAGCAATGCCGCAGGGCTTGATCGGTCAATCGGCGGTTTCCTTCTGGGTGGAGATACCCAGATTGGAGAAAGCTCCCGCTTTGGCTTTTTCGGTGGCTACGACAACAGCAGTTTCGAAGTGAATGGCAGAACGTCCTCTGCGACGGCAGACACGCTGCATCTTGGTGCTTATGGTGGCACAGAATTTGGGCCTTTGGGGGTGCGCGCAGGTGGTAGCTATGCATGGCATGATATCGACACAACCCGTTCGGTTGCCTTCTCTGGCTTTACTGAGAACCTGTCAGGATCCTACACAGCGCGAACTGCGCAGATCTTTGGTGAAGCGGGGTATCGTTTTGATTATGCTGCGACCAGTCTGGAGCCTTTTGCCAATATATCCTACATCCAGTTGTCCAGCGATGGGTACTCTGAAACCAGTGGATTTGCTGCGCTAAAGGCTGGTCGCCAGACAATGGACAGCACCTTCGCCAGTATTGGGCTGCGTGCAGAGACGCGGGCAAACCTTGGTCAACTCACCGCGAAGCTATCAGCTCAAGCTGCCTGGCAGCATGCGGTTGGCGATGTAACACCTGTTGCCAATCATGCCTTTGCCGGAGGCGAAGACTTCTCCGGTGCTGGTATCCTGATTGCCAGAGATACCCTCCTGCTGAATCTCGGAGCATCAGTGGATCTGGGACGGAACACAACCTTAGGTCTGGCATACGATGGCCGGTTTGGTTCCGGCTTCACCGATCAGGGGCTCAAAGCAAACATTGCTCTGAAATTCTGACGGCTCTCCTGCCTGCGTAAGGCCACCTACCCAACATAGACCCGCCCGCCACTTGTAAACAGAAGTGGCG
>NZ_LMCJ01000050.1:118269-122061 GCF_001623085.1 Pseudovibrio sp. W74
TCCACCAATCCCGCTAATTTATCCCCGCCCTGAGCACGGTATTACTCATTAGCACTGTGACCTTTGCGTAGGAAAAGGAAGTGGTCTCGGAAACTCCGAAAGACTACAATCCAGACTGCCTCACTATTGATGGAAACGCTCTAATCGCCGGTAATGGCCCGTCGTCTCTCAAAACATTACTCGCATAGTTAGGCTTTCGCACCTGCAGCAAAGTTTAGAATTGCCGAATGATTGCAGTATTACCGATCTTAATCCGTCCATTAACTGTTTAAGAACAGCGTAATTAGCCTAACAAATCAGGGTGTTTGTGGTTACTCGGCAAAGTTCTCTTATTGTTCTTAACGATGGCAAAATATACTGCCGTGCGTCCACTGGGCCTATCTCTGATGGAATTTTCGATACCGAGCAGATTTAAGTAAAAATATGAAAATATGGCTATATTATGTGTAAATAATTTTTATAATGGAGCATAAGATTTATTCAGTGCAACTCCTAGAAATCGACATAAATGGTAATTTTTAGATTATATATCTATAATATCAATTAGATAATGTTGATTAGATTAGTAATTAGAAGTCAAGTGCATTTGAAATAAATACTTAATTATACTTGCCTCTATTTGATTTAAGTTTATATTATGTTTTGTGGACAAAATTATCATGGGAAAAAACACTAATTAGAGTTGTTTGTTACTGATCGATGCTCAATTTTACTTCTGTAGTTGAAGTAAAAAATGAGGGTAAGATGCATTACAGTTATTCGGGCTCTTCTAGCCGTTATAAGTACAATCCTTATGGCTATTATCCCTACAAATGGACTTCACCTGGCGATGAATGGCGTGATGCCCCATTTAGTCGCTCCACACCATATACAATTGATGCGGGCGAGAGCTTTGTTGGAAGATTGAGCTACCGCGGTGATCGTGATGCTGTGGCAATCGAGCTTGAAGAAGGTAAAGAGTACACAGTTTCCCTAAAAGGAACCGGGTATTACGGTGTTCGCAACACTGTCCTTACGCTTTATGATAGTGATGGTAACCGTATTGCCTTTGATGACGATAGTGGAGAAGGACGTAATTCTGAGATCACGTTTACGGCCACTTCCAGCGGCAAGTTTTATATTGGGGCTTCTTCCTTTGGTAACCGTTATACTGGCAGCTATAAGATTGACGTAATCGAAAATGCCAGTCCAGTAGATCCAGACCCTGTGGAACCAGATCCGGTAGATCCGGACCCTGTGGACCCAGATCCGGTAGATCCGGACCCTGTGGACCCAGATCCTGTGGACCCAGATCCTGTAGACCCAGATCCTGTAGATCCGGACCCTGTGAACCCAGATCCTGTGGACCCAGATCCTGTAGACCCAGACCCTGTAGATCCGGATCCTGTAGATCCAGACCCTGTAGACCCAGATCCTGTGGACCCAGACCCTGTAGATCCGGATCCTGTAGATCCAGATCCGGTAGTTCCCCAGCCAACCTCCGACCCTGAGATCGTTGTGCCTGAAGGGCACTTTACCAATGATCAAATCGCTAACCAGCTCACTGATGTAGCTTGGCGCAGTGGCCGTCGTGCATTTGATGTGGAACCAGGTGGCACGATCACGGTAAACCTAACAAGCTTGAACAGTGATGGTCAGGCTCTCGCGATCAAAGCTCTTGATGCTTGGTCGATGACTACCGGCATCAACTTTGAGCAGGCGAATTCTGGCGCACAAATCACCTTCAGTGATGATAGAAGCGGTGCTTACTCAAGCTCCCGCGCATATGGCGGCACCATTCAGTCATCAATTGTAAACGTAAGCACTTCATGGTTGAAGAACAGTGGAACCAGCCTGGATTCCTATTCATTCCAGACTTACATCCATGAAATCGGCCATGCTCTCGGCCTGGGGCATGCTGGCAACTACAACGGCAGCGCACGCTATGGTGTAGACAATCACTATGCGAACGATTCTTGGCAGGGCACAGTTATGTCCTACTTCTCTCAAAACGAGAACTCTGCTGTGGACGCTAGCTATGCCTATGTCGTTACGCCAATGATTGCTGACATTCTTGCAATGCAGGATCTCTATGGTACCGCTGATAACATTCGCAGTGGTGATACCGTTTATGGCGAAAACTCAACCGCTGGCGGTTACTATGATGATCTGGCGGATCTAAACCGGGTAACCTACACGATCTCTGACAGTGGAGGGCAGGACACTCTCAACTTTAGTTCTGTGCGTGCTGATCAGAAAATCTCGCTGTTGGCAGAAACCTATTCTGATGTGAATGGTTACAAAGGCAATCTAGCCATCATGCGCGATACAGTGATTGAAACTGCCTATGCAGGGTCAGGCAACGACACGCTGATCGGTAACTTTGCCGACAACGCTCTTTATGGCAATGCTGGTCATGATCGTCTTGAAGGCGGTTTTGGCAACGACATGCTTTCCGGAGGTTCCGGAAATGACAGGTTTGTATTCGATACCAATTGGGGTGCTGATGAAATCATCGACTTCGAAGATGGCTTTGATCTAATTGAATTCAAAAACAATATCGATAGCTTCAACGACCTGAACATCTCCGGGAAGGATGGTGATACCATCATTTCTTATGAGGGTAGCTCCATCACCCTTTCAGACGTTGCCGTGAGCAACATCACGGCAGATGACTTCATGTTCGCGTGATAACCAACATGGAATAACCCGTGTCTGCGGGTTATTCCAAACCGAAAGCATTTAAACGTTTGGAGCAATCGCATATACAGATCCCTTTTTGGGGGAATGCCTCAAACTTTTATATGCTCTCCACCACGCAGAGTTTAATCAGAAAGAAGACGCACTTGCAGAAAGATGGGGCTAAACGTAGCGGAGATCATTCATCAACAACATGCAAGGAGTGATTAATCATAAAGTTTAGAGCTCAAAGTTGATCTGACTGAAGGTGATATTGCAGCGTCGCCCTCTGGTTTGATTTTGAAGTTCTGCATGCCAATTCTGGTCAATACCTCCACGCTTAATTCTTGTGCTCTTTCTTAAACAGCTGCAGGTCGGTAAACATACTTCAAAAGCTAACTTCCAACTGCTGCTGAGTTTGGGAGAGAACTTGCATCCATTTAGAACACCTACCAACCTTGGTAGAACCGCTCGAAAGTCCGCTTCTGGCCCTGTTTGCATAGATATGCGAGCGTATGTAGCGGTGTGACCATAGCTGCCATTCGCTTAATGACAGAGCAGCCTTTACAGAGCGTGATGTCGACTTAGGGTTGGCTTTAATCCGCTTGGCTCTGAGGGCCACAAGCAGCCATTCGGCTGGTTCCACCAAGGGTTGAGATTGCTAGCAGCAAGTCCTCTCATTCGGCTTGATAAATAACCCTTCATAACCCTTGAGTACACTAGTGTGGAGTGCGTCGTGCGAAGCGAACCAAAGACTGCACGTGTGACCAATAGTAGGGAGCACTTATATGAAATCTCGTCAATACATTCATCAAACTAAGCAGTTTGCAGAGCACTCGTCTTTTGTAAATAACACAGCAAGTAATCAATGAAGCGCTGCGCCAGTGGATTTTCTTCCTGTGCGGACAAATAACTTAAGACGCTAGTTACTGGTAGCCCTGGTAGGGCGCTCTCAATCACGGGAATGTCCTCCAGCAATGCAGAGGCCGGTAGAATGGAAACTCCAAGCCCTACTTTTATGGCGGACTGTACAGCCTGAATGGAGTTCGCAGTGATTGAGATCTTCCAGTCAGAGGCCATGGCTTCCATGGCAGAGATTGCTATAGCGCGATAGCTGCATGGTTCCTGCATCAA
>NZ_LMCJ01000051.1:0-290 GCF_001623085.1 Pseudovibrio sp. W74
TTTGCTGTTGCCGTGAAGCAGACAACACCGATTTTTGAAGGCAAAGCAGTTGAGCTTGCCTTGCAGATCAAAAAGGCCCCTCAGTTCACCGCAGGGGTCAACAAAGACGAAGTGTCAGTATCAGGTGTGAGCGCAGAAGGCTTCTCCCAGTATGTCATGCATGATGGGAAGAAGATCGGGCAAGCTGTGCTCACACGCCTGACGAAGGGCGAGCGCTTTGTCGAACTTAATGCAGAAAACTTCTCGTCGCAGTTTGATGTTGAAGAGGATGTGATCAATCCGGAAGAAAC
>NZ_LMCJ01000052.1:0-1440 GCF_001623085.1 Pseudovibrio sp. W74
ATCTGCAGCATGAACATCGGACCCGTCAGCATCAACAGGTTGATGACCAGACTCAAGACCCCGACGCCCGCATACCCGGACCGAGACGCCGCAAACGCCTCGGCGACTATGCGCCGAGGTGATTTTTTGTTTGGAATACTCATTTATAGATCAGACCAGCTGGAAGTCGTCTTGATGCAGATCGGATTTCAAAACACCTTTGAGGGTCACTGAGTTATCGTCATCCAGAGTGATAACGGTATCTGTACCATCATCACTGGCTGCTGCAATAACGGCATCAAAATCGCTGAAGATGTCCCTATCAAAGCGGATGACATCATCAGAGAAAGCACCAGCCTCAAAATCCATTATCTGATCGTAACCAAATGTTTGGTTAGTGAACGTAAATGTATCAGATCCTTCACCACCTACCAGAAGGTCGTCATTTTGTGTTCCAGCAATGGTATCAGTGCCATCGGTTCCTCTAAGTTTCACTCTACCATCATCGAACAACTCAATTTGGGAAACACTTGTCCCGTCAGCAAACTCAAAGCGTTCGATGTAGTCGCCCATTTGTGCAACACGGAGTTGGCCTTGCTGGCCATCAAGGCTCCACTGAAACTTCACCACCAAGCCGTTGGAATCGCTATATTGCTGTGTACCAATCTCGAAATCTGAGAGATTTAGATCCGTAAAGCGAACAGTGTCAAATCCATCATTTTCTCCTTCACTTGCACTGATCAGCGTATTGCCACCACCAATGCTATAAAGGTAGGTGTCATCGCCGCTATAACCAAACAAGTGCTGCCAATCACCGGCACCTTTACCTGGTGCTAGGATATCATCTCCAGTTGTTCCATAAAGGAAGTCATCATTATCCGATCCTGTGATTTTTACTCCTGCATCTCCAGTCGCTCCATAAAGCTTCAAGCGTCCATCATCACGGACTTCTATCTTTTTAAGAGCAGAGCCATCTGCAAACTCAAAGCGTTCAATGTGTTCCCCAAGATCAGAAAGATACAACGTTCCTGTTTGCCCATCTTTACTCCAGCTTAGCCGCAATGCTTCGCCGTAAGAAGCGTGGTCATATGTCGTCACTTCAAAATCTGACAGATTCAAATCTTTAAAGCGAACAGTATCTGTTCCGCTTCCTGTCCATTCGCCATCCTGTGTTATCCAGATTTCGCCATCATCTGCACCGATCAGATAGGTATCATCTCCTTCCTGACCACGAAGGTGTTGCCATGATTGATGATAACCACCAGCATCAAGTGTATCGTTGCCCTTACCTGCATCGATGATGTTGCTAACATTTGTGCCGATGATCAAATCGTCTCCATCAGTTCCCGTCAGACCAATACGCTCATGTGAATGGAGGCTTAGATCTGTAATGACGGTGCCGTCAGCAAACTCAAAGCGTTCGATGTAGTCGCCCATTTGTGCAACACGGAGTTGGCCTTG
>NZ_LMCJ01000052.1:1450-5171 GCF_001623085.1 Pseudovibrio sp. W74
TCCTTTACCAGGATCAAGGACGTCAGCTCCTGTTGTTCCGTAAAGGAAATCATCATTATCCGACCCTGTGATTTTTACTCCTGCATCTCCAGTAGCTCCATAAAGCTTCAAGCGTCCATCATCACGGACTTCTATCTTTTTAAGAGCAGAGTCATCTGCAAACTCAAAGCGTTCGATTTGAGTATTGTCAGTACTCCAGTTTTTGACGGTAAGGACGTCAGAAATGTCCTCCAGATCTTGATCCGAACTGGATGGATCGTTCAGGTAGAACTTCAATCCATCGTTATCGACAACAACCATCAAGTCAGCGAGCGTGATGCCGTCTGTGAAGCGGATGGTATCGGTACCTGAGGCTTCTGTCAGTGTGTCTTTGCCAAAGCCGTGCCCAAAGACGTAGGTATCGTTGCCGGTGCCTCCTTTGAGTTGATCGTTACCAGAACCTCCGACAAGAATATCGTGGCCGGAGCCTCCAATCAGAGTATCATTGCCACCAAGGCCCATGATCAAGTCGTCTGATGATGACCCTGTAAAGCTGTCATTGTCTTCGCTCAGAAGGGTAAGGCGACCCTTGATTGATCCATCGGCAAATTCAAAGCGTTCGATAGAACTCTGCCAATCTTTGATACGCAACACGTTTGAGAGCTCATCCAGCGTAGCTTCTGGATTATCTGAAATAAGCTTATAGACCAGTAGGTCTGCGCCATCTTTCACGAACTTCAGATCGGAAAGCGTGATGGTGCCTTCAAAGCGGATGGTGTCCAAGCTACCTGAACTGTCGATAACCACGTCTTTACCAAAGTTGCCTACAAAGACGTAGGTGTCACTGTCAGCGCCACCTTCAAGTCGATCATCTCCGGTTCCACCGATCAGGGTATCATCACCAGATCCACCTTTAAGAACATCATCGCCTTGGTAGCCTTCAATACGGTCATTGCCACCAGCACCATCAATGATGTCGTGGTTCTCGCCTGCAATGAAGACATTGTCCTTGTCAGTGCCAGTAAGGTTATGGCTCTTGCCGAGGCCAAGTTCAGCTGCGGCTAGCAAGGTTGCGACCCAACCAGAAGCAAATGCGCTATCAGGTTCATTGGCGATCAAAGCATCAATGGCATCTTTGTTGTCCAGATACTTACGGTAATCGTTAGCAATCTGGGCCTGACGCATATATTCGGCAACGCCTTCAGTCGTGCGCGGATCAACAGAGGTGTAGATAATCCTGCTTCCAGCCCCATCGCCAAGCTGGGTAACGTCGTCCTTCCAGTTCTCGTGAGCTGCGACCTTAATCAGATCCCCATCTTTGAACTCCAGATTCTGCAAGTTCTGGAAGATTGCGGCCCGTACCATGCCAGCAGTATCCTTGCCATGGATAAGAACACGCTGGCCATCGGTATTGCGGAACAGTTCTGTCTTGAAGTCATCCCAGCCTTCAGGGTTGTCACTGTGATGATACCCAAAGGTGTGATAGGTCCATGAGGTGGCCCAATCAGCGTCACCGCCAATGTCTTCAATCACCGCATGCATGGTATCCTTATAGGCTTCTTCCATGCCATTGACGACACTTTCAATATCGCGGTTGGAATCTTTCTTAAAGCCAGTCTGCGATGTGATTTCGTTGTTCTCATCATCAAACCGTTGCTCGCGATAATAAGCGGGATGGTCGCCAAACCATTTGTCAAACTGATCTGAAAGAGCCCCGCCAAACCAGCGATCAATGGTCTCAAAGATAAACGACCCACCAACAGTGCCAATGAAGGCGCCGATACCTGGCAAGATAAGTGCTGTCAGAAAAGTACTGACAGTAGTGGCTACACCGCCTGCAACAAAGCTTGCCACCGAATTGATGACAGCTTGAGATGCAGACCAGGCCGAAGCTGCTGCCGATCCGATTGAGGCAAAAACGCTCTCGCCTATAGAATCGATTTCAACCACTTCGTTGGCTAGCTGATTGCCAATAAAGCTGCCAGCGGCCTTGACAAAATTAACTGTCTCAAACCCGGCAAAGATCTCATCAACTTCCAGGCCTCCGGCCCAAACATCAATATCGGAGAGGTTATCGTAAAGCTGCTGTGTGATTGTATTCCCAGCTGTCGTGAAGGCTCCTTCTGCAAACCCTTCCAGGCCAATCGCCTCAGCCAGCTCCCCCATCAACAAAGATGAGAAGTAGCCAGTGACCTGACCTTCAAGGTTTAGAACAAGCTCCTGACCAAAATTATCGAGCGTGTAATCTGTGAGGATATCTTGCAGAACACCAACAGTGGTATCAGTGGAATCTTTAACCACGTACTTGATTGAGCTTTGTATGAACTGACCGAAGTTCTGCCCAATCGTGCCCAAGATGGTTGAGTAACCAATCTTGGCAAAGGCATTGTCTCCGGCAATCAGAGCTCCAAACTGAGAGCCAAGCGTGACACCAACTGCAGAGCCGTACTGGACACCACGATCTTCAAAATCGAGCAATTGGACATCTTTGACTTCATTGGTCTCTTTGTCATATGTGGTGTATGTGTGGATCTTGACGCCTTTGTCGTTATAGACGACAGTTTTGTCTTCTCGGATTGTATCGCTTGCATCATCGAAGCCAGTGCCGGTTAGATGTACGATCCCACCATCAGCTGAGATATAGTCAGCCTCTTGTTTCCCTTCACTATTTTCGAGAGTGTGATTAAGAATCGTCGCACCCTCAGGTACGTAGTCCAAGATAGAGGTGTTATGCACCCGAATATCGCCAGCGATGTAGGTGTGCGTGGCTTCAACTTCGAAGTTGTAAGTCGTGTAATGGCTCCCATCTTCGGTCAAATGCGCTGTAAACGTCGCACTATCAGCATTTACCAGAGAGTTTGGAGCAGATATTGGTACGTTATTTAAAACAATCGTGTAGTCAAATGCAGGGGCCAAAGCGCCTGCTTTATTTTCAGTTAGTGTCATGAGATCTATCAGTGCATGCGAAAATGGCCGGTATCCGGGTACTCATTTTACTATTTCGGGATTAGTTTGGTTTCGTGCGGAGACACAGCGGAATGTTGGGTCTGCCTTGAACAATTTCTTTCGCACTTCGTGTGATGATAGGGCGCCCATTGGACACATCTCCACCAGATAATGCAGAGGGAATACTTTCCCATTCAGCAGCAGCATAAATCTCGGCAAGGCTTACTTGTGAGCGCTGCAGCACGTAGTCTTCTGGTGCTGGTAGGTTATCACTAAAGATCCAATGAAACGGCTGTGGAGTCTCGGAAACATCCAGCTTGATATAGCCGTCTTCAGTTAACTCCCCATCAGCTGCTTTGATCAGGTCAAGCAAGCAAACATCTCTACCATCATCAAGAATGAAACGGGAGCTCGCACGGATTTGAGCCTTCTGTTTAATTGCTACATTCCCATCAGCTTGACGGTCACCAGTAACAGCCCAAAGAAGTGCATCTCCTTCGCTACCAACTTGGCAGCCTGTTCCTGCACGTACTAAACTTCCATCGCTCTTCATCAATGCGCCGTCACTGCGCAAAATATCGATGATTGGCACATGTTGCCCTTTAAACTGGCCGTCTCCGCAATAGGTTACATGACCTGGAGTAATCAGTAGGCCGAAGACATCCAAAATATGTTTAGACTGATTATGGAAGACTTTTGAGACCCGGCTAGCAACCAACTCACCTTCCGAGTTGTAAGACTTCACCTCATCACCAACAGCGATCTCTTCAATCGGCTTGTCAGTGCCGTCCGCAAG
>NZ_LMCJ01000052.1:5213-12948 GCF_001623085.1 Pseudovibrio sp. W74
TGCCTGAAAGGAAGCAAAAATCTTGTTTACGGATGACGCTTTCATAATTTGACCTAGGACGACCACCAGAAGTTTGTGAGTTTAGTTCGTTTGTTGCAGCGTTGTGTGCTTCGTTATCTTCAGGGTACCCATAAACGTGAGACAACTCATGGTTCAAAACATGCTGAAGATTAAAATTTTCATAGGAACCATCAATAGTAAGATATAAATGTCCTACATCAAATGTATTGATGTTAACAATTTTTGCCCCCATAATTTCCCTACCGCCAGAATAGGGACCATCTGGGTTGTTTGTTATGTTCACAAGCACAGTGCCAGGATTATCCTGCATCATAATCTGCCCGGCAGGGGAGT
Organism: Pseudovibrio sp. W74; assembly: GCF_001623085.1. NCBI lineage: Bacteria > Pseudomonadati > Pseudomonadota > Alphaproteobacteria > Hyphomicrobiales > Stappiaceae > Pseudovibrio > Pseudovibrio sp. W74. Next base: position 5,568 of record NZ_LMCJ01000052.1, read on the forward strand.
TGGCAAAATTCGTTAGAGTTGTTAGGATATTGATAGCTTCAACTTTTTGATCAAGACCAGTAGGCAAATAACCTGCTTGGAAGCGAACATCAAAGGTTGTGTTTCCAAATGTAAGCGCAGCTACTCCATCCGACAAGATTAAGTCAGCTATTACTTCAAGGGAAATTCCGTCACTCATTATTTACTCTTATGCAATTTTGTATTTTTTATCTATAATCTTAATGTTATATATTTTATAATTATCGACATTTGGAGGAAGTCCAAAATCTTCTTCCAAATTTTCAATAATACCCATAGCAGAACTTGGGGTTTCAAAGCCGGATGCGCTTTTTTGCTTGTTTGTTACTTCAAATATAAAATGGAAGGTGGTTGGTGTGCCAGTTTTATTAGGCAAGTCTATCTCAGCTTTATACTGTTTATCGAGCTGACATTCAGCATCGATACATGCTGCAGGAACTGAAACAAGAGCCCCCTTTTTTATGTATGTTATAATTTGAATTTCATTCATCTATTGACCTCAACTCTTTTGGGATCAGTTCAAGATTAAGCGCATCGACTATTTTTACTCTAGCTGTGCTTTCTATAAGCTACCACTATTTCCAATAATGGTAGATACGGGCCTCAGAATGTAAACCTATCGTTTGCCACTAAATCAACAACTACGCAAAAGTTGAGTGAACAGTAAAATTATTGGTTCCATTACAAAACTCATCGAGCTGTGCGATGAGATGAGTGTTATGTGGGGCGGTGATTTTTTTTGAGTTCTTTTAAAGACTGTCATTTTAGAGATGAAGTCGTTTGTGTGGGGGCGATGTAAGTGTTGTAGATACAGCGTCAGTAATCGAAATCGTAAGTATATTAACGCGAAGTATGGTCTTCGCGTTGAACATGCCACAACCCACTGATCGGATCGGAAGTATTCATTCGATACCCAAAAGACTGCGCTGGGAATGGCGTGATCCGCCTCCTTGAGCTAACCAACTGGGAAAGAACCTAACATTCACTATAAAACACACTAAGGCTCGCGATGAGGAATGAAATTGCCGCTCACTCTTTTGACGAGATCGCTCAACCATTAATTGAAACATCCGAATGTCCGGTAATGGCCCTCCAAGCTAGCTTTGGCTTTCTTCTAATCTGAGTTATCGCACTCGTGGTGAAAGTCCGCTTTGTCTCCAAAACTCACCCAACCCCCAACACCGTCAGCCCCACAATCCATCCATAGCTCACCACCACGCAAAACACCGTAATCGGGAGCATCCACCAGCAGAATTGCCAGAAGGTGAAGGGGGGGGCGCCGAACTTTTCGGCTTGCTGGACCACGATGACGTTGCTGGCAGCGGAGATGATGAAGAGGTTTCCGGCCACGGTGGAGATGCTGGAGAGCATCATGAAGGTACCAGTGCTGCCACCATCCAGCAGTTTCAGGTAAAGCTCGACTACCGGCACGTTGGAGAACAGCTGGCTCGCCCAGAAGCTCACCACAGCAGTTATCGTCAGGTCTGCCAGCTCTCCTTGCAAGGAGCCAAGCAGATATTGCAGGGAGCTGGATTGGTAGAGCGAGCCAGTGACGATAAACATGGCCACAAAGAAGATCAGCGTCGCCCAGTCCACCTCCTTGAACACCCGCAGGCGCTCATCTCCTGCCACATAGATCGGCAGGCAGGACAACAGCCCAACCCAGCCAAACGGCAGCGGGCCAAGGTGAAAGTACGTCCGCCCCAAACTATCGCCGGTTATGATGCCCACCAGCAGCACAACGGAAACCATCGCAGGCCATTGCCGCCGGCTCACCTCAACCGCTTCTGCCTGCGTTTCTACGTCTTCAGAGACCAACGCACTCTCATCCGATCCATTCTTTTTCACCAGCCGGTGGAAGCGGAAGAACACAGCCACAAGGCAGATCACGCCGGGCACCAGAGCCCACACAATGAACGTCGCCAGCATATTCTGAAAATTGGCGGCATTCACCACCAGAATGTTCTGCGGGTTGCCAACGGGTGAAACCATGGAGCCAACCGTCACCGCGGCACACAGTGTCACCAAAACCACCGCCAGTTTCCACTTGAAGGCACGGCTCAGGATAATAGCAATAGGCACCCCAATCACCGCCGCCGCATCATTGGTCAGCACCGCCGCACAAATCGCTGAGGCCACAATGAACCACAGCAGCACGACACCAGCATTGGCCCGCTTCAGCAGCATATCCGCGATTTCCTGCGAAAGACCGGTGTCATACAGCGACGAGGCAATGCTGAACACGGCAAACAGATAGAAGATCAGCTGCCAGTCCACCGCATGAAACGCAGCCACAGGCCTGATCTCCCCCAGCACCAACAGCACAATCGCGCCCATCAGCATGATGTGCCAGATCCGCACCATGGGCGGAAGCCACTGGCGCACCGCAATTCCGAGGAAAATGAGGGCGGAAACAGCAAGAGAAACCGACATGCCCCACCGTAGCCACCGTGGTTTGACAGCAGCTTAACCGCCACTTCGACAATAGACCAAAATCCTTGGGGGCTTGGAGAGAACTCTCACCTATTCTCAACGCAGATCACGCAACAATCCAGGGTCTCCATGAAACTCAACAAGGCAATGCTTTCGACGAACTTCTTCGCCGGCGATGTCGTGGGTGGAATTGGACCTTATCTTGCAATCTACCTGCTCACGGGCCTGCAGTGGTCCCCCGGCAATATCGGCATGGTCCTCGCCATTGGCTCGCTGACAACCGTCGCCTTGCAAACACCAGCAGGTGCCTTCATCGACAGCACCCGCAAAAAACGTCTGCTCCTCGCCTCCTGCGCCTTGCTCATCGGCTTCGCAACCATCTCGATCCTGCTGTTCTCGCAGTATCCGGCGGTGATTTACATCGCGCAGATCTTCATGGGCATTGCCGTCGCCTTCGTCGGCCCCTGCATCGCCGCCATAACTCTGGGCATATCAGGACCAGACCACTTCACTGTACAAATGGGCGCCAATCAGGCAGCCAACCACTCTGGCAATGTGTTTGCCGCCATTCTGGGCGCAGGTCTCGCACTGTGGATCTCGGCAGAAGGCGTGTTCTGGCTTGTTGCCCTCATGGCCGTCGGCATGGCCATCAGCATCGGCATGGTCAGCGGCTCGGCCATCAACCACAACGCAGCCCGTGGTGGCTTGCACCACACCCCCAACGATGGCGATGAACCATCCACCGTCAGCACCATCCTGGCAGACAAACGCCTGCTCACACTGGTGCTCTGCGTGTTCATGTTCCATTTCGCCAATGCTGCCATGCTGCCGCTGGTCGGGCAAAAGCTCTCGGTCAATTCCAACGTCAATATCGGCGTCGCCTTCGCGGCAACCTGCATCGTCGTGGCACAGTTCTGGATGACCATCATGTCCATCATCTGCGCTGCCAGAGCCGATATATGGGGCCGCAAGCCGCTCTTCCTGCTCGCCTTCTTCATTCTGCCCATTCGTGGCATGCTGTTCATGTGGCTGGAAGACCCCGTCGCACTCATCTCCGTACAGTCACTGGATGGCATCGCCAACGGCATCTTCGGCGTGATTATCCTGCTCATCGCTGCGGATCTGACCCGAGGCACAGGCCGCTTCAATCTGGTACAAGGCGCTCTCGCCGCTGTCGTGGGCATTGGTTCGGCTGCATCCAACCTGCTTGCTGAAGAAATCGTCCAGTTTTTCGGCTATTCTCCCGCCTTCATCACCCTTGCGGTTCTGGCCTTCATTGGCGGCACCATGTACCTGTTCCTGATGCCGGAAACTTTGCCAGCTCAAACAGATGAAGATGACGGAACAGCACCTCAACAAACGAGCTAGGACTTACGATTAGGTCACCTCAACTTTCGGGTGAAAACGCTGATTTATACGATTACTCTCTTTATTTACTGGTCCTCAAATACTTATGCTTATCTCGCAGATAAAAGAATGCGCTAGAAAACAAATGTTCAGGGCCTAAGGCGTGAATACAAATGAACGCGGACATGTTTTGAACACACAGTGCAGGCCAGTACTCGAATGATCGAAAAAGCCAGTAGAGAGCAGGTTCGTCGCCAAAACCGGTTCGTGGTGTTGTCCACGTTGCGGCGTCATACCACTCTGGCCCGTGTCGACCTTGGCCGGCTAACAGGTCTTTCTCTAGCCGCCGTCACCTCCATCACCGCTGATCTGAAGGACCGCGGCCTGATCACAGAGGTGGAAGAACAGCCCAATCCGGATGCCAACACCCGTGGCCGCCCACGCACCTATCTGCGTCTGCGTGATGATGTCGCCCATGTGGTCACTGTCAAGCTCTCGGTAGACCGTGTTTCACTTGCTCTGGTGGATTATACCGGCCACCAGCATGCCGAAGCCAAGTTCATGGTGGAATCCTCCGATATGGGCGGCGAAGCATTCATCGCCCTGCTCGCCCGCGAAATCAAAGCGCTGATGAAAACAGAGCCGCTTCGTGCCCGTAGCGTCATGGAAATCACCGTGGCAACGCAAGGCATCGTCGGTAAGCGCAACGGCTCCATCATCTGGTCGCCCACCATTGCAGAGCGACAGGTGGAACTCACAGCCAAGCTCTCCAAAACCCTCGGCATCACCTGCACGCTTTACAACGACACCAACATGATCGCCGAAGCCCTGCACCGGCAGGATGCTGAGAAATACAGCGGTAATTTTGTCGTGGTGTATATCGACCGCGGCGTTGGCATGGGCATCTTCATCAAAAACGCGCTCTACCGTGGCGAAACCGGAGCCGCAGCTGAATACGGCCACTCACCCTTTACGCCAGAAGGCGCGGCATGCAGATGTGGCAAGAAGGGCTGTCTGGAAGCCTACATCGCCGACTATGCACTCTATCGCGAAGCGCAGAAGCTGCCCAAGGAAACCTCTCCCTCCGCCATGTTCTATGGGCCGGAGTACATTCAGAACCTACGCGCAAGAGCCCGCATAGGTGAAGCGCAGGCGCAAAAGGTCTTCACAGATGCAGGTTTTGCATTGGGCGTCAGCCTCGCCCGCACAATCTCATTGCTGGACCCAAGCCGCATCGTCCTCACTGGCAAAGCCATGCAAGCCTACGACCTCTTCAAGCACGGCATGAACAAAGGGCTGGAAAGCGGCCTGCTGGCGCCACTGCTGGATTCAGTGAACCTTGAAGTCCTGCCATGGGACGAAGATTTCATCCTCCAGGGCCTCCTCATAAAAGCCCTGAAGCATCTGGATGAGGCACTGATCCATTAAGGCGTACTCCCGAAAAGTGGCTCCGGTTTTCAGATACGAGTACGCACGAAAAAAGCCGGCCCCAAAGGAACCGGCTTTCTCAAAACTCGCTTGAGCACGATTAGTTGCGGGACAGCATTGCAGAAGGCAAACCGCGCGCAATTGTGTGTGCAACAACAGCAGCAAGAGCAACCTTGATCAGATCACCCGGAAGAAACGGCAAACTGCCAACCATGATGGCTTTGTCGAGTGTCATACCAGCTTTATAGGCCAGCACCGGCACGCCAAGCGCATGCACCACAACAATGCCGCCAATCACGCCGGAAACAACCGCGCCAAACACTACATTCATGTTGCGCATAGCTTTCATGATCGCACCAGTGACAATCGCGCCAACAAAGTAGCCTGCCAGATACCCAGCTGTCGCGCCATAAAACACGCCGATGCCGCCACGGCCACCGGCCAGAAACGGCAAGCCAAGCGCCACCAGAAACAGCAGCAAAGCAACAGCAAGCCCACCACGCACCGGACCAAGCATCATGCCAGCCAGCATCACACCAAGCGACTGTGCAGTAATTGGAATTCCACCAGCAAGACCCAGCTCAATCTTGGGCACCAAACCCAGAGCAGCAATCAGCGCCGCATAAAATGCAATCTGAACAAGAGAACGATCGCTAGACATAGTCATCCTATCTATTTCTTATCACGGTCAAAGCCGTCAGCCCCACCTCGGGCTGTCAAAGCTTCGGCAACATGATCTGTCATTTTAATCGCGTGTAACGCAAATGGGGCAAGCAAGCGCCAGCTGTTGGCGTGGGCTGTTCTGGCTTTATACGCTTCTTGCAGCGACGCATAAACCGCCAGCAGCACCGGAACAAACCGGATAACCAAGGCTACTGCCAGCGAGACGCGTCTTGGGGAGATGCCAAACACACGCAGAGGCCGGAACAACGGTTCAACCGCATCCATCAAGGCCTCCATATGTGTTGTTATACTAATAAAGTTGGCAAGGAGCACCATCGCCAATAGACGCAACACAGCAATAATGCCCTGCTCAATATCGCCTAAAAACACATGCACCAGAAAGATGATCCCCATCATCCAGAGCAGTGGGCGAACCACCTTCACCTTCTCCAGCCCCCGCCGGCCAAGCGTCGCATACAGCGCAACCACAAACACCAGCAAAGCAGCAGAGAACCAAAGCGTATTGAACGGAATGATCAGCAGGCTCAGCACAAACAAAAAGATCAGCTTCACTCTGGCAGGAAGCTTGTGCGCCCAACTGTTGCCCGCCATGTAAAGAGAGATCATGCGCGCGCTACCCCTTCAAAATGAAGGTCCACACCAGAAAGCTCATGCGCCTGATAGTCTGCCAGCACATCCGCAGGCACACCAAACTGCTTGAGCTTACCGTCTTCAATCCAGAGCACTTTGTCATAGTCACTCAGCGCATCCAGCTCATGGCTGACAAAGAGGATCTGCTGATCCAGCTTCTCCAGCTTCCGTCGCAGTGCTGCTCGCGTCCGCAAATCCAGACTGGAAAACGGCTCATCCAGCACCAGCAGTTTCGGCTCCATGATGAGCACCGCCAAAATACAGATCAGCTGCTTTTGACCTTCAGAAAGCTCGTGAACTGGCCGCTCTCCCAGCTGCTCAATGCCATGGTCTCTCAACAGCGCAAGGCTCTGCACCTTTGCATCCGCTTTGCCCACCCCAATCTGGCGCAAGCCAAAGCTCAGCTCTTCCAGAGCGGTCGGAAAGATCAGCTGATGATCCGGGTTCTGGAACACAAACCCAGTCACCCGTGCCAGCTTCTTGGCCCCTTCCTCAGCAGAAACACCGTGAACCAGCAAAGAGCCTGCACTCACCGGCAGCAAACCATTCAGGCTGCGCACAAGCGTAGACTTACCAGACCCGTTCCGACCAATAATCCCAACCCGCTGATCCGGCAGCGCAACACTCAGATCACTGATGATCGTCGATCCGCTCCGATCAATGGAAACATGGTCAAAATTGATTGTTTTTGAAGTGTCGTTCACGCCGCAATATCACCAGCCAAAGGAGTTGCACTCCTATACACAATGCAGCATGCCAACACCACGGAAATCTAAGAGATCATGGCTGACCATCACGGCTCGACAAGCCTCTTCCTATGTGTCATGTCCGCGACCTTTTC
>NZ_LMCJ01000052.1:13002-16134 GCF_001623085.1 Pseudovibrio sp. W74
AGCTCAGAAGCATTGCATGCCAGCAGAGCAGTCCACCAATGCCCTTGTTGCTAACCATTGAGACCAAACGCAGATCAATATCAAACTCCAGCTGAGAAATTCTCACAGTATGTTGCCGCGACCAGTTGAATCCACCGCCATTAGCGGAAATTCAAGCGTTTCCATCTGGGGTTGAGGCAATTCTTTTAGAAGTTACCGCGGGCGTTTTCATGAATACTTTTCGGTAGGACCTATGTGCTCACTTTTGCTGGATGTGTCACGGGTCGTTGAGCCTATTTGCCAATTGCTGCGGTCTGCACCAATATCGGCTGTCTCGGCTTGGCGGTGGGCATGGAACGTTGAATCAAGTCGGCAATTCTACGTCAATTCAGTAGGTATCAGTGTGCCGCATTGAAAGATGGCAAGGGCATCTGTACCCCCATGCTCAGATGCCCCATGGAGTGCCTCAGTTTAATTCAAAGTGATCCGCCAAGGCGTCGATAATGGTGTTAAGCACCTGAGTTCGATCCGTCCCCACCGGGTCGGTGCAGACAGGATCGTCTTGTTCTTCGATCAGAAGAGCTTCACCTGCGGGCTTACACAGTCCAAGTGCTGTAAAATGCGTAGCGGGTGCGATAGTCTTAACAGAAGCCTGCGGCACCAAAGCCTCAAAATTGCTGCCCATGGCGCTCGTGTCTGTCGCATTGAGCCTATAGGCTCCTTCGCCCAACCCTATAAGAAGAAGCGGAACCGTTACATCCTGCACATCCTGCGGCGCAAGATCCCAAGTTAGACCAGGATCAATAGCGGCGACGCCACTGATACGTGGATCCCTGTAGGATGCCTCATACCTGTCTTGATCGATTGCCGTGATGTCGACGCCTTCGGCTGTCAGTTCAGCGCAAAACTGTGACCCTGCACCCGCAGCTTTGCAATAGTCGAAAAACCCGTCCCGATTGCCTTGGACACCTGCAAGTGAAAGGGCAGTCCATCCTCCGTAGGAAAGGCCTGTGGCATAGATCCGTGTTCCGTCGATGATGGGTGCGAAAATCGGATCTTGTAAAACATAGTCCAACGCGGCGGACATGTCTTCGGCGCGAGTCCAATGGTTGAATGCGGTGTCGAAGTCCAAATCAAAAGTTGTACTGCTTGGATGGTTTACCGCCACAACGATCGCCCCTTTGGAAGCCAACCCTGCGCTGAGCCACGCCATCCGAGCGTAATTGCCACCCCAGCCATGTGAGAGAAGAACGACTGGGTATTGTCCCTGTATTGGCTCGGCGTCTTTGAACACAGATGTTCCATAGAATATCGCATTTTCAGCAAACACGGTCTGGTGCTGACCCACGGCAGGGAACATGACAGCCATCTGCATCTCCTGGTCATGATGGGGAGCCGCTATAGTCAGCTCGTTGAGGCCGACATCTTGTGCTGCGATTTCAGTGCCAGCAGAGAGGATCGAAGCGAGGGCAAGGACAGTAGTTTTCATGGAGTGCCTATCGGTGAAGTGGTTTGAATGTTGACACCTTCATTCAAACGCTGACGGAATTTTATTCGACCTGAATCCGGTTTAAGGTCACGCAGATCAGGATTTAGGTCCTATTAAGTAAGGAAAAGGACCTCGCCTGATGCCAGTTCTACTAATACCCATGATTATCACTCTGCTGCTACTGGGCCTTATTTTGCATCCTGTGCTAACTCGCGGGACGCACGCAATCAGAAATAGCAAGAACATAAAACCGGCGAGGCCCTGCACTGAGAAGAATACCGGCAAATATGCCATCAAGCGCTTTACTGCGCCCGTAAATGCCAACGCCTTTACGAAGGACTGCAATGGGCTCAAAAAGTCATACCTCATAATTTCTTATGCCTTTGATGCCTCTCTGAACAACGTCAGCGGCGAGCGCATTATTAATCTCGGTTGCGGGGAAGACAACAACACCCGCAAGCTGACAAGAGCAGGTGCTCACATGTCTGGCGCTGATCTTTCAGAGAACATGGTCGCCCATACAATTGCCGAGGAGCAAAAAGCCCCATTAGACATTACCTACGCAACCAGCTCCTTCAGCTCCAACACTGGCTTTCCTGGCGAAAAGACGAGGGAAGAGAGGCGACAGATCTGGTTGTCTCCAAGTACTTCGACCAAAGACACGTCGCAGATCAATGGAACTTCGCCCGGCGCGGAGACCAGTCAGAAATCCAGCGCTTCAGCGTACCCAGATTCCCTTGCGCCTTGAGCGATTATCTAAATCCCATCATCAAGGCAGGTCTTCAAATCAAAGAGATTCTGGGCCCCGAACCAACAGAGGATGCGATCCAGCAGGTGCCACGCTTCCACCGTTAGAAAGATCTCTCGGCTTTCCTACTGATGGTCAAAGCCACCAAGCCTGAAATCGCATAATCTAAAAGCTAGGCCAACACATCCCGCAGGGAGATCAGCCACGTTTTCACCTCCACAGACACCTTGGCATGGTCCAGCCCCTCAAAGGCATCCCAGCTCCAGCCGTTCTCAGGGCACAGCTCATCCAAAAATGCATGCAGCTCTTTTTGCTTAGCATCAGGCAAAGGCAAGTTGGCTGCATGCCTCAGCAACAACACCTGCTCCTGAAGCCGCAAGAACACCCAGAAGGCTTCCATCATAGGCCGCAGCAAATGCGGCTGCGTCTGCCATGTATTACCGGAAAACAGACCCTGCGTGACAATCGGCCCAGCTCCATGACAGTGAAACTGAACACAGCCCATGTACCCGGTCGTCGCCAGATCAGAATGGATCTTGCAGGTCCCACAGCTCTCAAGATTTCGGCAAGGCTCACCAGCAGCTTTATCAAAAGGGAAAACACTCGACTTATCAAAGGCAAGCGCCACACAGCACAAGGCAGCGCACTTCTCGCAGTCAGCTTTCAGCCGATCATCAAGTTGGTTCAGATCCATAGCGTCTTATTGGCACAAAACACAAGCTAGCGAAAGCAATCTCAAGTTTCGGGTAGATAGGGAGTGTCTCACTCTTAAGCGTGCTCCATTTGATTGGTTTCTATCAAATGCCAAAAATTCGATAAACACAACGCTCCAGAGCATGGCATATGATGCTTCGTGTATTCAGCACCGAGCACCGAGCACCGAGCACCGAGCACCGAGCACCGAGCACCGAGCACC
>NZ_LMCJ01000053.1:0-45109 GCF_001623085.1 Pseudovibrio sp. W74
AATTCGTAGGAAGAAAGAAGTTCACGAACTTCCATTTCTACGAGTTCAAGCAGTTCTTCGTCGTCAACCTGGTCAACTTTGTTCATGAAGACAACCAGAGCAGGCACACCAACCTGACGAGCGAGCAGGATGTGCTCACGAGTCTGAGGCATTGGGCCGTCTGCAGCGTTAACAACGAGGATCGCGCCGTCCATCTGTGCAGCACCAGTGATCATGTTTTTCACATAATCAGCATGGCCTGGGCAGTCAACGTGCGCGTAGTGACGAGCTTCGGTTTCATATTCAACGTGTGCTGTTGAAATAGTGATACCGCGAGCACGCTCTTCAGGAGCGCCATCGATTTCGTCGTATGCTTTAAAATCACCGAAGGATTTAGTAATCGCTGCGGTCAGTGTAGTTTTACCGTGGTCAACGTGGCCAATTGTGCCGATGTTGACGTGCGGCTTATTACGTTCAAATTTTTCTTTAGCCATCGGATCTCTCCGTTCTCTCTTGAATCCCTTTGACTGGTCTAATGAGGTTTAGGCGTATTTCGCCATAACCTCGTCAGCAACAGCCTGCGGGACTTGGTCGTAATGATCGAACACCATGGAATACTGCGCACGTCCTTGGGACATGGAACGCAAGTTGTTCACGTAACCAAACATGTTGGCCAGCGGAACCATAGCAGTGATAACGGTCACGACACCGCGGTTTTCGGTACCGGCGATTTGTCCACGACGGGAATTCAAATCACCAATCACGTCACCCATATAGTCTTCTGGAGTGACAACCTCAACCTTCATGATAGGTTCCAGAAGCTTTGGACCTGCTTTAGCCACAGCTTCGCGGAAACCAGCACGACCTGCGATCTCAAATGCGAGCACAGACGAGTCAACATCATGGTAAGCACCGTCAGTGAGGGTAGCTTTAATGTCGACCATCGGGAAGCCAGCAAGTGGACCAGAGGACATGACGGATTCGATACCTTTGGATACACCAGGGATGTATTCCTTAGGAACGTTACCGCCAACAATCGTGTTAGCAAACTCAAAACCTTCACCAACAACATTTGGCTCGATAGAGAGTTTGATGCGAGCAAACTGACCAGTACCACCGGACTGCTTCTTGTGGGTATAATCCACGTCAGCAGACTTGGTAATGGTTTCACGGTAAGCAACCTGAGGTGCACCGATGTTTGCTTCAACCTTGAATTCACGCTTCATGCGATCAACAAGGATGTCCAGGTGAAGTTCGCCCATACCAGCAATGATTGTCTGGCCGGACTCTTCATCTGTCTTCACGCGGAAGGACGGATCCTCAGCAGCCAGGCGGTTCAGGGCAAGGCCCATCTTTTCCTGGTCACCTTTGGTTTTAGGCTCAACAGCGATCTCGATAACCGGATCCGGGAACTCCATGCGTTCCAGAATAACAGGCTTCAGAGGATCACAAAGCGTATCACCAGTGGTCGTGTCCTTCAGGCCTGCGATAGCCACAATGTCGCCTGCATAGGCTACATCAATGTCATCGCGGGAATTTGAGTGCATCTGCATCATGCGACCAACGCGTTCGCGCTTGCCCTTAACAGTATTCAGCACGGATGAGCCTTTATTCAGCACACCAGAGTAAATACGTGCGAAGGTCAAAGAACCAACGAACGGATCGTTCATGATTTTAAATGCGAGCATACCAAGCGGCTCTTCATCAGAAGATTCGCGTGTGGTTTCTTCCTCAGTCTTGGCGTCGATACCTTTAATCGCCGGCACTTCAACCGGGTTAGGAAGGTAATCTACAACAGCGTCAAGAAGAGGCTGAACGCCTTTGTTCTTGAATGCTGTACCGCACAACACTGGAACGAAGTTGCCAGCAATGGTACCCTTACGAATAAGCTCTTGAAGCTTTTCGTTGGATGGCATTTCGCCTTCCAAGTATGCTTCAGTAGCTTCTTCTTCTACTTCTACAGCGATCTCGATCAGTTTTTCGCGGTATTCAGCAGCTTGGTCAGCGAGATCTTCTGGAATATCCAGCTCATCCCAGCTTGCTCCAAGAGCCTCACCGTTCCAAACCAATGCTTTCATCTTCAGCAGATCGATAACACCAGCAAATTCGCTTTCAGCGCCGATCGGCAGCTGAACACATGCTGGAGTTGCGCCAAGACGCTTCTCGATCATTTCTACACAGCGGAAGAAATCAGCACCGAGTTTGTCCATCTTGTTGACGAAGATCATGCGTGGAACGTTGTACTTATCAGCCTGACGCCATACGGTCTCAGTCTGAGGTTCAACACCAGCATTCGCATCGAGAAGTGCAACTGCACCATCAAGAACACGCAGGGAGCGTTCAACTTCAATCGTGAAGTCAACGTGACCTGGAGTGTCAATGATGTTCAGACGCTTACCGTTCCAGTGGGCAGTCGTAGCAGCTGAAGTAATGGTAATACCACGCTCCTGCTCCTGCTCCATCCAGTCCATGGTAGCTGCACCATCATGAACTTCACCGATTTTATGGGACTTACCAGTGTAATACAGAATACGTTCTGTAGTGGTCGTCTTACCAGCATCGATGTGAGCCATGATACCGAAGTTACGGTAGTCCTCGATTTTGTGCGTACGTGACATAGCGTCAGCCTCTATCCAGGGTGATTACCAACGGTAGTGCGAGAATGCACGGTTAGCTTCAGCCATCCGGTGAGTATCTTCGCGCTTCTTAACGGAGTTACCACGGCCATTCGCAGCATCCAGCAGTTCACCGGACAGACGACCAACCATTGTGGTTTCGTTACGACCGCGAGCTGCAGAAATCAGCCAGCGGATAGCAAGTGCCTGACGACGCTCTGTACGAACTTCGACTGGAACCTGATAAGTTGCACCACCAACACGACGGGAGCGAACTTCAACCTGTGGCATAACGTTTTCGAGCGCCTGATGGAACATCTCGAGCGGGCTAGCCTTAGCTTTAGATTCGATCGCATCGAATGCACCGTATACGATGCGTTCTGCGGTGGATTTTTTACCATCGAGCATTACTGCGTTCATGAACTTAGTAACGACGATATCTCCGAACTTAGGATCCGGAATAACTTGACGCTTTTCAGCGGCGTGACGGCGGGACATATCGGTCTATATCCTATTATTTCGGACGCTTAGCGCCATACTTGGAACGACGCTGTTTACGATCTTTAACACCCTGGGTGTCAAGAACGCCACGGATGATGTGGTAACGAACACCAGGCAAATCCTTTACACGACCACCACGGATCATGACAACGGAGTGCTCTTGGAGGTTATGACCTTCACCCGGGATATAACCAATAACTTCAAAGCCATTGGTCAAACGGATTTTTGCCACTTTACGAAGCGCTGAGTTAGGCTTCTTAGGAGTGGTTGTATATACGCGAGTACACACGCCGCGCTTCTGCGGGCACGCTTCCATCGCTGGAACTTTGTTCCGCTTCGCCGGCACTGTACGCGGCTTACGGATCAACTGGTTGATCGTTGGCATAATTTGCCCTTTAACTACTTTTGCTCTTCGACCGGACGCAGTTTCTGGTAGACATACGCATGCGCACCAAATCCACGAACGATTATTCGTGAAGGGCACCGCGAAACCAGAGGACCACGGACGGATCCGCGGTCTTGCATTCGACTTGTATTCGCCTTTGAACCCGACAACGTTTAAGCTTCAGTACTCCGAGGCGAGGCGCCTCAGGAGAAGGACATTGCTTACTGCTTGCCATAAGGTTGCCGGAACCTACTCATCAGGACACTGTTCGTCAAGTCCCTTCCAAGAGATTCTTGGCCCCAGCCTCTCAGATTCATACGGTGTATCCCAAGATTCGCGTAGATTCAGCAATTTCATCTCGGAAGACGTCAAAATTTGGAGGCGCTTAAGTGTTCATTGCAGTTTGACTCTGAAGATTAAAAGGAAGTTAAGCACATCCCTACTCTGACTCATCGTCATTTCCGCAGGTCATTTGATTCTTACAGCTTTAACTCAAATTCAATTACGCCCCTTAAGTGCAAATACTGCCACAGGGCGAAGGCACGTCGTCGCCTCAAGTCTCAAGCACCCAACACACCCAGTTAGGGAGCAAGGCCGCCGGCAACCGTCAGTGTCGTCCCACTCACGAATCCTGCCCCGGATGATCCCAGCCAGACAGCAGCCTCTGCAATATCTGAAGGCTCGCTATACGACCAAGAGGCGTTGCAGCAGCAACAAGGGCCGGACGATCAGGGTTCCCCTCCCGCTGGTGCATGTCGGTCGCGGTTGTTCCCACACGGATCGCATTCACCCGAATACCAAGGGGCCCAAACTCTTTACCTGCACCAACCGTCAATGTTTCCACTGCACCTTTTGAAGCGGCGTAGTGAACATACTCCCCAGGGCTCCCCATCACGGCAGCAATCGAAGACATATTTACAATCGCACCACCAGAACCACCTTCGTCAATCCTCATGCGTTTAGCTGCTTCTTGCATGCAATAGATCATGCCGAACACATTGGTCTGAAAAGTCGAAACCAACGCCGAGCTATCCAAGTCCACTAAGGAGGACGATCCCCCTATGATACCAGCATTGTTCACGAGGCAAGTAATCGGCCCAAGTCTCTCGTCACAAATGACAAACATCTGACGCACGGCTTCAAGATCAGCCACATCCGCACCAACAGCAATCGCGCGAACGCCAACCTCCTTGCATCGCCGGACAGTCTCTTCCGCTCCGGCCTGATCACAATGATAGTTCACACAGACATCATAACCAGCTTTGGCAAAAGCAACCGCGGTGGCTTGACCAATGCCCTTGCTGGCACCTGTTACCAATGCAGTCTTCGAAGTAGCATTCCCCAAGAACGTTCGCTCCATTTAACTCTGGCTTCAACTGCAAAGCCAAAAGATCACCGTACTCACAAGTCAGGCAAGATCACTACTTATTTGAAACACCCAGCAGAGAGGCATTCACACCTCCCCTCTCCCCAAACACAAAAAAGGAGAGGTCACCCTCTCCTTTCCAAAATCCAAAATCGGATCATCAGTTCAATTTTTAGAACGTGATCACTGAAACATTGCCTGCCAGTGCGTCTTTATAAGGCTGAACGAAGAACTCTTCCTCCGGTGTTTCCGTGATGTATCCCAGCTGATCAAGAGCTGCATCCACGAAACCCTGTTCACCCAACGCTTCAACGGCACGGCGAACTGCACCATCGTCATCAGGCGCGGTCACCATCACATGGAACGGAAGACCATCTTCTTCTTCACCGTCCTCCTCTTTCCACGCACGGCCCATAATCAGGTAGACAACTGGAGGGGCGTCATCACCATTTTCTTCTTCAATCTGATCAGACATTTTATTTCCTTCATCACGCCCCCACTCAGTCCAGCCCGACCGAAAGGATGCGTTTCAATTCAAAACACCAGACGTATCTGCCAAGGAGCCTCAGCTTCCAAATTCAGATACGCGTCTTTCTTGTTAGTGGCAGGTCAGCAGGTCGCCACAAGCAACCATCCGCCATAAACGGAAAAGCCGCCCCGAAGGGCGGCTTGACCTCAATTTAGATTTTGCAGCTCACTAGAACTGACCGTCACGGCTGAAATCTTCAAGCATGGAGTCCGCAGTTCCAGCAGTAGAAGCTGAACGGCGAGCGTCCTGGATGAGATCATCACGCAGTGTCGCAATCTTACGAGTGCGGTTCATCGCCCCGCCTGTACCCGCTGGGATCAGACGACCAACAATCACGTTCTCTTTCAGACCGTCCAGTGGATCGATCTTGCCGAAGACAGCTGCTTCAGTCAGAACACGCGTTGTTTCCTGGAACGATGCAGCAGAGAAGAACGAACGAGTCTGCAAGCTTGCCTTCGTGATGCCCAGAAGAACTGGAACACCCTTGGCAGGATCACGTGCATTATCAATCGCACGCTGGTTAGCTGCATCAAATTCGATCTTATCGACCTGCTCACCAGAGAAGTACTCTGTTTCGCCCGGATCAGTGATCTCAACCTTCTGGAGCATCTGACGAACAATCACTTCGATGTGCTTGTCGTTAATGCCCACGCCCTGCAGACGATAAACTTCCTGGATCTCGTTAACGAGGAAGGCAGCCAGTGCCTCTACGCCCTTAATCGCAAGAATGTCATGCGGTGCCGGGTTACCATCAACAAGGTATTCACCCTTCTCGATAGTGTCCCCTTCCTGCAGGTGGAAGTGCTTGTTCTTCTGGATGAGGTACTCAACAGGCTCCAGGCTCTCATCGGTAGGATCGATGATGATGCGGCGCTTGTTTTTGTAATCTCGGCCAAAGCGGATCGTACCGTCAAGCTCAGCGATAATCGCGTGATCTTTCGGACGACGTGCTTCGAACAGTTCAGCAACACGTGGCAGACCACCGGTGATGTCTTTCGTTTTTGCAGATTCCAGAGGAATACGTGCAAGAACGTCACCAGCAGAAACCATGTCACCTGGCTGCACGGACAGAATAGCGTCAACGGAAAGCAGGGAACGAGCATCGCCACCGCGAGCCAGTTTCTTGATCTTGCCGCTGTCATCCTGAATAACCATCGCAGGCTTCAGATCAGCGCCACGCTGAGAAGAACGCCAGTCGATAACAACACGCTTGGTGATACCGGTCGCTTCATCAGCAGTTTCCTGCATAGAAGAACCATCCACCAGATCTTCAAAGCCAACACGACCGGAAAGTTCTGTCAGGATCGGACGCGTGTACGGATCCCATTCAGAAATACGATCACCGCGCTTGATGACGTCACCTTCGTCAACGAAGATTTTACCACCGTAAGTCAGACGATGCGTAGAACGCTCATTACCGTCACTATCTACGATAATGATGGACATGTTACGTGCCATAACAATGTTGTTGCCATCAGAGTCGCGAACCACATTACGGTTGCGCATCTTCACGGTGCCTTCAAAGTTGGATTCAATGAAGGAACTATCAACAACCTGTGCCGTACCACCAATGTGGAACGTACGCATGGTCAACTGAGTACCAGGCTCACCAATGGACTGCGCAGCAATAACACCAACAGCCTCACCGATGTTCACCGGAGTACCACGTGCAAGGTCACGGCCATAACAGGTCGCACATACACCAGTCTTGGTTTCACAAGTCAGCACGGAGCGGATCTTGACCATCTGGACCTTGGCAGCTTCAAGAAGCTCCACGTCCTTCTCGTCAATCATACGTCCCTTAGGAACGAGCACTTCGCCAGTCTTGTTGTTGCGGATGTCTTCAGCCGCAGTACGGCCAAGCACACGCATACCAAGGGTCGCGATAACGTTACCAGCATCAACGATTGGCTGGACGGTAATGCCACCGGTGGAACCACAGTCAACTTCAAGAATGATGCTGTCCTGTGCAACGTCCACGAGACGACGTGTCAGGTAACCGGAGTTCGCAGTTTTCAACGCCGTATCGGCAAGACCCTTACGGGCACCGTGGGTGGAGTTGAAGTACTCGAGAACCGACAGACCTTCTTTAAAGTTCGCGATAATCGGGTTTTCGATGATGGAACCATCTGGTTTCGCCATCAGACCGCGCATACCGCCGAGCTGCTTCATCTGCGCTGGAGAACCACGCGCACCGGAGTGAGCCATCATGTAAACAGAGTTCATCTGTTTCTGACGACCTGTGTCCTCTTCGAACTCGGTCGCAGAGATGCGGCCCATCATTTCATCAGCGACTTTGTCAGTACACTTCGCCCAGGCGTCAACAACCTTGTTGTACTTCTCGCCCTGAGTGATCAGACCGTCATTGTACTGCTGTTCGTATTCAGTCACCAAAGTGGTGGTGCTTTCAACGAGTGTCGCCTTGGCATCAGGGATAACCATGTCATCCTTACCGAAGGAGATACCAGCACGACATGCGTTTTTGAAGCCAAGCTGCATAACGCGGTCACAGAAGATAACGGTCTCTTTCTGGCCACAAGCACGATAAACTGTATCGATCATCTTGGAGATGTCTTTTTTGGTCATCAGCTTGTTACAGGCGTCGAACGGTACTTCGAAGTGCTTCGGCAGCAGCTCTGCAATCATCAGACGACCAGGAGTGGTCTCATGGATTTCAGAGGTTGGGTTGCCCAGCTCATCAACAGACTTGAAGCGGCCACGGATCTTGGAGTGAACAGTGATAACACCGTTTTCCAGCGCGTGGTGCAACTCACCCATGTTACCGAAGGCCATGCCTTCACCTGGTTCACCATCCGCCATAATGGACAGGTAGTAGAGGCCAAGAACAATATCCTGGGACGGTACGATGATCGGACCACCGTTCGCCGGGTGCAGAATGTTGTTGGTGGACATCATGAGAGTACGGGCTTCAAGCTGCGCTTCCAAAGAAAGCGGAACGTGAACAGCCATCTGGTCACCATCGAAGTCAGCGTTAAACGCGGAACAAACGAGTGGGTGCAGCTGGATTGCCTTACCTTCAATCAGGGTAGGTTCAAAGGCCTGAATGCCAAGACGGTGAAGCGTAGGCGCACGGTTCAGGAGAACCGGGTGCTCGCGGATCACTTCATCAAGGATATCCCAAACTTCCGGACGCTCTTTTTCAACGAGCTTCTTCGCCTGCTTAACAGTGGAAGAATAACCCTTTGCATCGAGGCGGGAATAGATGAACGGCTTGAACAGCTCAAGCGCCATCTTCTTCGGCAGACCACATTGGTGCAGCTTCAGTTCAGGACCCACAGTAATAACGGAACGACCGGAGTAATCCACGCGCTTACCGAGAAGGTTCTGACGGAAACGACCCTGCTTACCCTTCAGCATGTCTGAAAGGGACTTCAGAGGACGTTTGTTTGCACCCTGGATCACACGACCACGACGACCATTATCGAACAGCGCATCTACAGATTCCTGCAGCATACGTTTTTCGTTACGGATAATGATGTCAGGCGCTTTAAGCTCGATCAGACGCTTCAGACGGTTGTTACGGTTGATCACACGACGATAAAGGTCGTTGAGGTCAGACGTCGCAAAACGGCCACCATCCAATGGAACCAGCGGACGCAGATCTGGTGGGATCACAGGAACAACGGTCAGGATCATCCATTCAGGACGGTTTCCGGACTCGATGAACGCCTCAACAACCTTCAATCGCTTCGCCAGTTTCTTAGGCTTCAGCTCTGTGGTTGCTTCTGCAATTTCCTGACGGATCTTTTCAGATTCACGCTGCAGATCCATGCTGGCAAGGATCTCACGGATCGCCTCAGCACCAATCATAGCAGTGAAGCTGTCTTCACCGTATTCGTCCTGAGCGGCAACAAACTCTTCTTCAGAAAGCAGCTGACGCAGCTTCATAGGAGTAAGGCCCGGCTCAATAACAACGTAGTTCTCAAAGTACAGGATGCGCTCAAGATCTTTAAGCGTCATATCCAACAGCATGCCGATACGGGATGGCAGCGACTTCAGGAACCAGATATGCGCAACAGGAGCTGCAAGCTCAATGTGGCCCATACGTTCACGGCGTACACGGGACAAGGTGACTTCAACGCCACACTTCTCACAGATAACGCCTTTATATTTCATGCGCTTATACTTACCGCACAAGCACTCATAGTCCTTGATAGGACCGAAAATCCGAGCACAGAACAGCCCGTCGCGCTCTGGCTTGAAAGTTCTGTAGTTGATCGTCTCCGGCTTTTTGATCTCACCGAACGACCAGGACAGAATTTTCTCCGGGCTGGCGATCGAGATGCGGATATGATCGAAGGTCTGTGCGGGAGCCTGTTGATTGAACAGGTTCATGACCTCTTGCGACATCAGCTCTCTCCTAAAATGCGCAGGTCGGGGAGCGTGCTAATAAGCAGGCTCCCCTCTTCCGGCATGAATACATGACTTACAGCGAAATACCTTGAAAGGTCTTATTCCGCGGCATCGATTGCTTCAGCGTCATCATTGGCTTTCTGACGCGGTTCCTTATCCTGCAACTCGACATTGAGGCCCAGGGAACGCATTTCCTTGACGAGAACGTTAAAGCTCTCAGGAATACCCGCCTCAAATGTGTCGTCACCCCGGACGATAGCTTCATAAACCTTGGTACGACCTGCCACGTCATCAGACTTAACAGTGAGCATTTCCTGCAAGGTGTACGCTGCGCCATAAGCTTCAAGCGCCCACACTTCCATCTCACCGAAGCGCTGACCACCGAACTGCGCCTTACCACCCAGCGGCTGCTGAGTAACAAGAGAGTAAGGTCCGATAGAACGCGCGTGGATCTTATCGTCAACCAAGTGGTGAAGCTTGAGCATGTAGATGTAACCCACAGTGACCTGACGGTCGAACTGTTCACCGGTACGTCCGTCATACAATGTAGACTGACCGGATGGTTTCATCTCAGCAATGTTCAGCATGTCAACAACGTCAGGTTCACGTGCACCATCAAAGACCGGAGTCGCGATGGAAACGCCATGACGCAGCTGCTCACCAAGTTTAGCGATGCCTTCGTCGTCGTATTCCTGAACCGGCTCACCCTTGATGTTGTCGCCGTAGATCTCAACGACCTTGCCACGAAGCTGCTCGATCTCGCCAGACTTACGATATTCGTCGTAAAGCTCGCCGATCTTCTGCCCCATGCCGGCACAAGCCCAGCCAAGGTGTGTTTCAAGAATCTGACCAACGTTCATACGGGATGGAACGCCGAGTGGGTTCAGAACGATATCAACGTGTTGACCGTCATCCAGGAATGGCATGTCTTCACATGGGTTGATCTTGGAAACCACACCCTTGTTACCGTGACGACCAGCCATCTTATCACCAGGCTGAATCTTACGCTTAACCGCAACGAAGACTTTAACCATCTTCATAACGCCAGGTGGCAACTCATCACCACGCTGCAGCTTCTCAACCTTGTCGATGAAGCGCTGCTCAAGACGCTTACGGCTCTCATCATAAGAACCACGAAGCGCTTCCAGCTCGCTCATCAGCTGCTCGTCTTCGACAGCAAACTGCCACCACTGAGAACGTGGGAATTCGTTCAAAACGTTACCGTCGATCTCAACACCCTTGCGGAAGTTCTTCGGACCACCAACAGTCACATGACCCATGATCATCTCAGCCAGACGGCCATAGACGTTACGGTCAAGAATTGCCTGTTCGTCGTCGCGGTCTTTCGCAAGACGTTCAATCTCTTCGCGCTCGATAGCCATCGCACGTTCGTCTTTTTCAACGCCGTGGCGGTTGAATACACGAACTTCAACAACAGTACCGGATACACCTGGAGACAGACGCATGGATGTGTCGCGAACGTCAGAAGCTTTCTCGCCGAAGATCGCACGCAGAAGTTTTTCTTCTGGTGTCATTGGGCTTTCGCCCTTTGGAGTGATCTTACCAACAAGAATGTCGCCTGGTTTCACCTCAGCACCAACATAAACAATGCCGGCTTCATCAAGGTTCTTCAGCGCTTCTTCAGAAACGTTAGGAATATCGCGAGTGATTTCCTCAGGGCCAAGCTTCGTATCACGCGCCATCACTTCGAATTCTTCGAGGTGGATGGAGGTGAAGACGTCATCGCGAACGATGCGCTCGGACAGTAGGATGGAATCCTCGAAGTTGTAGCCGTTCCAAGGCATGAACGCGACCATAACGTTACGGCCAAGCGCCAGATCACCCAGATCAGTCGAAGGACCGTCTGCAATGATATCGCCCTTACGAACCCGGTCACCTACGTTCACCAGCGGACGCTGGTTGATACAAGTATCCTGGTTGGAACGCTGGAACTTCATCAGGCGGTAGATATCTACGCCAGACTTGGAAGGATCCAGATCTTCAGTCGCACGAATAACGATACGTGTTGCGTCAACCTGGTCAACCACACCGCCGCGACGTGCGCCAATAGCAGCGCCAGAGTCACGAGCAACGATTGGTTCCATACCGGTGCCAACAAATGGAGCCTGTGCACGAACGAGCGGCACAGCCTGACGCATCATGTTGGAACCCATCAGTGCGCGGTTCGCATCATCGTTCTCAAGGAACGGAATGAGCGACGCAGCAACGGAAACCAGCTGTTTCGGAGACACATCCATCAGATCAACGCGATCAGAGGTGACCAAGATGTTTTCACCCGCATGACGACACTGAACCAGGTCGTTCACGAAGCTACCATCTTCGTTCATCTCAGCGTTCGCCTGAGAAACGTAGTACTTGCTCTCTTCCATAGCGGAGAGATAGACAACGTCTTTCGTCACCAGACCATCAATAACACGGCGGTATGGGCTCTCAATAAAGCCATACTTGTTCACACGTGCAAAGGTTGCCAGTGAGTTGATCAGACCAATGTTCGGACCTTCCGGTGTTTCAATCGGGCAGATACGACCATAGTGTGTTGGGTGAACGTCACGAACTTCAAAGCCTGCGCGCTCACGGGTCAAACCACCAGGCCCAAGCGCTGAAAGACGACGCTTATGCGTCACTTCAGACAATGGGTTGGTCTGATCCATAAACTGAGACAGCTGGGAAGAACCGAAGAACTCACGTACAGCTGCTGCAGCAGGTTTTGCGTTGATCAGATCCTGAGGCATCACAGTGTCGATCTCAACAGAGCTCATACGCTCCTTGATCGCACGTTCCATGCGCAGCAGGCCAACACGGTACTGGTTTTCCATCAATTCGCCAACGGAGCGAACACGACGGTTACCAAGGTTATCGATGTCATCGATTTCGCCGCGGCCATCACGAAGATTAAGCAGCAGGCTGATCACTGACAGGATATCGTCTTTACGCAGAACACGAACAGTATCTTCACACTCAAGGTCAAGACGCATGTTCATCTTCACGCGGCCAACCGCGGAAAGGTCGTAGCGCTCAGCATCGAAGAAGAGAGACTGGAACATAGCCTCTGCAGTCTCAATGGTTGGCGGCTCACCAGGACGCATAACGCGGTAGATGTCAAACAGAGCACCTTCGCGGCCGTCATTCTTGTCGGCAGCCAGCGTGTTGCGGATGAAAGGACCAACGTTAACGTAGTCGATATCCAGAACAGGCAGATCGTGGTAGCCACGCTCGATAAGCTCATGAAGAAGCTTTTCAGTCAGCTCTTCACCAGCTTCAGCATATATCTCACCAGTACGCGTATCAACAATGTCTTCGGCAAGGTACTGGCCAAACAGATCATCATCAGTACCCTTAAGAGATTTAACACCCTTTTCGGTCAACTGACGGATTGTACGAGCGGTAATTTTCTTACCAGCTTCAACAACCACTTCACCGCTGGCAGCATCAACCATATCGGCAGTTGCTTTAGTACCCTTAAGACGAGCACCATCGAACGGTACGGACCAGCTGTTTTCGCCGTTACGTACGTAGTCGATACGGTTATAGAAGGTATTGAGAATCTCTTCGCTATCAAGACCAAGCGCCATCAACAAAGATGTCACAGGGATCTTACGACGGCGGTCGATACGTGCGTGGACAATGTCCTTAGCATCGAATTCGATATCGAGCCATGAACCACGGTAAGGGATCACACGTGCGGCAAACAGAAGTTTACCGGAAGAGTGGGTCTTACCTTTGTCATGGTCAAAGAATACACCCGGGGAACGGTGCATCTGAGACACGATAACGCGTTCTGTACCATTGATCACAAAGGTACCGTTATCGGTCATGAACGGAATATCGCCCATGTAGACATCTTGTTCTTTGATGTCTTTAACCGATTTTGCGCCAGTATCTTCATCCACATCAAACACGATGAGGCGAAGCGTAAGCTTCAGTGGCGCAGCGTAAGTCATATCACGCTGGCGGCACTCTTCCACATCATACTTTGGTGCTTCAAATTCGTAATCTACGAATTCAAGAAGGGAATTGCCTGCAAAATCCGAAATGGGGAATACGGACTTAAATACGGCCTCTAGGCCTTCGTCAACGCGGTTATCTTCAACCTTATCAACTTGCAAGAATTGGTCATAAGACGCCTTCTGCACTTCGATAAGGTTTGGCATAGCCGCTACATCGCGGATGGATCCGAAGTATTTACGGACCCGCTTGCGACCGTTGAACGTCTGCGTCATTGTCGCTCCTCGTATCACTCAAGGTGACGGTTCAGAAAAACGACGCCCTGCATGGCAGAAAACGTAGCTTCTCAGAACCGTCCACAATAGGGCGCTGTTCAGGCACCCTCCCCCGTTGGGACGTTTACCCCGGCCGGGAAACCCGCCAGGGTACGGAAAAGGTCCCGGATTACTCCGGGACCAATATCTGAAGAACTCAGGATTACTTGAGTTCTACTTTTGCACCAGCTTCTTCGAGCTTCTTTTTCAGCTCAGCAGCTTCGTCTTTAGAAACTGCTTCTTTAACAGCTTTTGGAGCGCCTTCTACGAGCTCTTTAGCTTCTTTCAGGCCAAGACCCGTGATCGCACGCACTTCTTTGATCACGTTGATTTTCTTCGCGCCAGCATCAGCCAGGATCACGTCGAATTCAGTCTGTTCTTCAGCAGCTTCAGCAGCTGGACCAGCAGCAGCAACAGCTACAGGAGCAGCAGCGGAAACGCCCCACTCTTCTTCGAGCAGCTTGGAAAGCTCAGCAGCTTCCATAACGGTCAGTGCGGAGAGTTCTTCTACGATCTTTGAGAGATCAGCCATTTTTCAGTACCTTGTTGTTCGAACCGTTTTCGGTTTTGACAAAAATTATGTGGTTCCGCCTTACGCGGCTTGGTCCTTCTCGGCGTACGCATTGAAGACGCGAGCAAGTTGCCCGGCCGGTGCGCTCGTAACCATGGCCATACGGGTCGCTGGGGTCTGAAGCATACCCACCAGCTTGCCACGAAGCTCGTCCAGAGACGGCATCGCTGCCAGTGCTTTAACACCAGCAGTATCCAGGTTAGTTGAACCAAGAGCACCACCAAGGATTACGAAATTTTCGTTAGCCTTAGCGAAGTTAGCAGCAGCCTTAGGCGCAGCAACTGGATCGTCAGAGTAGACGATGACAGTTGGGCCTGTGAACAGGTCGCTGATATGCTCTAGTTCAGTGCCTTGAAGGGCAAGCTTGACAAGGCGGTTTTTAGCAACCTTTACGGTACCACCAGCTTCACGAGCATCAGCACGCAGCTGAGTCATCTGAGAAACTGAAAGGCCCGCATAGTGCGCAACAACTGCAACGCCAGTGTTCGACAACACTTCGTTGAAATCGCTGACGAACTTTTGCTTATCCGCTCTTTCCACTTGCCTTCTCCAGTTGGCAGCAATTCTCATTGCCGCCGGTTTGCCTTTGCCGCATCAAAGTTGGGCTAACCCAACCTCGACAACGACGATTAGGGTCCTGTCCCCTTACGCGCCGGAGAGACGCAGCAAGGCAATTTGGTTCGAACCGCAAGGTTGAATTGCATTTTGCATATCAACCAAATCAGTTCTTCTCCATCTATGCAGGCCTTTCTTATCAAAAACTTAAACCAACAAACGTTGGCACCTGCAGTCTCGGACAGGGATGCCGAAGGACCATAACAGTCTTTCAGCGGTAAAACCTCCCACATGAAAGCGGGAGGTAACTCTTATAGGCGAGGTGTTTACTCGGTAATAGAACCAAGATCAACCTTCACGCCAGGTCCCATCGTGGATGAAAGGGCTACGCGCTTAACGTACGTACCTTTTGCACCTGATGGCTTAGCTTTGATCACTGCATCAACGAACGCTTTCACGTTCTCTTCCAGCTTGGAAGCTTCAAAAGAAGCTTTGCCAACGCCAGCGTGAATGATACCAGCTTTTTCAACGCGGAACTGTACAGAACCACCTTTGGCGTCTTTAACAGCCTTGGTCACGTCAGGGGTCACAGTGCCAACCTTAGGGTTAGGCATCATGCCGCGAGGACCGAGAACTTTACCAAGACGACCAACGAGTGGCATCATGTCAGGAGTTGCGATGACGGTATCGAAGTTGATGGTACCGCCCTGAACTTCTTTAACCAGCTCTTCAGCACCAACAATGTCTGCGCCAGCAGCTTTTGCTTCATCAGCTTTCGCATCACGAGCAAATACAGCAACGCGTACAGTTTTACCGGTACCGTTTGGAAGAACACATGCACCACGAACCATCTGGTCTGCGTGACGTGGGTCAACACCAAGGTTGATTGCAACTTCGATGGTTTCGTCAAACTTGGCAGTGGAGCCAGACTTAACAACACCAAGAGCTTCGCTTACTGCGTACTCTTTGTTACGTTCAATACCTTCGCGAGCAGCTTTAATGCGCTTACCTACTTTAGCCATGATACTTTACTCCGTAACTTCCAGACCCATGGAACGGGCGGAGCCTTCGATCATCAGCATTGCTGCTTCGATGTCGTTAGCGTTGAGATCTTTCATCTTAGCTTCTGCGATTTCACGAACCTGAGCTTTAGTCACGGACGCGATGGTACCGCGACCAGCAGTTGCTGAGCCAGATTTGACTTTCGCAGCTTTCTTAAGGAAGAAAGAAGCCGGAGCTGTCTTAACTTCAAAAGTGAAAGACTTATCGGAGTAATAAGTAATGATGGTTGGGCAAGGAGCACCTTTCTCAACATCCTGGGTCTTAGCGTTAAACGCCTTACAGAATTCCATGATGTTCAGACCGCGCTGACCCAGCGCAGGACCAATTGGTGGGGATGGTGTAGCAGAACCTGCTGGCACCTGAAGCTTTAAGTAGCCGTCAATCTTTTTCGCCATAATTCTCTCCAGAATGGATCTGTGAAATCACGCCAAGCGCATTTCACTGGATAAGAGAGCGGGCGGTCTGGCTTCCAGCACACCGACGAAAGTGCGCTTCACCTGCCGCCCCATCCCGGACTTAACCGACTTTGTCGACCTGTCCGTATTCAAGTTCAACCGGGGTAGCCCGGCCGAAGATGGACACTGTCACTTTCAGACGTGCCCGTTCCTCATCGACTTCCTCGACGAGACCAGAGAAGGAAGCAAACGGGCCATCGCTGACGCGAACCTGTTCACCAACTTCAAAGCTGACAGAAGGTTTCGGAGCTTCGACACCTTCCTGAACCTGATTAAGAATACGCTGCGCTTCAGCCTCAGAGATCGGCATCGGCTTCTTGTCGTTACCGAGGAAGCCAGAAACTTTCGGCGTATCGTTGATCAGGTGATAAGCATCGTCGCTCATCTCCATCTTCACCAGAACGTATCCTGGGAAGAACTTACGCTCAGCATCAACTTTGCGACCGCGACGTACCTCTACGAATTTCTCGGTCGGAACCAGAACTTCGTCAAATGAATCTTCAAGACCCTGCTGCTGAGCTCTTTCTTTAATCGCTTCAGCAACTTTACGCTCGAAGTTCGAATAAGCGTGCACAATATACCAGCGCTTAGCCATCTTAAATCCTGTTCCTACTAGAAATGCCTGTAAGGCTATTTAGAAGCCAAGCAGTAAACTGATACCCCAGCTCATCAGCTGGTCAGCAGCAAGAAAGAACATCGCCGCCAGGAAAACCATCACGAAGACCATTAACGTGGTCACGCCAGTTTCCTTACGCGTCGGCCAAGTTACCTTCGCAGTTTCAGAACGAACTTGCTGGATAAATGTAAAAGGATTGGTTTTTGCCATCCGGTCCCGGCCCATTACACGACAGGTGGGCGCGTAGATTCTTCCACGCACCCTATCCCTGAAAAACTCTTCATATGCCACCAACTTCGATTAATCAAGATCTTTCTCAACCAAAGAGATGGCAGGGGCAGCAGGGCTCGAACCCGCGACCTACGGTTTTGGAGACCGTCGCTCTACCAACTGAGCTATACCCCTACAAAGTCCCAAGCATGGGACAAAACCTTTTTCCGACCAATAATCAACTCACTGGAAGGAACCGTACCGCAATAACCACCGCGGTACGATATGTAAAGACTTTAAAAGCCTTTATTCGATGATTTCAGCTACAACACCAGCGCCGACGGTACGACCGCCTTCACGGATAGCGAAGCGCAGACCATCTTCCATAGCGATTGGTACGATAAGTTCAACTGAAACAGCAACGTTATCACCAGGCATCACCATTTCTGTGCCTTCCGGCAGAGAAACAACACCAGTCACGTCAGTCGTACGGAAGTAGAACTGTGGACGGTAGTTGGTGAAGAATGGAGTGTGACGTCCACCCTCTTCCTTGGTGAGGATGTATGCCTCAGCCTTAAACTTAGTGTGAGGAGTAACGGAACCTGGTTTACAAAGAACCTGGCCACGCTCAACATCTTCACGACCAACACCACGGATCAATGCACCGATGTTGTCGCCAGCTTCGCCCTGATCGAGCAGCTTGCGGAACATTTCAACACCAGTAACAGTGGTCTTAGATGTGTCTTTAACGCCAACGATCTCAACTTCGTCACCAACGTGAACGATGCCACGCTCTACACGACCGGTTACAACAGTACCACGGCCAGAGATAGAGAACACGTCTTCGATCGGCATCAAGAATGGCAGATCGCGTGGACGGTCAGGAGTTGGGATATAGTCGTCAACTGCAGCCATCAGCTCTACAATTTTGTCTTTGCCGATCGCGTCATCGCGGTCTTCAAGAGCAGCAAGTGCAGAACCAGCAATGATTGGAATATCATCGCCTGGGAATTCGTAGGAAGAAAGAAGTTCACGAACTTCCATTTCTACGAGTTCAAGCAGTTCTTCGTCATCAACCTGGTCAACTTTGTTCATGAAGACAACCAGAGCAGGCACCCCAACCTGACGAGCGAGCAGGATATGCTCACGCGTCTGAGGCATTGGACCGTCTGCAGCGTTAACAACGAGGATCGCGCCATCCATCTGTGCAGCACCAGTGATCATGTTCTTCACATAATCAGCGTGGCCTGGGCAGTCAACGTGTGCGTAGTGACGAGCTTCGGTCTCATACTCAACGTGCGCTGTGGAGATAGTGATACCACGTGCGCGCTCTTCAGGAGCACCGTCAATTTCATCGTATGCTTTAAAATCACCAAAAGATTTAGTAATCGCAGCAGTCAGCGTAGTTTTGCCGTGATCAACGTGGCCGATTGTGCCGATGTTGACGTGCGGCTTATTACGTTCAAATTTTTCCTTCGCCATGGGCGTAGCTCTCTATTTAATCGTAGTTCCGTCGATCAAGGCTTGAAGCCAATAAAAGACCCCAAGGATTCTGTTAGGATACCTTCAGCAAAGAGCGAGAAGAGATTGGAGCGGGTGAAGGGAATCGAACCCTCGTATTCAGCTTGGAAGGCTGCTGCTCTACCATTGAGCTACACCCGCATTACCAATTTCAAGTCGATGGTGGAGGAGGTTGGATTCGAACCAACGTAGGCATAGCCAGCGGATTTACAGTCCGCCCCCTTTAGCCACTCGGGCACTCCTCCGAGATCGACCAAAATTCTCTAAAAGAGAACTTTTTGAAACTCGTTTTGCCAAACACGCCGCTTAACCGCTAAGCAGTTGCGCCGCGTCCTGTGGCGCGGTTTATGCCGCTGAGAACGCCATCTGTCAACGCCTCTTTTGCATGTGCCTGTGCAAAATCAACAAGGCAGTTAGTTTTCCCCCTTTTTTGTCGGAGAACTAACCGACGGAATCTACGTATGACCTTGCTAAATCACAGCTCTTCTCACCAAACCCGGCAATTTTGGTGCAAATTCTTTTTTTGGCAAAGTGAAAAGATTACACACATGAACACCCTCTCAAATTCACTGGACCTGCTCTTTTTATATAAGCAACAAAAAAGGAATGTTTAGCCTCCCCTCTTTATTCCCTTGAAGCGAAAACATCACCGGAGTATCGAGAGGCTATGAGCAACTTTAAAAAACAAAAGAGCGCAGGCGGCAACCGCTGGAGCCCTGAGCAAAGCCCAGAGCGAAGCAATGATCGCCCCCATAAGAAAAGCCGGCCCGATGGAAAACCGTCTGGTGGATTTTCAAAGGGCAAGCCCTGGCTGAAGAAATCAGCTGCTGAAGACGGCCCTTTCTATATATATGGACTTCACACCATTGAAGCCGCCTTTAGAAATCCGGAACGCACTCGCCACAAGCTCCTCATAACGCAAAACGCATTACGGCGACTGGAAGAGCGCAATCTGAAGATTGACGTTCCGGTTGAAGAAGCCAGCCCCCGCGACATCGACAAGCTGGTTGGCAAAGATGCCGTCCATCAGGGCGCTGCACTGCTGGTGGATACCCTTCCTGAATATGGACCGGAAGAACTCCAGGACGGTCAGCTCGTTCTGGCACTCGATCAGGTCACCGATCCGCACAATGTCGGCGCTATCCTACGTTCCGCTGTCGCTTTGAGTGCTGACGCTGTTGTCACCACCCGCCGTCACGCACCTGAAGAAGGCCCGGTCCTTGCCAAAACAGCAAGTGGCGCGCTGGATATGATCAAACACGTCCGCGTCCCGAACATGTCTCGTTTTGTCGATGAAATGAGAGATAAAGGCTATCAGGCAATTGCATTGGACAGCGAAGGTCCGAACTCCGTCGAAAATACAACTTTCACGGATAAGACCCTGCTGGTCCTCGGCTCAGAAGGAAAAGGTGTACGTGAAGGCGTCCGCAAAAACTGCGACGCCCTCGCCCGCCTGGACATGCCGGGAGAGATCAAATCCCTCAACGTCTCCAACGCAGCGATCCTGTCCCTCTACGTCGCCCGCATGAAAATGGGGCTGTCCTAACCGACAGCCTCCGGGTCTGCATCTACGGCGTATCCCTAAAAGTGGAAACTGGTTTCAGATAAAGTCACGCAAAAAACAAAACTAAGCAGTTCATGCGTTTCAGCTAAAAGCGAGTAGCTTTAAACTCAAACAAGAGTCGCGTCTCAAGTAGCAACCACAAACCGCATGAAGCAAAAAATTCTATAGCGGGTTATGTACCCATCTTTGTTGGGATCCACCTTATATAGACAGCTTGGACGCAGGCGTAAATTTGAAGCTATAGCCCCCATCCAGCCAGCGTTGAAGACGATTCTGAGTATAGTGATCACTCACTTCGTAATGCGTAACGCAGCCAACCTTAGGAACGTCTGGGGCATCACCGAGCAAAGCCATATCTAGTGTCATGCAATTGGCATGGTAGATATGAACACTGCCGCCATCCTCTTTTTGCAGATAGGCAGTGTGTACGACCGCACCGACCTGGTCATCGATGAAGTTGATGATGCCTGACCCGGTTATCTTTGTATGGTCGAAATATTTCTGCGTGTTTGAAGCAGTGATGCCCATTTTATCTGAGAAGCCAAGCGGGTAACCACCTACTTTTGCTCCGCTCATGAGTTCCTGCTTGAAATGGTTTGAGATTTTTCCTTCAAGCACGCCCACTTTCAGAGCAAAATTATAGCAAACCTGAGGGTGCCAGCCTTCTGGCTTCTTAGCGAAGTCAGAGGCAATCTTTTTTTGAAGCTGCGCACTCGTGACAGGATTACTTACTCCCTGGTGAGCTTCGTGCGGTTTGAACAACCTACCAAAACTAATACGCATATTTCACTAACCTTATAAACAAAGCCTATGGCACGAAGCCGATGCGGAGAAAGCTTTCCAATACGCTACTGTTCTCGCATCGGGCTGACCATGAAGCTTAAACTTTGCCAGTTAGTTGAGTTTAGCTGAGTAGCGCCACCTCCATGATGCGCGGTGTGATAGTCAGATCTTCAAGTATGCGTCTTACACATATAAGCCCACCGCCAGCGACATTATCGTCTTTGGTCACAACGTGCCCACGGTTGCTGATCAAGCTCTCAAGAACCAGCAGTTCACGCCTTGGCAAGGCTACCGCGTTGACCGTGCTTGTTCGAGATTTAAAGTTATAGGAAAGACTGCCGACAGCTTCAGTTTTGCCAGACACGGAGCTTGGCCGACGCAACAAAGCTCGCATTCTTGCAACAAGCCCAGACATCGCAAAGCGCTTGATCAGATAATCATCCGCTCCAGCCTCCAACCCATCAATACGATCTTCAATTGTATCACGGGCTGTTAGCATAAGAATTGGCAGATCGCTGCCTTCCTCCCGAAGGAATGAGACAATCTCAATCGCATCTCCATCCTGCAACATTCAATAAGCAATTAACGCATCAAACATCTCAGAGTTCATGAGCATTTGCGCATCTTCAACGCATCTGCACTGATCTACCGAAAACGCAGCAGCCACCAAAGCCTTTTCAATTTGCTGAGCGACACCTCTTTCATCTTCCACTACCAAAATCCGCATTCAACTCTCTTGTTGGCCAAGAACCCTACAAACATATGCGCATGGCACATCACAAGCTTAAGCCAAAGTTAAGTCCCAAAACCTTGCGTCCTGCGCAAAGCCTTGCTCCCCCCTCAACGATAGCCAACTCAGTATTCTCAAACCGCAGATAGGAGCTGTAATGTGTAGGCAGGAACCGTTGCTCCCCTTTCATGATGCAGGTACAGCTCACTTGCCCTGCAAGACCAGCAGCAACCGGGTCAGCTCACAACAGACAGTATTTTACATTGCGGATGTTTCCTGTTGGCCCGGTTCAACACAAGACAGGATCCACTTAGGGGCATCACTGATCGTTTTCATCACGACACTCAACTTGCCACCACAACAAACAGCAAGACTACTCCGGCCTGCATGAACACAGGCCATGCGGAGAACCGCTATCGCCTGAACGTCTCGTTTTGCATCTGTGAAGTTCTGAGCCTTGCCCAAACACCCTTCGGCTCCCCAACAGGACACCTTTCGCGCCAAGTTGTGTCTCCGCACCCAACCACCAAAGCTCCTACACTCTGGAAAGCGCTCCCGACGACCAAACAAAGAACGCTGCTCAAAAGCCCTGCAACCAAAAACGCTCACTCACACACACCACCTCACAGGCCCGCAAACACCGCCAAAAGCAACAGCTGCCAGGACCCCAACAAAGGCAAAACTGATATTCAGCGAATATGTATGCTTCTCACTTTCGAAATTCACCGAAGCGGAAACTCATCGGCTCTACTCCCCTTCCATCCCCAGCTGTCGCCA
This sequence comes from Pseudovibrio sp. W74, assembly GCF_001623085.1. NCBI lineage: Bacteria > Pseudomonadati > Pseudomonadota > Alphaproteobacteria > Hyphomicrobiales > Stappiaceae > Pseudovibrio > Pseudovibrio sp. W74. Next base: position 22,874 of record NZ_LMCJ01000053.1, read on the forward strand.
AGGGGGAATAAAGAAGCACAACTCACACCCAAACCCACAAAGCCAACGCTCCTTTAATCAGTCAGTGTTTTCCGACCATCACCCCATAGGAACGCAGAAATTCCCAATACCTTTCAAACGAACGCACAAAACAACGCAGACGCGCAAACCAAGAAATTTTCTATCAATATCAATAGGCTGCATCCTCCGCATGTGGAAAAGAAGCCCCAAAACAACCAGATCAACCCCGAATTCATCCAAAAAATTCGTTCCCCTGTGAATTCTTCCAAATTTTTGCATTTTCGGTATTTACAAACCCCGCCAGCGCCCGTAAATACCCCTCCAACGAAGACGACGCCGGTATAGCTCAGATGGTAGAGCACCTGACTTGTAATCAGGGGGTCGCGGGTTCGATCCCTGCTGCCGGCACCACTCTTCTACTTGATTTATCAAGGAAATTTCAAAGCCTCCTCCGGGAGGCTTTTTGCTTTTCTGGCTTTTGTCAGCATATTGTAAGCAAACGGGCGTTTTTGTAAGCAGAATTTCGCCCTTCGATATACCCTTTCAACTAAATACTGGAAAAGCTGTGATGCCGTCAAAAACAAGGCATTCTGTGAGGTTCGGTGAAGTGGGAGCTGATAGTTGACTGTCAGAGGCTGAGAATTACAGTTTAAAAACCTGCTTATATACGATTGCCTAAGATCATCCGCAAATGTGACTCATTTTGAGTTTTAATCAGCGCGCGGGTTCGATCCCTGCTGCCAGAGCTATCGTTACTCGCTTAAATAATAAAGATAGTAAAGAACTGTAAGTACATTAACTATACCGTCGACTATTAAATTTCTGAGCGAGGGGCAGAGCAAAGCCCTCCCCCACACTTACATAACTCAAAACGTCTTGGTGTACTGCAAGAAGACACGGCGGCCTTCGGCTAGGATGTTGCGGTTGCGGCCAGAGCTTGCTGTTACATTGGTCTGCTTGGTATCAAACACATTCTCTACACCAAACTTTACAGTCCCAAAGTCCGCAGCGTATTTGGCGCCTGCATTGACAGTGAATGTCTGTTTCAGTTTTAGATCTTCTGACTGCGGGTTCCCGTCATCAACATCTCGCCCCGAGCCGTAGATTGCTTCGCCATGAAGGCTCAAGCCATTCTCGAACCGGTAGTCTGTATAAAGGGTCGCCTGGAATGGGGAACCGATGCGATTATTCGGCAACGCGTCGTCAAGGTCGCCATCCTCATCATAATCATAAACACCTTCTTTGTAGGCGAGAATAGTTCCAAGGCTCCAATTTGCATTTACAGCGGCTTTTGCATTGAGCTCAGCTCCCCAAATGCGTTCTTTTCTCTGCCTTAGAGCGCTTGCAGATGGGTTGAATGTGAGACCTTTATCCGTTGTTGAGAGATAAACAGAAGCAGCAAGGGAGTATTTGCCATCATTGAAACGCGTACCCACTTCGTAGTTGTTGACGATGGCTGCTTCTGGCTTCAAATCAGAAAAATCAAATTCTGTACGACCCGGGTTTGTGTTGTCCAGTGACCGGCGAGTGAAACCTCCAACGTCTGGTACAGAGAACCCTTGAGAAAAGCCTGCAAACAAATCCAGATTATCATTAAGATGCATCACACCGCCGACATTAAAGACCGTAGCATCATAAACTGCATCCCCGCCTTTGACATTTGCTTCAGCAACAGGGATATGCAGACCTTGATAGTAATAAGTGCCAGCAGGTCTTGTATAATCACCTACGCTCAGATCATAACGTTGATAACGAAGGCCACCACGCAGTTCGAACATCTCTCCGATTGGAACCTTGAGCTGTCCAAAGACCGCAAAGGAGTTTTGTTCCATTGGTCCAATGATATCTCGACCATCCGGCAGTTTTTGAGTTACATCTTCGTATGTAAAGTCGCCACCGTAGCTGAACTCCAATCCTTCGTAGAAGTTACTGAGATCACGATCAAATGTGGTACGAACTCCAACCTGCTTCATGAATACTGAGTTTTGAGAACGGTCCGGATCTGGAGAATAAGTGAACGGATTAGCGTCACTCAATGGAACCAAAGCCGAACGTCTTTCAGTATCGTTGTAAAAGAGTTCTACATTGGCATCACCGAAAAGCCCCAGATCGTAGAAATTTAATGTCGCGGTCAGGTTCTTGGCGTCTTCCATCGGGCTCAGCCCTTTATAGGGATCGCTGGTGTTTTGAGAAACCGGGTCCGATGTGAAATCGGAATAGAACTCGATATCTTGCTCCATTTTGAGCAGATTGGCGTAAATCGAGACATCAAATCGCTCAGCTTCAAAACCAACACGACCAGAGATATTGTATTGCTCGATACCAGAGCCACCACCCTGCCCAGTTGCCGGATCTTCTGGTACGCGCGTGCCGTTTCCATCAAACAAATCACCCGTGTTTTTGAACTGGCCATTCAGTTGAATGCTCTTGCCATTTTTCCGGTATCCAGCCTCAGCACTCGTGAGCACATGCGCACTATCCTTAATATTGCGCTCACTAGCAGAGATGGTGGTGGAGAAAGCCCCACTGAAGCCCTCTTTATCAGCACTCTTAGTGATGACATTGATGATACCGCCTGTACCACCATCACCATAAACTGCACTTGCACCGTTAATAATTTCAATGCGTTCAATACTATCTGCATCAATGAGGCTTAGAACGCGATTCACTTTACGCAGCGAAGATGTGCGCGGGCTGCCATTTACCAGTACTTGCAACGAGCGCCCGCGGAAAGTTTCCCCTAATCCGCTCAGTGTGTCATTGCTGAGATTTAAGCCCGGAATGTAACGCCCCAACGCAGTCGTGATATCCCCATTTGCGGCAACAGCTTGCTGTAGTTCCTCACCAGAGATCACCTGCACCGTACCCGGGATGGAGGAGATGGATTCCTCGGTACGGCTGGCGGTTACGACGACGGTTAGGTCGGTGTCGTCTTCGATGGCATCCTGTGCGGTTGCGATGGATGTTGTTTGAAACATTGCGAAAGGCGCGACAGTGCACAGCAGCACTCGCGCGAAGGAACCTTTGTTCCCCATAGCGACGCGTTTCATATTGCCCCCTAAGTTTTTATCGGTGATGTTGTTGAAAGATCTGCATCTTCGGCAGTTTGTTGCCCCTTGCCGATGGATGCTTTTTTGAAGAAGTGCATGCTTGCCAGAATGCCTGCGACTGAGCAGACAGTTGCGAGCGAGAAGAGGATGCCGTAGCCGGAATGCTGCGCGATAAAGCCAGCAGCTACGCTACCCAACATGTAGACGAATAGATTTGCGCAGCTGAGAATAGTGAAGTCGGTACCAGCTTGCTTGAGCGAACTGACGCGCATGAATGCGCTGTAAAGACCGACAATTTCCATGTAGCGGATGAAGGTGTTGGCAGCAGAAAGGCCAACGAGCACTGCAACTCCGCGATAGTCCAGCAAAGCTACAGATGCGTAGCCGAGGAAACACAAAGTCCTCAAAGTGCCAATGAGCCAGAGGAACTGCATCAGGCCAGCTCGTTTGATCAGCACCACAGCAATCGCTGAACCGCCCAAGCCAACGCAAGCGGCTGCACCTCCGCTAACCAATCCGATCTGAGAAAGAGAAAAGCCGTAGTCCACCAGAAATGCTTGCTCAACGCCTTTGACGAGCCCCTCAGGCAGGCGGAACAGCAGTGCAAAAAACAACAGCATCAACGTGTTGTTGCGCTTTACAAATCCAATGATCGATGGCCGTGGTTTACTTCTTCCATCGACACCTTTGTCTTTCCGTGGGTTTTCTCTGAAGAAGAGCAGTGGCAGCAAAGTGAGAAATGACAGACCAGCAGCTGTTTTAAGAGCAAAGCTCCACCCCCACAGATCATGCAGAAACAGGGACAGAGAACCACCGATCAGTACACCTGCGGCAACACTGCCTCCCTGGACTGCATTGCCAAGGGGCTGGTCTTTCGGGGCGAGGTGTTCAACGGCAAAGCCATCTGTCGCAATGTCCTGTGTAGAGGAGGACAGCGCCAGAACCATCAACAATGGAAACAGGATGTGCAGTTGCTCGGCGACATTGAGTGCTGAAAGGTAAGTGATGATGCCCACGGAGATAAGCTGCATCGGGATGATCCAGCTTCGGCGTCTTCCAAAGGCAGCGAAGGAATAACGGTCAACAATTGGCGCCCAGAGGAATTTGACAACCCAGGGCAGCATCAAAAGTGCCATAGAGCCAATGCTGACAAGACTGATGCCTTGTGCGCGGAAGATCGCCGGCATGGCCGCAGCGACAAGATAAACCGGAATAGCCTGAGCTACATAAAGCCCCGCCAGCACGATAATGACTGAACGGGCTGTACGATCACCTTGCTCGTTGTGTGAAGTTGCGCGCGCCTGCCCTGCAATATGGGCACTGCTGTCGTTAGCCATTTTCTACCTAGCACTCAACGGCCTGGCTCGAACGAGTCGTTCTGGCTAACCAACTAATGATTTTTAACTAGAGAATTACACTCATATTTTCAATCACTACTTGCAAGTTATTCGCAATTAGATCTTACGGGAAACTACAATAATTTCTGCTTTAGCTAAGTTTTCAAGCCAGCAGCAACACGCTTCTAACCAGTTTGCTGAGAGGAGCTTGTGTATTTATGAGTTTAAACCTCAACTTCACCCCAACGCTCCAAGAACAGATTATGAGCAATGCACCGAAAACCCGCAGTCTCGATCACCTTCTCAAAGGCGAAAGAGCCATTGTGCGAGAGATCGAGAGCGAGGAAACATCTGATGGACGCGCTCTGGTCGTTCGCCTGAACGCACTGGGGATCAACATTGGGAAGGAAGTCAGCGTGATACGGCTGGCTTGGTTGGGTGGCCCCATGTTGCTTCGTGTCAATCAGGTAACACAGGTTGCGATCCGACGTTCTGAAGCACGTTGCGTTGTTGTGGAGGAGATCAAAGGCGATGAACCCTCGGCCTGAGGCAGGTGCCCAGAGTACCCCACGTATTGCACTTATCGGTCAGCCAAACACTGGCAAATCCATGCTGTTTAATCGCATCACCAATGCCCGTGCCTCCGTTGGCAACTGGCCGGGGATCACCGTTAATGTGATGCGTGCGCGCGTGCCTTTAGCAGGGCGAAACGTGGAATATGTTGACCTGCCGGGTATTTATAATCTGGAGGGCGGATCTGAAGACGAAGCCGTCGTGAACCGGTTTTTGACAAAATTTCCGATTGATCTGGTTATCATCGTTATCAATGCAGCGCAGATTGAACGACAGATTCTGATGCCTTTGCAGGTGAAGGCGCTGGGACTGCCTGCTGTTGTCATGCTCAACATGTGCGATGAAGCTCGTAAGCTCGGCATCACGTTTGATCTTGAGCAGTTGCAGAATTCTCTCAAGATGCCGGTGGCCTTGATTAGCGCCAAATACGGCACTGGCTTTGACGATGCCATGAAACAAGTCTCAGACAGTTTAAGCTCTGACTTTGCCAGCAAGCCGGTTCTGGCGGACTATGACTCGCTGTTCAAAACCCTGATGACCGAGGAAACGCTCGATGATGCTTTGAAAGGTTGCGTGACTCTTCCCAAAATCTGGCCGAAAACACTGACAGAAAAGCTGGATCAGCTGTTTTTGCATCCGCTGCTGGGCCTGCCCATGTTCTTCCTCAGCATGCTGGTTATCTTCTCCGTGATCTGGGAGATTGGCCTTCCCTCTCAGGATCTTGTGAGCCGAGGTGCTGACTGGGTACAAACGATACTGCTGGAGCCGGGTTTGGCCTGGGCGCCTGTCTGGCTCAATAGCTTCCTGATCAATGGCATATGGCTTGGTCTGTCGACGGTCGCATCATTTGTGCCGCTTCTTGTGCTCTTCTTCTTTTGCATGGCCGCTGTTGAAGATAGCGGGTATCTGGCGCGTGCTGCTTTTTTAATGGATGCACTCATGCGCCGCGTCGGGCTGGATGGGCGTGCTTTTGTGATGCAAATGATGGGGTTTGGCTGCAATGTGCCCGCCTTGATGGGAACACGTGTCATGCGCACACGCTCATTGCGCCTGCTGGCAATGCTGGTTATTCCATTTTCGCTCTGCTCTGCGCGCCTAGCTGTGTTCGTGTTTATCATCAGCGCCACCTTTCCCAGTTCCGAAGGTGCACTAGTGTTGTTCTCCTTTTACGTGATCAGCTTCCTCGCCGCTTTTTCAACGGCTGCCATCTTCAGCTTTTCCAAGCAGTTCAAGAGCCAGGAACCCTTCTTGTTGGAGATACCCCCCTATCGGATTCCGACAGTCAAACAGGTTTTACTCAGAGGTTGGGGTGAGGTACGTGAGTTCATCAGAAGAGCTTCACGGTTTATTATCATCGGCTGCATTCTGGTTTGGTTATTGACGAACCTGCCAGTTGGCGCAGAAGGATTGAATACCTATGGCGGCCAACTGGGCGTTTTGCTTCAGCCGATCATGGAGCCAATCGGCATCAATCCGTATCTTACTCTGGCACTGATCTTCGGTTTCATCGCCAAAGAGATCGTCATCGGATCTTTGTCTACAATCTACGCACTATCTGCCAGCGGTGTTTCTCAAGCCATCTCGATGAGTGTCACACCGCTGGAAGCCTACAGTTTCTGCTTGTTCTGCCTGCTTTACACGCCTTGTCTAACGACCATTGCGACAGTGCATTCAGAAGGAAAGTCATGGCAGTTCACCAGTTTCTCGCTGATCTTGTCTCTAAGCTATGCCTGGCTGGTGTCATTCCTGTTTTATCAAGGCGCAAAGCTCTTTGGGTTTTAGGAGAGCTTATTCCTCCTCCCAAAACCCCGCGATGTAGCAGTTGTCGGCTTTGAAACCAACTTCATTGCGGAAATACTTGCGCGCTTTCTTGGCAGTTTTCTTTTCCGCAGCAAACCAGAGGAATGCCTCCTGAACCTCAGGGATTTCTATTTGTTTTGCAGCTTCAAATAATCCGTCATGACCATGAGTATCCCGATAAACCCACTCAAAGCTCATTGTCTCAGGTAACGGGATTGGCGCTTCCATGCCTTTTTTTGAAACACTGATGATCACCGCACCTTTCGTACCTGCAGGCGAACTTTCGAGAACGCGTGAGATAGCTGGAATGGCTGTTTCATCTCCGGCAAGCAACAGATACCTGGCCTCAGGAATCCACCCGCCACCAGGGCCAAGCAGACCAACCTTGTCCCCTTCGTTAACGCGAGCTGCCCACTCCGCTGTCGGCCCGCCTTCATGCAGGAAAACATCAAAGTCGATAGTCTGTGCTGACTTATCGAACTGGCGAACAGTGTAGACAGGGCGCATCAATTCATAATCACCCTCAGGCCAGACCGTGCGGCCTTTGTCATCCCAATAGGGCCATCTGGCTTCAAAACCCAGATTTTTCGAGAACAACAGACGGAAATGCAATCCACCTTCAAAGAAGCGCTCAATTCCCTTCGCTGCAACGGTTACCCGTATGAAATTGGAGCTGAAAGCCGCTGTTCTGACAACTTGAACTTCGAGAAAGTTGGGCGGGTGAACGCCTGCTGTAAAATCCCCGCTCCAGACCATCTGAGGTGGAATGTTTATGTCAATGTGGCCAATAAGATGCTCGACACTCTCTTTGACAAGATGCAGTGCCTCTTGAGATGGTGCTGAGATCACCAGCTTTGCCTCTGCATCTGCCTTCAGAAACTCAACCATTCCGACTGGAGAATTCACGCGGTAGTGGGTACTGGTAATTTCTTCCAGCGTCAGATTATGGAGTTTTGCTTCGGCAGCAAAAAGCTCAATGGCTTTGGCAAACTCGATACCGGGAATGAGGCTTTCGATCTTATGAAGTTCTGTTGCAGTGGTTGTCATCAAAGTGCTCGTCTTGTTTTATCGAAATATTGTTGGCATCAAGCTGGAACAACCAGCGGGGTTCCCTTCACCGGATCAGGCATCACGTAACATTCCAGACCGAAGGTTGATTTCATAATGTCTTGTGTGATGACCTTGGCTGCATTGCCCTGCGCTTCAATCTGCCCGTCCTTCATCACGATGAGATGGTGAGCGTAGCGCGCGGCGAGGTTGATATCGTGCAACACAGCAACGATTGTCATCTGCTGATCTCCATTGCATCGCTTCAACAGCTCAAGCAGTTCAATCTGGTGGGCGAGATCGAGAAAGGTTGTTGGTTCATCCAGTAACAGTAGATCAGTCTCTTGTGCCAGAGCCATCGCAATCCACACACGTTGACGCTGCCCACCTGACAACGAGCTGAATGGCTTGTCTCGCAACTCAGTCACTTTTGTCATATCCATCGCATTTTGAATGGCCACTTCGTCCTGCCGGGACCATTGGCGCCAAACAGACTGGTGAGGCGTGCGGCCTCGGCTTACTAGATCACCGACGGTGATACCTTCAGGCGCGACAGGCATCTGGGGCAATATACCAAGACGCTTGGCAACCTCGCGGGTGGGCTGCTTATGGATGGATTTGCCATCCAGCAGCACAGTGCCAGCATTCGGTTTTTCCAGCCGGGCTAGTGATCGTAGAAGCGTTGATTTTCCGCAGGCATTGGGGCCAATTACGACAGAGATCTGCCCCTTTGGAATAGTCAGGTTAAAGTCTTTCAGGACACTATGAGATCCAAACGAAAGCCCAAGACCCCTGGCCTCTAACGGTGTGTGTTCTTTAGGATCAAGCATTAGATGAGGTTCCGTTTCACCTGCCGGGCAAGCAACCAAATAAGATAGGGCGCACCGATCAGAGCTGTAAAAACACCGGTCGGCATTTGGAAGGTTGCAACCAATGTGCGAGCTGCGGTGTCAGATAACAAAGTGACGAGAATACCAATCCCAGCAGCAAGGATGAGTGCTGATGATGGAGTACGGGAAAGCTGACGTGCTATGGGGCCGGAGACGAAAGCCACAAAAGGAATTGGGCCGGCAACCGCGACAGCTGTTGCTGTCATGACCACAGCAACGGCAACCATAAGCAGTCGAAGGCCATTCACTTTAAGACCAAGCCCGGTTGCCAGATCCTCATCAAAGGCAAGCCTGTCCAAAAAGTACTGCAGCACAACGCCCAGTGAGCCCAAAGCCACAAATGCAATAGCAACAGGAGCAATATCTTCGCGCTGCACTTGCCCAAGGCTGCCAACAAGCCACTTGGCCATGTCAGATGCACGCTGAATATCAAGCTGCGACATGAGGAAATCGGCACATGCCAGCAAGGTGAACCCAATACCAATGCCAACCATGATCAACCGGAACAGATCCAAGCCGCGGTACCAGGACAGTACAACAACAAGAAGCGCCGTCAGCACACCACCAACCACAGCACCCCAGAACACATAGGCAGCAGATCCAAACAGGAAGATCGTCAGTAATGCACCAAACGCAGCGCCTGCATTGAACCCGAGCACATCTGGTGATGCCAACGGGTTGCGCATAAGAGCCTGAAAGATTGCACCGGACATGCCCATAAGACCGCCCACAAACACCCCGACGAGAATACGCGGCATCCGCACATCCAGCAGGATGAGCTGGTCTACACCGCCCTCCCCGCTGAAGAACAGCGGAAGGATGCGGCCTGCCGCGATTGGATATACTCCAAGCCAAAGCGCAGCAATCACCGAAATAAGGCTGAGTGTTAGCAAGACTATACCAACCACAGCGCTGCGCTTGCGCATGAGCAATGCACCACCGGGTAGCGGAATGACGAGATGATGACTAAGCAACTTCATGGAGACATCATCCTTGTTTTTCTGATGAGGTAGACGAAGAACGGGCCACCAACCAAGGCCACTGTGACGCCAATTTGCAACTCACGACCTTCAAGCACTATTCGGCCAAGAATGTCTCCGGACAGCACAAACAACGCGCCCAGCAGAGCTGAGAACAGCAACAACCAGGCGCTGTCTGCTCCACTGAAGCGTCGTGCCACATGCGGCACAACAAGCCCCACAAATGCAACAGGTCCTGCCAAAGCGACAGAACCACCTGAGAGACAGACCACAGCAAACAAACTCAACGCCTTCACAACACCTATTTTAATGCCAAGTGACTTCGCTAAATCCTCACCAAGCAAAAGTGCATTAAGCCAGCGCCCGAGGAGAACACAGGCGAGAAAGCCAGCTGCAAAGAACGGCCAAAGTTGGAACAAGATCTCCGGCTTGACGCCTTGCAATGAGCCAACCACCCAGAAGCGATAGGTCTCCAGCGTTTGCTGGCTGACCAGCAATACACCGCGCACCAATGCCAAAAGGAACGAGCTGACAGCAGCTCCAGCCAAAGCCATACGCAAAGGGCTGGCACCGCCCTGCCCCAGATTGGAAAGCCCGTACACAGCAACGCTCACCACAAATGCACCAGCCATCGCGGGCCAGATGAACATCCCAGCTGCTGAAATGCCTGCTCCCCAAATGGAAAGCACAACGGCCATGGAGGCACCGGCATTCACACCGAACAGTCCCGGATCAGCCAGCGGGTTGCGGGTTACGGTCTGCATGATGGCACCAGCCATTGCCAGAGATGCACCAATCAACAGCGCACCGATGAGCCGCGGCACACGCATTTCCAAAATCACAATATGATCCGGATTACTCAGATCAGTTGCCAGCAAAGCATCACTGATTGCCGAGAGTGGAACTGCCCGCACACCTGCACCAAGCGACACCACAGACAAAGCAATCAAAATGGCTACAAACGCAAGTGACCAGCCACCACGAGACTGACCGGAGTGAGCAAGACTATCACTAGTCCCAACTCGTTGAGCGGATTCTGCAAACATCACTGCCCCTCCATTTGCTGTGCACGGGTGATGCCTGCCTCAACCGAAGTTGCAACAGGCGTTGCCGTGTCGCCATCAATCGCTGCTGCGATCAGCGGTTCCAGCTGGTCCAAAGCAAAACTCAGGCTGAGTGGTGAGGAATGTGAGAGGGCAGCTGCGATCATAGGCGTCGCCACCACCTCACGGCCTTCATTGTAGACGCGCATTGTTGGTCGGAGCCGCAAAGTGTTGATTTGGGAGGCACCTGAGCCAAAGTCGAGCCAGATTAGCACATCCGTATCAATCGGATCCAAATCCTCGGGAGAAACACGCACATAAAAAAGATCACTGCGAACAAGCGCTTCTACTTTTTCAGAGACAACAAACCCAAGATCACTCAGGAACCGGCCTCGCAGGTCTGAGGAGGGATAGGCCCCGATATCTCCCGGCCACACAACCACAGCAGACTTGCCGAGCCATGCCGGATTGCGGGCCTTAATGGCAGAAAAGCGAGTTTCCAGATCCTGCACCACTTGCTCACCTTTTGCAGTGCGCCCAACAGCCTTCGCTATTGAGCGTGTCATCTGCTGCCACGGCGTTCCGTAATCCCCAAAGCGCTCTTCAGGCACGAGAACAGGCGCAATCTGCGAGAGTATCTTGTACTGAGAACGGGTCATTCCAGACCACAAACCCAAGATCAGATCAGGTTTCAGAGCAGCGATCTGCTCCACATTAATCTCACCCCACATGACTGTCGGCCTGGCATCCCCCAGAGCAGGTTGCGCCCAAGGCCAGACACCACTCGGGTAGCTGCCATACCAACGCCGAAGGGCTACTGGCTTCACTCCCAACGCCAGAAGGAAGTCATGCCCAATGAAGCTGACAGAAACGATCCGCTTAGGCTCTGCAGTGACCGTCGTTGTCCCGTACTGATGCTCAAACACCACTGGAAATTCAGCTGCTGTCGTCTGCTGAAGGCCCAGCAAAGTCACAGCAAGGCACAGCACAGCGCTGTAAAACAGCAGCTTCACTTTTTTGATGCATGCGTGGATGGTTTGCATGTCACTCTCACAAAACCAGCCACGGACTGAAAAGCCCGTGGCATCACCGTATTTACTGATTGAGAAGTCTAGAAAGTACTGGTCAACTGCAACCGCAGCTCACGTCCCTTGCCATATGTGCAGTTGTGGGAGTCCATATTCAGACTTGTAGGCACGAGCGATGCAAGTGTCGCTTTACCGCAATGACTAATATATGACTTGTCTGCAAGATTCCGGCCTGTGAAAGAGAGTTTGAAGTTTTGGTATTCATAACTCACGGCCGCATCCAGAAGTGTCACCGGATCAAGCTTAATCGCGTTCTCATTGTCACCATATCGGTCTCCCAGATATCGCGCTCCAGCGGCAACACTTAAACCATCTAACCAGGTATTTTCCGCGAAGTCGTATTTGAGCCAGAGGGAGCCTGCATGTTCTGGAATGCGCTCAAGTTGATTTCCTAAAAGAGACGAAGTTGTATCTTTTGTGACTTCAATATCCAGGTAGGTGTAGCTGCCGAGCGCAGACAAACCACTGTATAGCTCAATCGCACCTTCAAACTCCAAGCCACGCACCCTGACCTCTCCGGCCTGGATCGACGCTGGCACAGGTCCTGCGTGGTTCGGGTCATTTGTCAGAACATTATCTTTTGTAATTTGAAAACCGGCTACGCTGAAGAAACCATCAAAACTCGTAGGTGCATACTTGATGCCGACTTCAAACTGCTTTGCATAAGTCGGTTTGAAGGCTCGACCCTCCTTGGTCGTTCCAGCAGGAGGAGCATCAAAGGATGTCCCATAGCTCGCGAAGGGGGTGATGCCGTAATCACTCACATATGAGAGACCAATACGTCCGGTAAGCGCACGGTCAAATGTTTGCTCATCCGCCACTACGGCAAATGGCTCAGGTCTTTGCCCCTTGGTGTCTCGCTCTAGCCAATCATGACGAACATTTAAATCAAGCCGGAACTTATCAAGTATCTTGGAATTTGCTGCAGCATACAATCCGGTTTGCGTAACTGATTGATCTGAGAACCCTGTATAGTCGCTCAACAAAGCCGCGTTAATTCCTGGCAGGCTAGGTAGGAGATTTGTAATTTGGCCCGTAAAGAGGTTCTTTTCTCCGGCATACCCGCTTCCTAAATCAGCTTCGGAATAGCCTTTATAGTAATCCAGACCCGCAATAAATTGCGTCTCAACAGCCCCAAATGTGGCATCAAACTTGAGTGCGGTATCAATGGATCCCTGATAGCCAGTTTCTTCGACTTCGTTTTTGACAAGAACAACGGTATCAACACCCGAAGCCTTCGGAACCCCACTTGCTAAAAGCGTGTCAAAGTCTATTGCGCCCCCATTGTAGGCACCATCATAGGTAATATTATTATAAGCCAAGCGTGCACGCTGATAGAACTCAAGGCCATTGTCGAACTGGTGATCAAGCTCATAACCAACATAGTGCTGGTCACGGTTCAGCCCTTTGCGATCCGGATCACCGGCAAATGTGTCGTAGTCAAAACTACCCTGACTATTTGGCAGCAGAGTCCCATGTTGCGGCAGTATCTGCCAGCTCTCACCCTGAAAATCTTTCTGGTATTGAGCAAGCAATGTAAGCTTGGTTTGATCGCCAAGCTTCGCAGTTATAGATGGAGCAAAATAGAACCGGTCATCATTCACATGATCTACTTGGGTATCTGACAAACGGCCAACTCCAACCAACCGATAGCTGATTGGAGAACCTTCTGAGAGGGAACCTGTTACGTCTGCAGCAAGTTGTTTACGGTTGTTGTTTCCATAGGTTGCTTGCAAAATCGCAGAAAAATCTTCTTGCGGGCGCTTGGTGACAGTGTTGACCAGGCCGCCTGGCTGGTTCGCACCAAACAAATCGGAGGACGGGCCACGCAACACTTCAACGCGCTCGACACCAAATGGCTCAATGTTCCAGCCACCCCAGGCAAAAATTCGCAACGGCAACCCATCGCGGTAGTTAAGCCCACCAACAGCGCTTTCAAAACCACGAATTGCATAGTTATCGTAACGAAGATCAAATCCGTAGATCGCAGGCACAACACCAGCGCTGTAGGAAATCGCATCTACAATAGATTCGGCGCCCTGATCTTCCATCTGCTGAGAGGAAACCACCGAAACAGAACGTGGTGTTTCCTCGATCGGCAAACCAATACGGCCAGCACTCGCTGTCTCAGTTGGGACATAACCTAGGGTCGGCGCCAACGCGTCTTCGGCAACGGAAGAGCCGTATACAACAACTTCATCCAGATCTTGATTGGGAGGACCCGCCTCTTGCGCATTCACGATTCCAGCAAACAGCAGCAAGCTAATAGAGGAGCCAGACAGAAGCGCAGACTTGTAGTGGATGCCCATGTTTTAAACACCTATACCACTGATAATCGCTCCAAAGGTGTCTGGCTTCTGGCTTGACGTTTAATTTGGTTGGAGCTCAATCATTTGATTCTTCAATACTTTTAGAATTAGCAGCAACTTCCGATCCGACGATCAAAAAGTTGAGCAATCACTCGACTTTGACTCCAATAGATAATATGACTTTATAAGTCAAGTTATTCAGTGAGTATATCTGCTAATTTGTTTCTTAAGGGCTTGCCACCGGAAATCTTGTTGTGCAGAACACGGGAAAGCGAGATTTACAAAGGACAGCCAGCCCATGCCATCCATGAACGCGCAATCACTCGCTTTGAGAAAGAAAGCCAAACAACAACGCTCACGAGAAAAAATCGAACTTATCCTGCAGACAACGCTGGATATGCTGAGCGAAGGTCAGGTTGATAAGATCAACACCAATGAGATTGCCCGCCGTGCTGGCGTCAGTGTGGGGTCGCTCTACAACTTCTTTCCCAACAAACAATCCATTCTTTATGAGCTGTTTCGCCGTTGGCTGGAAAACGCTTTGACCGGACTTGATGACCTGGATGCACGCTATGATGGCAGTGAGCCAATCCGGGACTATATCGATGATATGTTCGAGCAAATGGCAATCAATGCACAAGCGAACACTGCAGGCCATTGGCAGCTTCGCCGCTCCATGAACTCCTCTAAAGAATTGTCAGAGCTTGAAGAAGCGCACATGGACCAAATTCTGGCACGCTTCATCCGTATCCAGGAGAAGTTTGGCCGCCAACTCCCAAACAACCCGCACCGCCTCGCCTATCTCCAAAACCTCATCAGTGTCTCCTGCCTCAACATCGTCGCCCTCACAGCAGACGAACAAGAACGCAAAACCGTAATGCACTGGTGCAAAAACCTGCTCTATCTGGTGTTTGATGTTGAGAGGCTGGAGCAATAATAACTTCTGTCAAACTGAAGGCTGACGATTTTGATTATTGCAAACAAGGAGAACTAAGTAGCTCCTGCAACACGGCCTTATAAGACAGTTAAAACTTCCCGCGGTCGTCACCCTTCCCCGTCTAAATCAATCGGATCACTGTCAAACGACAGGCCAGGGACAAGAACGACAGAACCATCCTTGTCTTTCTTTGCTGCCAGTGACAGATACAAGGTTCCCATGGATCCCACATTCATAATGGCGAAAAGGTAGGGGATGTCGGGAGTTCCCATTCCGGTTGGATGGTCCAGGCGACCTGTTGCGAGGCCAACGAGTGCGGCTCCCCATGCTTTTAGAGTTTTGCGATCGCCGGCAACTTTTTGGACCCATTTCTCGATGGTCTCCGGCACATCAGCACCATTCGTAATCAGCGAGAGCCAGTCTATTGCTGGCACTTCGCCCAAATCACCAACATGGCCACCAAATCCGATAGCTGGAAAAAGAAGCGGATTCCATTTACTGATTTCCTCAGCAGCATTTTCAACCTTATCACTGCTGCCTTTCTTCATGGCCTGCAATGCATCTTTCAGGCAACCGTTGAGATCTTCGCTGACGGTTTTTAGTTGCTTACGCAATTGAGCCACTGGGTCTTTCAACCAATCTTTGTTGAGCTTGTATTCTACAGGATCTTCCCCCTTGGGAAGAAGCAGTCCCACCAGAAGTCCAAACTCCAGAGTTGCAGCATCCAGCTCATCGGCTCCTATTGTTTTTTTCATACCAAACTCCTCACGGTATCTGCGTTAAAACACTTGTGAGGAATGACGAGAGCCTGGCGACTGCGTGAATATCTGGACTTGTAGAACTCAGCAGATGGTTAAGGAATGAGAAACCCATCAGCAAGTTGGCCCCTGATGCAGCCGTTAAAATTCTCATAGAACTTTCGGGCACGGTTTAGGCATCGGCTTACCTCAACTCCAACGGACAACGCTCAATACCTCATTTTATGGCTAGATAATAATTACATATCGCCATAGGCACGACCGCATGCTCCCCCAGAACGAGGAGACCTGTAATGAGCTTAGAAAACCCAAACACTGGTGAAGATGTAAATGCGCTTGAAGGGATTATGAGCACCTATCACTCAGAAATCGCAGACAACACAATCTTGCTGGCAGAACTGGCCAGGCTGAAAGATTTTCTGGAACACAGTGGCCAACATTCTCTCAAAGAGCGAGTACAGGTCTTTGACCATATTCTGGAAGAACTTCAGGAAAACTCCGGTGATCACCTTCGTATGACGGAAGAAAGCCCTCAACTGGATCACCACGAAGTAGAAGCCAACCGGCATCTGGATGAACAGGAAACCTTAAGAGACGCGCTGAACAGGTTCGGTTCTCGCTACCTGAACTGACTTCAGCGCAAGCACTCAAAAGCATCACCGACTATGGAGTGCTGCGTACACCCCAACACGTAGCACGGCAGTTTTAATTTGACCGTCCCTTCCCTTCGTATCATGCCTGAAAGCAAGACGGAGGCAATCATGCATGTGCTGCGAGATCTGATTTTACAAAATGAAAACACCCTCATAGATCGCATATTCTTTTATGCCAAAAGTCAGGGTTACACGCAGTACACAGCCACACTGCGGGAGGCATGGCGCATATCAGTTGAAGGTCTCTCAAAATCCATCGTCAAAGCGATGGAGTCTTATGACACACCGCCTGAGATTGATGTCAGCTCTGATTTCTCCAGCCATCCCTTCGCTGCATTTGGCGTAGAGCAAGCCAAGAGCCATCGATCCAGAGGTGTAACACTGGGCTACTTCCTCGGTCTGACAAAATACTACCGCAGCGCCTATCTGGACCTGCTGGAAACACAAGGGTTTTCAGAGGCAGAAAGTGCCAGATATCGCGCCTACTTATTGCGTTATTTCGATTTCATGGAACTTGGGTTTTCGACGGAATGGAGTGGTGTAGCCGAAGATAAAAAACTGCACGAGGCTTATGAAGAAAACCGCCGTATCACCAATGAGAAGAACAAGTATCTCACCATCCTGGAAAGCCTGAGCGACCCCATCGTATTGATGGATGAAAGTGGCCAGGTCAATGACCTCAACTATGCTGCTCAGGCTGTTTTTTTTGGGTTGCAAAACACGAAGGTCAAATACGTCAATGCAGCCACACGTGAGCTGCTGACAAACCAACTACAGCCTTATCTTCCGCAGAATCTGGAAAGCTGCTTTACAGATATCACACTGGACACTGCGATAGGTCCACGCGTTTTTGATATCCGCGCCCAACACATCGTCGACTTCAGCCGCAAGTTTCCCGGGATGATCCTTATCCTCAATGATGTCACCGACCATAAAAAAGCCAAGGAAGAAGCTGAAGCCGCGAATAGCGCCAAGTCCACTTTCCTTGCCTCCATGAGCCACGAAATCAGAACACCCCTGAACGGAGTGCTTGGACTAGCCGACCTTCTCAAGGGCACGAACCTCAAGCCAGAACAGCACCGCTATCTGGATGGCATCATCTCCTCCGGCGAAATGCTGCGCTCAATCCTCAATGATGTACTGGATTACTCCAAGGTGGAAGCAGGCTCGCTGGAGCTGGAGGCCGTTGATTTCAAGATCAGGCAAGTCATCAAACAGGTTGTTGACCTCACCCAACAAGACGCTGAAACCAAAGGGCTACAGCTTCACATAGAGGTACATCCGCAGGTTCCAGAAATACTGCGGGCTGATCCCACTAAGATCAGGCAGATCCTTTTGAATTTCGTCAGCAATGCCATCAAGTTTACCAATGAAGGTTCCATCACCATCGGCGTACATATTCCTGAAAGCAAGATCCGACAGGCAAGATGTCTTCAGATCATGGTGACAGACACTGGAGTGGGTCTGCCCACCGGAGATCACAGCTATCTGTTTGAGCCATTTGTACAGCAAAACGCCGCAATCAATCGCTTGTTTGGAGGAACTGGTCTCGGTCTTGCAATCTCAAAACGCCTGGTCAACGCGATGGGTGGTGAAATTGGTTGTCGATCTAATCAAACTCAGGGCGCTAGCTTCCACTTCATCATTCCGTTTTATGAAGCGGATCAGACCGTCAGCGTCATTGAAGATAAGCAAGAGACCTGGAAGCCAAAGAAGTTGAAAATCTTGCTTGTTGAAGACAACAAGGTCAATCAGTTGGTCACTGAAGGCTTTCTAGAAAAGGCAGGGCATGGTTGTAGCACAGTCGGCAGCGGTGAAGACGCATTGGCCCAGTTGCACGAACACCGTTTTGATTTGGTGCTCATGGATAACCGTATGCCCGGTCTGAGCGGCACAGATACCATCGCCCGCATCCGAGCCTCTCACTACCACCATGTTTCCAACATTCCCGTTATTGTACAAAGCGCCTGCATCTTCCTGGCTGACATCGAGAAGAGCTTCACTGCTGGTGCCGATGGGTTCCTTGGCAAGCCGTATTCTCAAGAGGACCTTGAGGATGCCATCGCCTCCTGCCTCTCTGACAGAGCCATGTTTGCACGTAAATCCAGACAGACATTGCAGGAGCAACCTACAGAACTCATTGATACAACGGTGTTACGTGGTCACTTCGAGATGCTGGGAGAAACACGCGCCAAACGCATTGTCGATGCATATATGCAAACGTCGCGTTTCATCATTCCAGAGCTGCGAAACCACATCGCAACCCAAAACTTCTCCAAGATCAGAGACAAGGCGCATAGCATGAAGGGCGCATCCCATAATGTGGGTCTCATTCATGCCGCTAATCTCGCAGAGCAGTTGGAACAGGCAGCTCAAAACAAGGAAAAGCACAAAATTATGGAGATCTTCAGCGCACTGGAGGTGACCTATACAGCCTCAAAGCACAAGCTGAACGAAACCTGGCTCAATTGCCTGACGAAAGCGCCGGCAAGCGCATAGGCGTCTTCAGTACGCACCTGTAAACACATAGCCAACGCCATGCACGGTCATGATCAAAGTCGGGTCTTTGGGGTTCGCTTCGATCTTACGGCGCAACCGGCCAATCAGCACATCAACAGTACGGTCGCTTGGATCCCATTCCCGATGGTTCAGGTGATCCAGCAGATTATCACGGGTGAGCACACGCCCCTTGTTCTCAACCAGCGCAGAGAGCAACTCAAACTCGCCGCGCGTCAAACGAACATCCTCTCCCTCGGGAGACTGAAGCCCACGCTTGTCCAAGTCCAGAACCCAACCTGAGAAACTCAACACGCGCTCATCAACAGCGACAGGCACCCGCCCTGCCCTCACTCGGCGCAGCAAATTTTTGGAACGTGCCAACAGCTCGCGCGAGTTGAACGGCTTGATCACATAGTCGTCTGCTTCCATTTCAAGCGCAACAATCCGGTCCACATCGTCCGTCCGGCCTGTCACCATGATGATCCCGACGTCAGACTTCTTTCGCACGTCCTTCAAAAGCGTTAGGCCATCATCATCTGGCAGACGAATATCAAGCATAATCAGGTCCACATCACCGCCAGCAAAAACCGAACGCATTTGCGCGCCGTCTTCTGCTTCAGAAACACGGTATCCTTCGGTCTCAAAATATCCGGAAAGTGCCACGCGGCTGGTCAGGTCATCATCAACGACCAGTATATGTGCCTTATTTGTCATATGCTTGTTGTCGGCTTGTGTGTTTACATCATGTTTACACCATTCTACACCCCGTTCATATTTCCTCCAAACGCTATTTACAACCTTAGTCTAATTCTCTGAGCATTGAACGGACCGACTTGTCCGAGAGTGCAAAAGAGATAGAAGATGAATATCTGGCGACTCCTGCGGACGAAAACCGCAATATTTCCAATAAGCTTATTACTGTTCGGCACATTTGCAGGTGGCGTCGTGTTCTGGGGCGGCTTCCATACCGCAATGGACTACACCAACACTCTGGAGTTCTGCGTCTCGTGTCATGAAATGCGCAGCACGGTCTACGAGGAGTACAAGAAATCTCCGCACTTCTCGAATGCATCCGGTGTTCAGGCAGTCTGTTCAGATTGCCACGTGCCCAAAGAAACTTACCCAAAGATCATTCGCAAGATCGAAGCTGCCAAAGAGGTCTACTCCAAGCTCACTGGTAAGATCGATACCAAGGAGAAATTTGAAGCCCATCGCCTGACCATGGCCAAGAGTGTCTGGGCAGAGATGGAAGCCAACGACTCCCAGCAGTGCCGCAACTGCCACAAGCAAGCTTCCATGGACTTCGCCAAGCAGCATCCCAAAGCCTCTGAAACCATGCAGAAGGGTTTCAAGGACGGCGAGACCTGCATCTCCTGTCACAAAGGCATTGCCCACAAACTGCCAGACATGTCTCAGGGCTACAAAGTTTTGTATGACGAGCTCAAAGCCCTGTCAGTAAGCGAAGGTGCAAGCGCAGATCATCTGTACGCCATCACAAGCAAACCTTTCTTCGTTGAACAGTCAAAAGCGGAAAGCAACGGCAAAAGTGATGGCCGTGTTCTGGGCGGAACTGACGTCACTGTTCTGGAACGTAGCGGTGATCTTCTCAAAGTGCGCATCGCCGGTTGGCAGCAAGATCAGGTGGACCGCGTGATCTATGCCCTCCGAGGCCAGCGCATCTTCTCTGCCACTGTCGGTAAAAAGGTCATCGATAAAATCAAACGCCTAAAAACCGAGGTAGATCCGGACACAGAACTCACCTGGCATCAGGTACAGATCGACACTTGGGTCTCAAAGGAAAATCTAATTTCAAACGGAGATCAGCTCTGGACTTACACCGGTGAAATGTACAGTGCCGCATGCTCCACATGCCATGGCCTGCGCGATCCCGAGCACTTCCTTGCCAACCAGTGGATCGGTTCTCTCAAAGCCATGAAGCGCTTCATCTCACTGGACAAAGAACAATACCGCATCCTGCAGAAGTACCTGCAACTCAACGCAAAAGACACGGGTGGGAGTGAAGCTCATGGATAAGCACGAACCCATCACTCTTTCCAACAGCGACAGATCTCTGGTTTACCGCTGGCTGGCAAGCTTCTTCACCAGTGAAGTGAAAATCGAAACTCTGGAGAGCTACAGCTCTCCAGAAGGACGGGCGCTTCTGGATGTCTTCTCACAAGCACCGGCACTCACATCATTTACGGGTGAGCTTGCCAAGCTGACAGAGCTTCCCGTTGAGAGTTATCAGAGCAAGGTGCTCGATCTGGCAACTGCATATTCTCGTCTGTTTCTGGGGGTTGGCGGTCAACATTCAGCCCCTCCTTATGAGTCCGCCTATTACAACGAAAAAGGCACGCTCTTCCAAAAGCCAACAGCAGACATGAACAAGATCCTTCAGGATCTGGGTATCTCCATTGAAAATTCAATGAAAGAACCCGCCGATCACCTCGGCGTTCAACTCAACGTACTGGCAGAGTACATCGACCGCGAAGCTCTGGCAGAAGCCAATGGCGATCATGAGACCGCATACACCTCACATCAGAACCAGATCTGGTTCCTCTCGAATCATCTTCTGAACTGGGTGCCCTCTTTTTGCGAGAGCTGTAAGCGCTTCGACAAGTCAGATTTTTACAAAGAACTGGCCAATGCCCTCAGCGCCTGGCTTGCCATGGATCTTGCTCACTTGAATGAGGCAAAGACCACCACCTGACCAACTCCATTTACAACCTGTTTACTCGATTTTACATCCCGTTCAATCAACGCGCGAACCACGTTTACACGCAGTGACTACGGTGAATCTCAAGAGAAAACAGGCTGTTTTCATCGAGCAACTCGCTCAACTCATCGATTGTCTGCCAAAATAAAAGGACAGCAGAGATGTCGAAAATCATTGCAAACTATACGTCTCGCCGTAGTTTCCTGAAGGGCGCCTCCGCACTGGGCGCTCTGGGTGTATTGGCTCCATCCATCTTCTCACCGCGCTTTGCACAAGCAGCCGTCAACGGAGAAGTTCTCTCCGGTTGTCACTGGGGTGCATTCCGTGCAGTGGTTAAAAATGGACGCTGGACCGAAGTTAAGCCTTGGGAGCAGGATCCACATCCTAGTCATCAGCTGGCTGGTGTCATGGACTCCGTCTACTCACCATCCCGCATCAAATATCCAATGGTCCGCCGTGCCTACCTTGAAAAAGGCCGTGGTGCAGACGTTGAAGACCGTGGCAGCAACGATTTTGTGCGCGTCAGTTGGGACAAAGCGCTCGACCTTGTTGCACA
>NZ_LMCJ01000053.1:45143-60944 GCF_001623085.1 Pseudovibrio sp. W74
TCAAATACGCCAAAGCAACTCACGGTCCACGTAGTGTCTTTACCGGCACTTATGGCTGGAAGAGCGCTGGCAAAATCCATAACAGCCGCAGCCTGTTGCGCCGTCTGATCAACCGCGGCCTGCAAATGCCAAACGTGACTCACACAGGCGACTACTCAACCGGCGCCTCTCAGGTGATCATGCCGCATGTTATGGGCACGCTGGAAGTCTACGAACAGCAGACAGTCTGGCCCGTTGTTGTCGACAACACAGAAGTACTGGTCGTTTGGGGTGCAGACCCAATCAAGACCAACCAGATCGACTGGCTGATCGCAGATCATGACAGCTACACCTACCTTGAAGAATTCAAGAAGACCGGCAAAAAAGTCATCTGTATCGACCCACTGAAATCCAAAACCGCAGAGTTCATGGATGCAGAATGGGTGCAGGTCAAACCACAAACCGATGTGGCTTTGATGCTCGGCATGGCACACACACTCTTTGTTGAAGAGCTGTACGATGTCGACTTCATGGACGAGTACACCGCAGGTTTCGAAAAGTTCCTGCCATATCTGACTGGTGAGACAGATCAGACACCAAAATCAGCTGAATGGGCCTCAGAAATCTGCGGTGTCCCAGCAGATAAGATCAAGGAACTGGCACGCCTGTTCATGGGCAATCGCACTATGCTCACCAGCGGCTGGTCCCTGCAACGTCAGCACCACGGCGAACAACCACATTGGATGCTGGTCACACTGGCTTCCATGCTCGGTCAGATCGGTCTGCCAGGCGGCGGTTTCGGCCTCTCCTATCACTACTCCAACGGCGGTACCCCAACCTCTGACGGTCCTGCCCTATCCGGCATGAACGATGGCGGCGCAATGGAAGGCTCTGTCTCCATTCCAGTGGCACGTGTTGTTGAAATGCTAGAGCGTCCGGGCGAAGAATACGACTTCAACGGCACCCGCTATACCTTCCCAGATATCAAGATTGCTTACTGGGCTGGCGGCAACCCATTCCATCACCATCAAGACCGTAACCGCATGATCAAGGCCTGGCAGAAACTGGAAACAGTGATCGTTCAGGACTACCAGTGGACAGCAACAGCACGCTTCGCAGACATCGTTCTTCCGGCAGCGTCTGCCTATGAGCGCAATGACATCGAAGCAATGGGCTCTTATTCCAACAAAGCAACTGTAGCGATGAAGAAGATCGTTGATCCGGTCTTTGAAGCACGCAGTGAATACGACATCTTTGTTGATCTGGCAGACCGCCTTGGCAACAAAGATGCCTACACAGATGGTCGTGACGAAATGGACTGGGTCCGTCACTACTACGAACAGGCTCAAAAACAGGCAGCAAGTAAAAACCTTGAAATGCCTGAGTTCGAGAAGTTCTGGGAAGACGGCATCATCGTTCATCCGGTCTCACAAGCAGCGAAGGAATATGTCCGCTACGCCGACTTCCGCGAAGATCCTCTTCTGGAACCGTTGGGCACACCAACTGGTAAGATCGAGATTTACTCCAAGAACATCGAGAAAATGGGTTACGATGACTGTCCTCCACACCCAATGTGGATGGAACCGCTCGAACGCCTCGATGGTCCGGATGCTAAGTTCCCGGTTCACGTCAACACAGGTCATCCAAACGATCGCTTGCACTCTCAGCTCTGCGGAACAGTCCTTCGTGAAGGCTATGCAGTTGCAGACCGCGAGCCATGCATGATCAACCCGAAAGACGCAGAAGCTCGTGGCATCAAGTCCGGTGATGTCATCCGCATCTTCAATGATCGTGGCCAGACACTGGCTGGCGCAATCGTCAGCGAGGACATCATGCCAAGCGTCATTCGCCTTTACGAAGGTGCTTGGTACGATCCTGTCGAAGGCGGCAAAGTCGGCAGTCTCTGCGCCTATGGTGACGTTAACACCCTTACACCAGACCTTGGCACCTCCAAGCTGGCACAGGGCAACTGCGGTCACACCGTCATCGCAGACTTTGAGAAAGTTGAGGGTGAACTGCCAGAAGTCAAAGTCTTCACCGCTCCAAAGAACGGATAAATCGGGAACCAACTAAACACCGAAAAGGGCTGCCACACGCAGCCCTTTTTTTGGCACAACCCCAGCATTTTAGTCGATGTTTAGAGCCGTCTATCAGCCTTCAATAACTGCCATCACATAGCATTCAGGCTAGAAAACACCAGTATGCTAGAACCATCTATGAATTAGTCTTGCGGGGAAATGATGACAGAAAAACAACAGAATACATCAGCCCATACCAAGGAAAAAATGGCGCGGCGCTATGACGACGATCATGAGCACAAGCATGATAAAGATCGACAGGAGTATGAGCGCGGCCAGAAAAGCCATCCGGAAACCCAGCATGGTGGAGATCCGGAGGGCCACAAACACCCACACAAGCACCGCCCAGGCAAAAGTCATTCGGACAACGGCCACCACCACGCAAAAATGCATGACCACAAAGAGCACACCAGAGAGCATCACAAAAAAGACGAGCATTAATCTCTGGCTATAGGCTCTCACAAAAACACCCCGACCATTTTTGATCGGGGTGTTTTTATTTCTCAGACTGTTAGCTGTATCAGCTACCCAGCAGACCGTTCAGTATCTCCCAGGCACCGGCCAACGGAGCCATAAACCGCGTGGCCAAGGTCAAAAAATTCAACCAAACTAATACAGCAAAGTAGTTCAACCATCCACCAAGCATCACCCAGATAACAGCCAATGGAGCCACGATCCGCATGATCCATGTGAAGGCCCCCATCCACTTGAAGGTCAAAGAACCGTCGTTGCTCAACTCTTTGCCCATCTTCTCAAGCACAACCCAGCCAGCAAACAGCGAAGTTAAAATACCGCCGATTGGCAGGGTGTAGTTGTCAACCGCATAGACCATCAGGTCAAAGAAGTTCATGCCGAACAGCTTGTACTCGCCCCAGACACCCAGAGCCAGTGAACATGGCACGCCGATCAGAAAGATCACAATGCCCACCACAATAGCAGACCACTTGCGCTCAATGCCGTATTCCTCTGCAAAGTAAGCCACCGGAATAGCCAACAAAGAGATGGAAGAGGTCAGAGCTGCAATCAAAAGCATGGCAAAGAAGATAATCTGGAACAGATAGCCACCAATCATCTCGCCAAACACAGCTGGCAGAGTGATGAAGGTGAGGCCCGGACCAGCACCTGGATCCATGCCGAAAGCAAACACAGCTGGCAGAACCAGCAGGCCACCCAGCACACCAACCAGCGCCGCTAGGAAAACCACCCAGCAAGACGCATTCGGAATGTCTGCATCCTTATCCAGATAAGAACCGTAGGTGATCATCGCGCCCATACCCAGCGACAGGCTGAAGAACGCCTGACCAAGAGCTGCACGCAGCATCTCGCCATTCACCTGCGACCAGTCAGGGACGAGGAAGAACTCAATACCTTCCCAGGCACCCGGCAGGGTCACACTGCGCACCACCAGAACCATTAGCAGAATAAACAGCAATGGCATCAGGACTTTAACGGAACGCTCAATACCTTGAGCAACACCTGCAATCACGATCCCCATGGTCAACACCATGAACACACCGTGATAGAAGATTGGCTCCCATACAGCAGAGACCAACCCGCCAAACTGGGCTTCCAGAAGCTCAGGCTGTGCAGATTCAATGGTCCCAGCGATGCTCTTCACCAGATACGCGATCGTCCAGCCACCAACAACGGAGTAGAAGGATAGGATCAGGAACCCCGTGATCACTCCAATCACACCCGTAACTGACCACAAGCGGCCACCCAGCGCGCGGAATGCACCAACAGGGTTCATCTTCGCTGAACGACCAATAGCAATCTCTGCCATGATCAGCGCTGCGCCGATAGTCGCCATGATGACAAGATAGACCACCAGAAAGGCGCCACCGCCCTGTGTGCCTGCCAGGTATGGGAATTTCCAGATGTTACCAAGACCGACCGCAGACCCTGCAGCAGCCATAATGAAGCCGAAGCGGCTTCCCCATTGCTCACGTTTCATTTTTTGTTATTGCCAATCAACATGTGATGGTTTGTTTCAATCAAGCGCAAAAGCTTGAAATGAATTCGTTGTTCCAGCTCTTTTGATGAAATCTTTAGCCTTGTTGACCTGACAGATTGTCGCAGGTAATTTCCCTTACCTCAAAAAATATGCGTTTTTGACAGCTGCACTTAATGGGCGAATTCAAAATATAGTCACATACGCCCATAATTCGCCATCAAACAACGAAACTAACTATAAAATACATATATATTGGTTGATCATACCATTTATTACGTTAACCAAGCGACAGCAACGCAACTTCCTGCCACCACATGCAGCCCACAAGTTTTTTCGTCGCAGGTTCTGCTCACGCACCGCACCAACACAGTTCAGACACAAAAAAGCACCGCTCAAACGGTGCTTCTTTCTCTCGTTGGGACGGTGATAAGGCCTTATTCCTGAGGCCAACGTCCCCTTACACTGCGATACCTGGCCTGCTTTTCCTCGTCCAGACATACCATCTCACGCGGCAATCTGGCATTCATGGAATGCACCCAATAGCGCTTCAGCTGCCTCAACATAACCCTGTTCCTTATCAAGACCATCTCGGGTGAAGGGACTATGCCCAACAGGTACATTCTCCTCCCTCTTCCGGCCCAGATTAAGTCAAACTACGGATGACCATAAAACAGCATTAAAAAAGGCCACCAAAACTGGCGGCCTTTTCATTGTTTTTGAGTGAAGCTTTATGCTCCGAAGATGGAATGGACCATCACCCAGATGATCGCAAGCGGTGCAACCACACGGCACATCCACTTCCATGCTGTCAGATAGGCAAACGGACGTTCACCGTTATTGGTCACTTCCGCAGCAAACTTGTCATAGCTCACCCAACCAGCAACCAGACAGGTCGCAATCGCGCCAAGTGGCAGGAAGTAGTTGTCAGTGAGGTAGCCAAGGAATTCGAAGAAATTCAGCTCGAAGAATGTGATATCACCCCACACGCCTAGCGCCAGAGAACTTGGAACACCAAACAGGAAGATCACAATGCCAACCCAGATGGTGGCCGCCTTACGACCAACATTGAACTCTTCGCAAATGAACGCAACCACGACCTGCAGCAAGGAGATTGCTGAGGTGATCGCAGCCACAAACAGCAGCACGAAGAAACAAAGCTGAATAAACATGCCAAATGGCAGTTCAGCAAAGATCGCTGGCAGTGTGATGAAGGTCAATCCCGGGCCTGCAGCCGGATCCATGTTGAACGCGAACACAGCTGGCAAAATAAGGAAACCAGCCAGAACCGCGACCAGAAGATCAAGACCAACGACCCATAGCGATGCGTTTGGAATGCTCTCTTTGTTACCCAGATAAGAACCATAGGTGATCAAAGCACCCATACCCAGAGACAGCGTGAAGAACGCTTGCCCCAGAGCTGCGGCAACCATGTCTGCATTTAGGTGAGACCAATCAGGAACGAGGAAGTACTCAACACCTGCCATTGCCCCATCAAGGGTTAGAGAACGAATTACCAATAGCCCCAGCAGGATAAACAGGAGAGGCATCATGATCTTCGATGCCTTTTCAATGCCGCCGGTAATACCGTTGATCACAATCAGTACGCCAATCGCCATAAAGGCTGCGTGATAAATGATCGGCTCAACCGCGTTTGACACAAGAGCATCAAAGTGTCCCTTAAACTCCGCATCGGAGTAACCAGAAAATGCACCGGTGATTGTCTTAACCACGTAGGCGATGGTCCAGCCACCAACAACGGAATAAAACGAGAGAATAAGAAACGCGGTCAAAACCGCCATGAGACCAAAAATTGACCAGCCTGCGCCGCCAACACGTTTAAACGCGCTGAATGGATTGGCCTGAGCCTGACGGCCCAGCGCAATCTCTGCGATCATCACGCACAAACCAATCGCGATCAAAAACGCAACATAGACAATGAGGAACGCCCCGCCGCCTTGCGCGCCAACTAAATATGGAAATTTCCAGATATTACCTAATCCAACCGCTGAACCTGCAGCAGCCAGAATGAAGCCGATACGACTTCCCCAATGCTCTCGTTGCATGTGACCTGAGCCATTCTTGTTGATTTTGCTTAAGTGTATTTTTGAAATCAACTTTCACAAGTTGCCCGATTCTAGCAATATAACGCTAGAGATACACCCCTTTTATGCAACAGAGTTTCTCATATATGACCATCAGGTGTCACGATACCTATAAAAGTGTAATACTGATTACTACGCGGCATTTGGTGAGATTAACTCAACAAGATAAGTAGTATTGATTACTTTAGGCATGCAGCAATCAATACTACCAGTGATATATCTTATACTCAATTACACTTAGCACAAGAGTTCGGCCACAGTGTCGTATTGCAAAGAGACTGGATGTTGCTGACAATTGCATCCGCACCAACAGCTTTTGCACTCTGACAAGCACCGTTTGCATTGCCCACGGACAACTTGCCATTAGAGACCACAGACAGCGGAAAACTCATGTTGGTGCGTTGATAAACCAGCGAGTTCTGACCGCACTTGATCATCGGCATTGGGCCGTCTGCATTGCTTCCATCCGCATACAGCACATCACCGCGATTACAGTACTGTGTCATGGGCGGAGTAACCTGGTTGGAACTCCCCTGAGCATAGCCTTCAGAGGCAACCATGAAAGGAACAGCCAATAGAAGGCCGAGACACAAAAAGTTACGCATTTTTCTTCCTTCTTGTTTGGTCCCACCCCTACAAAATCATGGCAGGACACTGATAAGGACGAAACATCCGCACAGATGTGAAAGAAAAGGCTGCTGAGCCAAACCCAGCAGCCTTGTAATATGTATCAATATCGAACTGGCTTGTGAGCTAACACGCAAGCCCCGCCTACTCAGCAGGCTCTAGCGTAGAAGTTTGCGCCGTCACCGCTTTTCGAGCCTCATCATACTCTGACGACAACCGAGCAACCAGATCACCAGTGCTGCCAATGGTTTTCACCGCGCCAATGCCCTGGCCGCAGCCCCAGATCTCTTTCCAGCTCTTCGGCTTACCCTTGTCAGCACTGTGAAAGTCCATGGTCTTCAGATCGCCTTCTGGCAGATTACTGGGATCCATGCCTGCTTGCTCAATGGATGGCTTCAGATAGTTGCCATGCACACCGGTAAACAGATTGGAATACACGATATCCTCTGCACCGCTATCAACGATCATCTGCTTATAGGCCTGCTGAGCATTCGCTTCCTCAGTCGCAATAAAGGCGGACCCGATGTAAGCCAGATCAGCACCCATCACCTGTGATGCAAGAATAGACTTGCCAGTACTGATACTGCCTGAAAGCAGAAGCGGGCCATCATACCACTCACGGATTTCCTGAATAAGCGCAAACGGTGATGTTGTACCTGCATGGCCACCAGCACCAGCAGCAACAGCAATCAGACCATCAGCACCCTTCTCAACCGCCTTATGCGCATGGTTGTTGGTAATGATGTCATGCAGCACGATGCCGCCGTAAGAATGAACCGCATCAAACACCTCTGGGCGCGCACCAAGAGAGGTAATCACGATTGGCACCTTGTACTTCACGCAAAGCTCAACATCATGCTGCAGACGATCATTGGAGCGATGCACAATCTGGTTTACAGCAAACGGAGCTGACGGTTTGTCAGGATTAGCCGCATCATAAGCTGCCAGCTCTTCTGTAATCTGGATCAACCACTCTTCCAGCTTTTCCTGCGGGCGAGCATTAAGCGCCGGAAAGGAACCAACAATCCCTGCCTTACACTGTGCAATCACCAGGTCTGGATTGCTGATGATAAACAAAGGACTGCCAACAA
Source organism: Pseudovibrio sp. W74 (assembly GCF_001623085.1). NCBI lineage: Bacteria > Pseudomonadati > Pseudomonadota > Alphaproteobacteria > Hyphomicrobiales > Stappiaceae > Pseudovibrio > Pseudovibrio sp. W74. The sequence continues at coordinate 52,975 of NZ_LMCJ01000053.1, forward strand.
CTGGCAGGCGCAACTTATTCTTCAAAATATCCGGCAAAGCCATTTCAAACACACTCCCTTACAATTCAATCTGCTGCCTGTTTGATCTCAATATCAGGCGGCATCACCTCTCCGGCGCTTCAACCTCTCCTGAATGTCCTGCATCATCTCGCCACTCTGGTCATCAACCAGTGCCAGAACATCCCGGGCACTCAATTCTCTATAGTCTTGCGAAAGCACACGCACATCACGCACGGGCTCTCCGCTTTGCTTGTCCAGCAGTTCCAGCCTCGGCCCACCTTCACGGGCTTCCCAGCGCTCACTCCATTGGTGCAGCGCAATCATCACCGGGTAAAAGTCCATGCCCTTCTCGGTGAGCAGATAGACCGTTCCGCGCTTGTCCTGCTGGTCTTGCTCCTTACGCAGCAAACCCGCTTGCACCAGACGCCGCAAACGATCTGTCAGTACACTAGTGGAGATCTGCAAATGCCCCTGAAAGTCATCAAAGCGCTTGATGCCCTGAAACTGACATCTCAGGATAAGCAGGATCCATGGATCACCCATCTGCTCGATCGCTTGAGCAACCGCGCAGTCAACACCTGCAAAGCTTCGTCTCGCTCCACTCATTCCCGGCTCCGGCACTTTCAATTTAACTTCGTTTAAAGAAGCTATTTCCAGTTTACCTAATGGGCAACCTAGCTCTTTGGCCTAGTCTTCAACCGAACCACTGAGTCCTTTTCAAAACCTCTGCACAACACCAAAATCGCTCTGGATTGCCGCATCCAGACGGTCCGCATCAAGTTGTCCCCAGCCCTGCCAAACTTTTTTCAAGCTAAGTTTCGCTCACCGAAACCACCCGAAACCCTCTTTCCGAAAAACCCTGTGTTTCGGTTTCCAAAACCGATTTCGGACTTAACAAAACCGATTTTGTTGACTTCCAAAATCGGTTTTGTAAGCATCATCGATGAAATCAGATCATGAATGGGAGCGATCTGATGACAACCTATTGGGTGGGAATTCTGTGAGCATCACTGACCAGAATGTGCAACAGAGAAAATCTGTGACCATTGGAGACGTGGCACGCCATGTAGGCGTTGCAAAGGGCACCGTGTCCCGCGTCCTGAACAATTACACGGACATTTCCAAAGCAACTCGCGAGCGTGTCCTCAAAGCAGTCGAAGAGCTGGGCTATCGCCCCTCCTCCACAGCACGTAATCTTAAGCGTGGCCGTGTCGACACCTTCGGCATCGTACTGCCGCTCATGCCTGGCAAAGGAGCTGATCCGTTCCTCGCCGAGTTTCTGGACGGCATGACCCGGGCACTCAACGCAGTCGATAAAGACCTGCTGGTGACAACGGCAAGCTCCATGGATGATGCTGTGCTGGCAATCCGCCGCCTCATCTCCTCGCAAAAGGTCGATGGCTTCGTTCTTACCAGAACAGCCACCAACGACCCACGCGTGGACTATCTATTGGACCGGGGTTTTCCGTTTGTCAGCCATGGCCGTACAGCCCGCGAAGGCGAACACCCGTGGTTCGACATCGACAACCACGCCGCGTTCTATTCAGCAGCCAGAAAGGTCATTGCGCAAGGTCACACCCGTATCGCGCTGGTGATGTCTAATCCGCAAATGAACTTCAGCCGCCTGCGTATTGAAGGGTTCCAACAAGGCTTGGAAGAGGCCGGTCTGTCTTTTGAAGAGCAGTTGATCGTCGAAACATCCTTGGATGAACCGGGCGGGGAGCAGGCAGCGCTTCAACTCCTGCATCAGGACCGTCCGCCAACAGCTATCATCTGCATGACCGATGCCATTGCCATCGGCGTCACCAAGATCATTCGCCGCCATGGTTTGACAATTGGTGAGGACGTCACAGTCATTGGTTACGATGGCCTGCCTGTGTGCGAGCATTTCGACCCGCCGCTTACCAGCTTCGCTCAGGAACCAGTCCTTGCAGGCAGTACGCTGGCAGAACTTCTCACAAAAGCAATCAGCGGCCAGCCAGCACGGGAGCTGCAGGTACTGGCCGAAGCAAGACTTATTCAGCGTGGCTCTGATGGTCCGCCACGTAAAACACCTGAGGAGCTGAAAGCTCACCTCAGCGCATACTTCGCAACCGCATAATGGAGGAAATTATGTTCGGGAGGAACATTCTAAGAACGACAGCCCTTGTTGGCACGCTTGCATTTGCAATGAGTGCTGCACAGGCTGAAGCGCTGCGCTTCTGGACCACAGAAGAGCAGCCTGCACGTCTTGCCAAGCAGGAAGCAATGGCAAAGGCGTTTACCGAGAAGACCGGCATTGAAGTCAATGTCATTCCGGTAACCGAAAAAGACATGGGCACCCGCGCAACAGCAGCTTATGCAGCCGGCGATCTGCCTGACGTCATCTATCATCCGCTGATCCACGTTCTGCCATGGGCAGAAGCGGGCATCATCGACACCGATGCAGCAACCGAAGTCATCGAAGATCTGGAAGAAAGCACCTTCGCATCCGGCGCTCTGAACATGGCAGCTCTGCCTGATGGCTACGCAGCTGTTCCGGTGGATGGCTGGACCCAGATGATCGTCTACCGCAAGGACCTGTTTGACGCTGCCGGTCTGGAAGCACCAAACACATACGAATCCATCCTCACCGCCCTTGAAAAACTGCACAATCCGCCAGAGCAGTTCGGCTTTGTGGCTGCAACAAAGATCGACGAAAGCTTCATGAGTCAGCTGCTGGAACATGTGCTTCTGGCAAACGGTGCAACTCCGGTTGACGAAAACGGCTTCAAAGGCTTTGACGAGAAGAAGCTGGCAGAAGCTCTGACTTTCTACAAAGCATTGGCAAAAGCCTCCCCTCCAGGCGATCTGTACTGGAAACAGTCCCGCGAGTTGTACTTCGCTGGCAAGGCAGCCATGATCATCTGGTCTCCGTTCATTCTGGACGAGCTGGCAGGCCTGCGTGACAGCGCACCGCCAACCATCAACGGAGACCCAACCTCCAAAGAACTGGCAGGTAAAACCGGTGTTGTAACCACCTTGTCCGGTCCATCCAACAAGACCGGTGCAGCATGGGGCGACATTCGTTACTTCTCCATCACCAACGATGCTGACACAGAAGCTGCACAGCAGTTCGTGGAGTACTCCATGAATGATGGCTATCTGGCGACCCTGTCCATCGCACCAGAAGGCAAATTCCCTGTCCGCCGCGGCAATGCGGAAGACAAAGAAGCCTTCATCAAAGGCTGGGCAACCCTGCCAGTGGGTGTGGACCGCAAAGCACCGCTCACAGAGCTCTATCCGGCTGAGACAATCACCCAGATTGTAGAAGGTCTGGACACAGCCAGCCGTTGGGGAGTGAAGGAAGGCCAGCTCAGCCTTGCCTCCAAGATCCTGAACTCCATGGCCATCAACCGCTACACCCGCGAGTTCATTGATGACGAACTCTCTGCAGAAGAAGCGGTCACTAAGATCAATCAGGAACTTGCCAAGATCAAGTAAGGCCTGATGCCACGATCTCAGCCCGCAGGCCTCGTGTCTGCGGGCTCTCAACCCACCAAAACCACCGTGATATCAGGAGCACAGCGCAATGAGCGCCATAGCCGATCAGGCCGGAAAATCTGTTAGCACAGCGGGTGAAAGCGTGAGCCAGCCGCCCAAAGGCGCAGGCCCCATGCAAAAGCGGGAAGCACGCCTTGCCTACACCATGCTGGCACCCACGTTTCTGATCATCCTCGCAATTGTTCTCGGACCTCTGGTCGCCAACTTCTGGATCAGCTTCAAGCCCGTGGAGCTGGGCGATCTGCGCGCTCCGAAAGTCCTCATCAACGAACGCGTCAAAGGCAAACCAAAGCAGGCAGGCGATCCGGCAACGCTGGAGTACCGCGTCAGAAACTCCTCCCAGAAAAACTCCATCGCAAACGCAGGCTTTACCGACATCCTCCCACCCGGTTTCACCGCGCTAAAGCTGCCGGATGCCTGCTCTATCAATGGGATCAACATACAGTGCGACCTTGGCACGCTTGAGGGCAAAGCCCGCGAAAAACTGGTCATTTCAGGCACAGTCTCTAACGAATACCTTGCTTTGAGAAAGCCGGAGAAAGCCAGCAAGCCTGTTTCCTACGGCGATGCTGACAGTGTGCTCACCAACGGCACGTTCACGCTCGATAACTTCCGCCGTGTGTTTGACAGTGACGAGTTCTGGAGCGTTCTGCGTGTCACGTTCTATTACACCATCTTCGGCACAGTTGGCGCACTGGTCCTCGGCCTGTTTGCAGCCCAGCTCCTCAACACCTCCTTCAAGGGCAGAGGCATTCTGCGCGGGCTGTTCCTGTTCCCCTACGTATCTCCGGTGATCGCTGTCGCCTTCACCTGGGTCGTGCTGCTGGATCCGTTCTCTGGAACCCTGAACGCCCTGCTCACCAAAATGGGTGTTCTCGCAGAACCGGTAAACTTCTTCGGCCAGCGCACAGTGGACCTGCATCTGTTCGGAACCTCCTTCGAATTCCCTCTGGCGCTCTCAACTGTCATCGCGTTTGAAGCATGGCGTTATTTCCCGCTGTCCTTCCTCTTCATTCTGGCGCGCATGCAATCCGTTTCAACAGACATCTATGAGGCAGCTGAAATGGACGGTGCCACCCCAATGCAGCAGTTCTGGTACATCTCCCTGCCACAACTCATGGGCATCCTTTCCGTCCTCTTCCTGCTGCGCTTCATCTGGACCTTCAACAAGTTCGACGACATCTTCCTGCTCACTGGTGGTAACGCCGGAACCCGCACCCTGACCGTAGATGTGTACGAGCAAGGCTTTGCCCTTTCCAATCTGGGTGCAGGCGCTGCCGTTGCCGTGGTCGTCTTTGTTGTTCTCGTCACCTTCGCCACCTTGTTCATCCGCTTTTCCACCAAGGAGGAAGGGCTATGAGATTGCTCAGTAGCTACGTTCTTGCCGGCCTAAGCGGCGCCGTCTGGGGCTTCCTCTCCATGATCGTGATTGGTGTCACTCTGACACTCATCACCGGAGAGCTCGTCATTCCACAAGTGGGCGCCGCCGTCCTTGCCTCCGCGCTGGGCGCTCTCTTCACTCATCTGTGGGAGAGTAAAACCGCCAGTGTGGGACGGAAATACGCCCCTGCCGCCATCATCCTGCTGGCTCTGCTCGCAGCAACATTTGGTGCGCCGTTTGCCCTGCCGCTTTCCGTAGAACCGCTCTGGCAGCTCATCGCACTGGTTTCCTTTGTAGCCATAATGTTCTGGGCCAATCGACAGACACTGGCAGGCACGCCAAAGGGCAACCTCACGCGATATGAGAAAGAAGTCGTCTTCCTGCGTGTTGCAAAAGGCTTTGGCTTCGTCATATTCACCGTCATGGTTGCCCTGCCATTCTACGTCATGGTCATGACCAGCTTAAAGAGCCAACAACAACTGCTCGGCAACCCGCTGGATCTGTCCATTGATATGTCAGGCGGCATCTCCGGCATGTTCCGCTCTTATGTGGAGCTGTTCACCCAGTTCAACTTCGGCACCTATCTGACAGTCTCTGCCATTGTTTCAGTAGCAACTGTCATCCTGACCCTACTGTTCTCAGTCCCGGGAGCTTACGCAGTCTCTCGTCTGAACTTTCCAGGTCGCTCCTGGATGTCCCGCTCCGTACTGCTCATCTATATGGTGCCGGCCATTGTTCTGGTCATACCGCTTTACGCTGTCTTCTCTCAGCTGGGTCTGCGCAACTCACTGACTGGCCTGCTCATCGTCTATCCGGCAACCACCATTCCGGTCGCCCTTTACATGCTGCAAGGCTATTTCAAAGGCCTGCCTGCTGAGTTGGAAGAAGCTGGCCTAATGGATGGTCTCAGCCGTCTGGGTGTGATCCTCAAAATCACCCTACCGCTGTCCTTACCAGCACTGGCATCCGTATCCCTTTACGTCTTCATGATTGCGTGGAACGAATTCCTCTTCGCCTTCATGTTCCTGGATGATCCGGACATCTTCACCCTCTCGCGCGGAGTCGTGTCCCTCAACTCTTCAGAAGTCCCCCGTCAACACTTGATGGCCGGTGCGGTCATCGCAACAGTCCCTGTTCTTGGCATCTTCCTGTGGTTCGAACGCTTCCTCGTTCAGGGCCTCACAGCAGGCAGCGTCAAAGGCTAAGCGGCACTGTCAAAAAGAAAAAACATCGGAGTATCTACTATGTCCGCACAACTCGACAATCAGGCCATTTCCATCCTCAAGGAAAATGATCTGGGCGGCTATACCATCCCGACCAAAGGCCTCTACCCATACCAGTGGAACTGGGACAGCGCTTTCGTCGCCCTCGGCTTTGCAACGTTCAACATGGAGCGCGCATGGGAAGAGATTGAACTGCTCTTTGAAGGCCAGTGGGATGACGGCATGGTTCCGCACATCATCTTCCGTAAGGATGACCCGAGCTACTTCCCGGGCCCATCCGTCTGGGGCACCACAAACCCGAAAATCCCAACCTCCGGCCACTCTCAGCCACCTGTGGCAGCAACCGTTGTTCGCCGCTTGTTTGAGCAGGACACCTCACAAGCTGGCATCGAGAAAATCAAAACCCTCTTCCCGAAATTACTGGCATGGCATCGCTGGTATCACACCTACCGTGACCCGGAAGGTCACGGCGTCATCGCAATCATGCACCCATGGGAATCTGGCCGCGACAACCTGCCAGACTGGGACAACGCGGCAAGCCACGTCGATATCTCTGATATTGGTGAGTACACCCGTAAAGACACATCCCACGTCAATCCGGAGATGCGCCCAAAGAAGATCGACTATGACCGTTATCTGGCAATCGTGAAGTTTGGCCGTGACAACAACTGGGATCCAAAGATCGTTGCAGACCAGTGCCCGTTCTTTGTGGCTGACCCGGGCAACACCTTCATCCTGTTGCGCGCAGACCGTGACCTGCTGGCCATGGCCGAAGCGCTGGGAGAAACAGACGCAGCCGAAGAACTGAAGGGCTGGATTGCGCTGACGGAAAAAGGCGTGGCCAAGCTCTGGAATGAAGAAAAACAAGCCTTCTGCACTTACGATCTGCGCAATGACGTTCTGGGAGACGGCATCTCCAGCGCCTCCTTCCTCGCACCATATGCAGGCATTCGCGAAGAGAAGTACATCAACCCAACACGTAAGCATTTCGACCGTATCGCGGCAAAGGTCAACTACACCATGCCAAGCTACGATCCGGATCATCCGCTGTTTGAAAGCATGCGCTACTGGCGTGGTCCGGTCTGGGGCATCATCAACTACCTCATCGCAACTGGCTTTGCTGATATGGGCGACACAGCACGCGCTGAGCGCCTGCGCACAGACACTGTTTCGCTGATCGAAAAGAGTGATTTTGCGGAATACTTTGATCCAATCACTGGCGAAGGTGCTGGCGGCAACTCCTTCTCATGGACATCCGCCATCTGGCTCACATGGGCCACACCAAGCCTGACCGCTAAAGCAGCCTGAGGAGGAACGGAAGAATGGGAGCTATTCGCCTTGAGGGTGTCGAAAAATGGTTTGGGGATCTTCAGGTCATCAAAGGGATTGATCTTGAGATCGATCACGGGGAGTTCGTCATCTTTGTTGGCCCCTCTGGCTGCGGCAAGTCCACACTTCTGCGGGTGATCTCCGGTCTGGAAGAAGCCAGCCGTGGCACCGTACACATTGATGGCAAGGACGTCACCGCTCTGCCACCGGCCGGGCGTGGACTCTCTATGGTGTTTCAGAGTTATGCGCTCTACCCACATATGAGCGTGCGCGAAAACATGGGCTTTGCTCTGAAAACTGCAGGCGCTCCAAAAGCTGAGATCGAGGCCAAAGTTAACAAGGCAGCCGAAGTTCTTCAGCTGGAAGAATATCTGGATCGCCGCCCTAAGGCGCTCTCTGGTGGTCAACGCCAGCGCGTTGCCATTGGCCGGTCCATCGTCCGTGATCCAGCTGCCTTCCTGTTTGACGAGCCGCTCTCCAACCTCGATGCAGCCCTGCGTGTTGAAATGCGTTTC
>NZ_LMCJ01000053.1:60985-93703 GCF_001623085.1 Pseudovibrio sp. W74
ACACCGCAATCTGGATGCCACCATGATCTATGTGACCCATGATCAGGTGGAAGCCATGACACTGGCAGACAAGATCGTGGTTCTGCAGTCTGGTCGTATCGAACAGGTCGGCTCTCCGCGAGAACTCTATGAGCGCCCGGACAACCTGTTTGTGGCTCAGTTCATCGGCTCACCAAAGATGAACATCATACCCGTTGAGTTCAGCAGCGATACCTTCACGCTAGCTGGCTTCTCCGAGCAGCCATCCCCTTTCAGAGATAACGAAGCTACACCTGTGAAACTGGGCATCCGCCCAGAACACATCAGCGTTGTTCCACCAGCAGAAGCCGCTGTGACGGGTACGGTGGAACACGTCGAGTACCTCGGCGCAGACCTCTTCATCTATGTTGCAGCCAAAGGGCTTGGCACCATTTTGGTCAGACTATCCGGCCTGGAGCACTACAGCGCAGGCGACACCGTCGGTCTCTCTTTCGACCCCGCCCTCACCCACTTCTTCGGGGTTGATGGCAAAGCCGTACGGGTGAACAGCGAGAAGGCAATAGAACCAGCCTGAAACAACAAGCAGTCCCGATAAACAAAAGGCTTGGGTGCTCACACATCCAAGCCTAACTTTTTAAGCCACCAAAACCCGCTTAGAAACGATAGGTGATACCAGCACCAACCAGCCAGGGATTCAGCTCAGCTGTGCCTTTCAGCTTGTTAGTGCCAACTTTCACGTCAAAGTCTGGCTCAAGGAACAGCTTCTTGACGTCAAGGTTTACACCCCAGTTGTCATCAATCATGTAATCGAAACCAACCTGAAGCGCTGCACCAAATGTGTTTTCAATATCAAGATCATCAACATCGTTGGCATCTTGATTATAGAAAATCGTGTAGTTCACGCCCGCACCGATATAAGGCTTGAAAGCGCCAAAGTTGGTGAAGTGATACTGCAAAGTCAAAGTTGGCGGCAGGATCCATGTGTCTCCCACATCGGTACCAGCAAGAGCACCATCACCATCTACGTTTGCCCACGTCGTTCCCAAAATAAGCTCAGCAGCAATATTTTCAGTGAAGTAATAGGTGATATCCAGCTCGGGCACCACTGTGTTGGAATAGGACAGATCTGAGCCGGAAACACCATTAACGTGCCCACTATCTTCAGTAATCACACCCAGAGCGCGCACACGGATCTGCCAAGGGCTCTTTTCAGATGCAGCCGCAGCAATGATATCTTCCTGTGGCACAGGCATATCTGCCGCCAGAACCTGACCAACAGGCACCACCATCGCAGCAGTGACCATAAGGCCCATCACCCTTTTCAAACTCATCTCCACCTCCAGTTGTATAAGTGAGCTTTACACTTATTCCAATTATTGAGAGTGGAGCACGTGAGCATTGAGGTGCATCAAACCAGCATTGATAATATAAGTACTATTTATAATAGTGATTTTGCCGGATAAGAAATGTGAAAAGTTGATTTCAAATAGACATTTCCTGCAGGAAAACTAGCACAATCGCCAGAACACAACAAGGCGAAGGAAACTCTCATCACTTCATTTCATCATAATAATTGATATGTAGCCCGTACAACAATGCCTCCTATCATTACAATCACCAGCTGAAAACACACAGGCTTCCATCACTCCAACGTTTGTCACTGCGCCCAGAACCCGCTATGAAGTGGAGACTTCGTGTAGGCAGATCCGTAAGGCACACACCTTCCTTGCAACATCTGGCTCTGACCGAAGTCTCTTCAGTTTTAAGTCTACCGGGTTTTGTGAGTGGGGGAATAAATGGCTGCGCAGTGGTGCATCGGTCTGATGACCGGAACGGTAATGGACGGCAACGTCGACATCGCCATGCTGAAAACCGATGGACAAACCATCGAAGAGTTCGGCCCTTACACACTGGCAAGTTATCCCCCTGAAACCAATCAGCTGATCGCCGAAGCCATGGCCGCCGCTCAGGACTGGAATTTCGCATCCGAGGAACCTGAAATTTTCTCACGAGCGGAGAAAGCACTCAGCGAGGGACAAGCCCACGCAATTTCACATTTCCTTTCAAAAAACTCCATTTCAACGCAAAATATTGCGTTAATCGGTTTTCACGGCCAAACCGTCCTGCACCGCGCACCCAAAGGCGGCCAAAAAGGCGCGACCCGCCAACTCGGTGACGGCCAGATCATCGCTGATATCCTCGATATTCCAGTGATTTACGACTTCAGAACGCAAGATATCGAAGCAGGTGGACAAGGCGCACCCCTCGCCGCCATCTACCATCAGGCCCTCTTAAGAAGCGCCGGTCTATCCGACAATCCAACAGACACAGCAATTCTGAATCTCGGCGGCGTCGCCAACATCTCGTGGTGGGACGGGCATAACACCCTGATTGCCTTCGACACAGGCCCGGCCAACGCGCCTATAAACGACTGGATCAGCTCCCATAACCGCGGCGACATGGACCGCGACGGCCTCATCGCCGCCAGCGGACAAGTGGACGAAGACCGCCTCAAAATGCTTCTCGAACACCCCTATCTCACCGAAGCCTTCCCCAAATCCCTCGACCGCAACAGCTTCACAAAAGACATGGCAACCGGCCTTTCTCTGCAAAACGGCGCAGCAACACTCACCGCATTTTCGGCAAGCGCAGTTGGCAAAGGGTTGGACATGCTACCAAAACGCCCAGCCCGCCTGGTAGCATGCGGTGGAGGACGCAAAAACCCGCAGCTTCTGAAAGAGATCGAAGCACGGGCAAACGTAAAAATCATTCAGGCAGAAGAGCTTGGCTGGCGTGGGGATGCAGTGGAGGCCGAATGCTTCGCCTTCCTAGCGGCCAGATGCGATCGCAATTTGCCGATCAGTTTTCCGGGAACCACAGGCGTTCCAACAGCTATGTCAGGTGGTACCAAGGCGCTTCCACACCAACACTCCAGCTAAATAGCCGTACCAGAAGTAAAAAGGTAGGAGCCCTTGCCGCCGCGCAAGAGCTCCCACCGACCTCTTGTTTAAAGCTCAAAAGGTCTCAACTTCAAATATCTATAAGAAAAGGTAGGCAGTATATTCTGGTCGCAACATTGTAGATAATTGATATCTTGAAAGAATTTCAACTATCTGCAACACAATCAACATACTCGAAAGTTATTTTAACAAAAACCCCTCCAAACAACCAAAACAACAACTGTTGCAATTCAGTACCTTGATGTTTATTCGAACACAAACAAGTAGTATTGCACAAATACACAACACAATACTTATAGGGTCTATGTATTTTTTACGGTAAAAACTGGCAAGGCATCTGCTAATCCATTGGCAATCCCACGAGAAGCGACATAAAGGCAGTTTGAATTTTCCCGAAGTCATGCTACCTCCTTTTTAAGGGAGGAGCCGTCTTTGAAGAGAAGAACTATCAACCGCATTGCCTTTGTTTCCAGCGATACGCCAGAAGCACTTGCTGCACGCCAAGCTCTTGAAAAGATGTATGGATCTGCCTCGCAAGACGATGCGGACGTCATTGTCGCGCTTGGCGGCGACGGAGTTATGCTCTCTTATCTACATAAGTTTATGAACAAAGGCATGCCGATCTACGGCATGAATCGCGGTTCAGTCGGCTTTCTCATGAATGAGTACAAGACTGAAGGCCTGATCGAACGCCTTGAAAAAGCAGAGATAACACCTCTCCATCCACTCAACATTGAAGCTGTCGACAAAGACGGAAACGAGTTCACCGCTCGTGCAATCAATGAAGTCTCTTTCCTGCGCAAATCCCATCAGGCTGCGAAACTTCGCATCTCCGTTGATGGCCGCGTCCGCATGGAAGAGCTGGCCTGCGATGGTATCATTATCTCTACTCCCCAGGGCAGCACAGCTTATAACCTGTCAGCCCATGGCCCGATCCTGCCGATTGACTCTCCCCTGATGGCACTTACACCCATCAGTGCCTTCCGTCCAAGACGCTGGCGCGGAGCTCTGCTCTCGACACAGAACACCGTTAAGATTGAAGTACTTGAAGCAGACAAGCGCCCGGTCAACGCAGCCGCTGATCACCGTGAGTTCCGAAATGTTATCAGCACGACCATCTATCAGGACGCGACAGCTCAAAGCTGCATCATGTTCGATAATGAACACAGCTGGGACGAACGTATCCTCTCTGAGATGTTTAAGTACTAAGACACAACCAGTTGATGCTGTGATCACAACCAAATATGCTAGAAGAAGCAACTTCGGGTTGGAATTGCTCGTAAAATAGTTAGATATTATTTCGAATTCGAAATATAATCACACCTACAGCAATGCAGGCTCAGGAATTACGCAGGACAATGGCTTCTTTAACTGGTTCAGATAAATCTTCTCAGGAACACATCCGCGTTCCAAACGACCTTTCCAAAAAAGTCCGGAAGATGTCGACCATTGAAGCTGCCAAGTTCGACCCGGTCAAAGCTGCAGAAGAAGCCATCGAGAAACTCTCTGACAAGTTCGAAAGCTGGATGGGCTCGGAAGTCGATTGCCTGAAAGAGACCAATCAGGCAGCACAGAATGCTGATTTTACAGAGGAAACCTACGACGCACTGTTCCGCTGCGCCCACGATATCAAAGGCCAGGCGGAAACTCTGGGCTTCCCACTGGTTGGCCGCGTTGCAAACAATCTGACGCTCTTGCTGGTCGCTGCCAAGACACAAGAAAGCTTCCCAAAAGAGCTCATCGCTCAACACGTAAGCGCAATCAATGCAATGATTTCTGAAGATGCCCGCGATGAAACCAATCGGCTTGGTGTCGCGCTTGTGACAAGGCTGGAAGAAGCAAGCGCGCCGCTCACGGAGCTCGTCGACAGCTAATCAGGCAATAAGCTGAATACCTTAAGCAACGTCGCTCAGCATTTCAGCAACACGAGTACGTGCACTTTCGCGCGCAGCCTCATTTGAGAGGCGATGCAACAAGTCTTGCAGATCTCCCAGATCCTCAATACCCAGCTCATCTTCCAGCGCAATCAGATCACCAGCCACAATACGTGACTTGGACCAATGGTCGATCTGCATGTTTTCGACCCGCTGCCAGCTGGCAATGCACTCCTGGAAAAGCGCATGCGTGCGATCAGGCAAGCCAGCATCTGACAAGACACGGCGCAGCGAAGCACCAAATGGCGTCGCCAATGCGTCAAACACCTGATCCTCATCATAATCAGATAAGCGAGCCAACGAGCTTGTAAGCAGGTTAAAGCAACCGGTTACTGCGGAACGAAGCAAAAGAACGCTTGTCATCTGAGCGGAAACAACCAGATGTTCAACAAGCCCGTGCAGCTCTTTGTCAGAGGCACTCCAGGCCAGTGAAATCGTGGAACGATCCTGTGCATCAGCGACCAATTGCTCGGGAGCACGCATATTCCTTGCACCAAGCACCTGCGGATGATCCCCAAGACCTTCAGTGTAACGCCGCAGCATCATATGTCGGATTTGCAAGGGAACATCATCACGAGACATCAGAGCATCTTTCACGTCCCGGCTTTCGCCAAACCGCGCAACAACACGTTCCATACTGTTGGGTGTAATCTCTGCCTTTTCATTTGCAAGCAAAGCAACACAGGCCTCTTCACAGGCAACTTCGCAGACAGCAGCAGACAACCCCACCGTAATTTCAGGCCGGCTGGCAACAGCTACACAACGCTGAGTGGAGCCTGTCGCAACAAGATCCACCAGCTCACCTTCTGGAATAGTCGTTGCACCAGAAAGCAAAGGCAGCGCAACTTCATCTTCGTCCACGAGCAAAGCAGAAATGATGTGAGAAGGAACAATCATTGCAGCGCCAAAGGCTTCTGCAAGAGCGGTCCGAACCGCAACATCACGATCATCAAGCAGGAAGGTCAATGCCGCCTCTGCTTCGCTGTACTCAGAGCTTTCAAGTTCAGAATACAAGAAAGCACGCACCAAAGCACCAGCCGCCTGTGCGCGACTTCCACTTGGCGCATACTGCACCCAATTCAGAAAACTCTTGATAATCATGGCACTCAGAAACCTGTATCCACCAACTATGGGTAGAAATAATTAATCATAATTCTTAAGGCTTCGTTCACCGCACCCGCAGTTTCTCGTAAAACTTGTTTTTTGAAAGATTAGAGCAGCAAGAAACGCCTGTAAGTCACAGGTTCTAGACCTTCTTACTTAAGGACTTTCCACTTACTTGGGACGGCGCAAGAAATTTGGTCAGGTCCAAAGGCGCACCAGATGGTCGCGCAACTGGTTTTGGCGCAACAAACTGTTGGCTGATTGATTCCTGAACCTCAACACCGGATCGCTTCGTCTCACTCACAGCTTTGGACGCAGTTAATGCTGCCGCTTCGTCAGTTCGAAACAGGGACTGAAAAGGAGCCTCATCTTTATCAACCGTCGTCGCACGCCATGCTGTCAGGATACGGCTTTCAACGCGGTGGCTGTCAATCGGCTTAGTGATAGGCCCCTTACGCACACCAACTGCCGGACGATCTGAACCAGCAATCGTATCATTAAAGCGCCCAACCAAACGGTCATGCACATCGCTGACAGTCCGTGCCTGCCCATCCTTGTTGTAAAATACAGCCTTATTGGACCGTGCTTGCAGCGGAAACAGGTCCGCAGCCGGGTGCTCTGGTCGGTCCTGAGCAGCATTCAAAAGCCGTAGACTACCATTCACCCCAAGAAAATGCGCAAGATACAGCTCACCAGCGGACGGATCCCGCCCCAGATTTGAAGAGAGTCCGGAGGCGTTGTCTTTTGCCAAAGCACCGGCAACAAGCGAAGAGATATCAGGGTCATAACGCAGATCCAGAAGCTGTTGCTTCAGGTGCTTGTTGTCGACGCGGTACTTACCATTTGCATCAACACGAATGTGCTGCGCATAGTCTTGCAAGCCCAATTCCTCGCCATTTTTCTTGAGCGTCTCAAGCCAGGTGGACTCGATGAATTGAAAAAGCCCCGAGGCAGAGGAGGTTTTAGCTTTGGCGTTCGGGTCAAAGGAAGATTCACGGGCAGCCGCTTGCAGCAGAAAGTCAAAAGACGTACCTGTTTTGGAACTGGCCTTTTGAAAAGCCGATTCAATACGCCCTGCAATGGAAGGATCGCCTGCAACCTTCACGAGAATCTATCCCCTATAATACTATTAGTTAATATCTCTTAATATTAGTTAACAAATAGTTAAATTTTAATTTTGCCCTACTGAAATCACTGAGTTATTTGAGTTAAAACAGATTTTTCGCCTATCCTGTTCTCTACGAATTATGCATTACAATTCAATTTCTGATTGGATTCGGAGAAAAGCAATGAACTGCCTGCTGAGCGTGATGGCCTCAACATTCGACAAGACAGAAGGGCTGAGGAATGTATCACTCGCCATTCTGCCAGAAAAGCCCGTCAGCGAGTTCGAGCCTTATGGCTCGCCAAACACTCTGGCAGAGCTGGGCAAACACCACGATCTTTATCTCACACTAAACGAACCATCAGAGAGTACGATCCTTTCAACACTCAAACCCTATGCTCATGTGAGGCCAAGAGGCGTCGTTCCAACCTTCATCAAATCGCGCGCTGATATTGAACGTTTGCACGCGATACTATCTGTCTTTGAAGCCGAACACGCATTGCAAGACTGCACAGTGAAGATTATTCCTGAACTCGGCAAATATCCTGCAGCCTTTCACAACCTCATGAACCTCTCCAACACCAGCCCACGCCTAACCGCACTGGCATGGAATGAAGAAGCGCTGAAAGAGGCACTGGATGCGAAACAGTCCAGAGATGAAAATGGAGGTTTGCTGCCGCCGTTTCAATATGCACAAACACAATGCCTGTTTGCCGCAAAATCGGCTCACCTGATTGCTCTGGATACAGCACCACCGGCAGCACCTGAGGATCTGGAAAAATCAGTAGCACTCGGCTTTACCGGCATGAACGCAAACACGCCTGAAGACGCGCATCAGATACAACAGGTATTTTCGAGATAAGAAAAGGGGCGCCTGAGCGCCCGCCATCATGCTTTTTCTGGAAGAACTGGCCGGTCCATCTGAAATACAGAATCAACCACCGAGTAATCCATGTAACCCAACCGGGCCAAAGGCTTCATTTTCGCCACATTAAGCAAGCCGTTTTCAAGCACACTCTCGTCGATATGCACACCAACAACCTGACCCAGTATAAGCCAGCTGTTGGTCTCATTTCCGTCAATATCGACCAGACGCTGCACATTAACCAGCTTACATTCCAACGCAGTTTTTGCCTCTAAAACGCGTGGAGCCTTGATCAATTTGCATGGCTCTGCCGTTAATCCGGAAAGCTCGAACTCATCAACATCAGTACCAACCATTGCAGAGGACAGATTCATCGCATCTGCGAGATCCAATGTGGCTTGGTTGCAGACAAACTCACCAGTTTCTTCGATGTTGCGGACAGAGTCTTTGTAACCGCTGGAACCAATCACAACCATCGGCGGTGTATCACACACTGCATTGAAAAAACTGTAAGGAGCCAAATTGCGCACACCGTCTTTAGAGACGGTAGAAACCCAACCAATCGGACGAGGTGCAACAACAGCCTTGAATGGATTGTGGGGCAATCCATGCGGCTTATTCGCTTCATAAAACATATACTTGCCTCAACTCCTACGCATCAACACCGGAAAGAGAACTTTCAAAATATTCAGTCAATCGGGCAACATCAGGCCGAGGACGCTCACTCGGAACAATACTAGGGCTTCCGATATGAATGAAGCCTGCAAACCGTTCCCCATTACGAGCACCAAGATAGGCAGCTGCCTCATCATCAAAAGCATACCACTCAGAGAGCCACTGGCCTGCAAAACCCATTGAAAAGCAGGCATTAAGGAGCGAGACACAAACCGCCCCAACAGCAAGCTCCTGCTCCCAGACCGGAACTTTATGTTCCCGATTTGGAGAAGACAGAACGCCAATAACCAACGGCGCACGCTTGAAACGCTCCAGCTCCATTGCCTTGGTGTTCTCACCAAGCGAGCCCTGACGTTTTTCTGCAATTTCAGCAAGCTTTAGACCGATAGGGGCAGCCTGTGAATTGTCATAGATAATAAACCGCCAAGGAGAAATTTTTCCGTGATCTGGAACACGGCAAGCCATTTCAAGAAGCTCAGAAATTTGTGCTTGATTGGGACCAGGATGCACGAGCGTTGCAGCGAGATGGGAGCGACGAGTTTTGAGAAAACTCTTCAGTTCTGGAAGGTCTTTAGTTTCCACGGTCTCGATTCTTTTCAGGATTTCAACGATTAAAGCTACGCAATAGTCCTATACAGAATATCAACTGTGTCAATTAAAGGATGGTCTTGCCCCATTCTTGCCACATTGACTACCAATCCCCAACCCACTTAGTAAAAATTTATAAAACACTTCCAAATCACAGTTTGTCACTGTAATCTGATTTCACTCGATCGGGTGTCGGTTTTGTATTTACTGTCGCACACGGGTAACACTTTCTGAAGTAGTAGCGAGAGCACACGTGAAGTTAGAGCGGATATCAACGTTCAGCAAAGCGCTACAACGCGCAGCAACCGCCACAGCATTTTGTGCTGGATTGGCCTTGCTTGGAAACGCCGCTCAGGCTGCAGGTCCTATTCCTGTTTCCAAACCTGCTTTGCCATTCTCTAAAGAAGTGCTGGACTTGGGCGCAAAGCCAGACAAGACCATCGCACCTCCTATCAGCTATGATCCGCTCAGCGGTTATCAGGGACAATCCCTTGCACCAACAATGGGTACGAGCTTCTTGCCGTACGCTCCCCCATCTGTAGGCGCAGAGCAGGCACCTGTCGGCGCACAGCCTGTCCTTTATCTGGTAGCAAAGCTGGCTGAGGGAACACCGAACCTCACACGTGGCCTAAAATGGCGCGTCTACTCTTCAAAAGAAAATGATGATGGGTCTTTGACCATGGTCGCGTCCTCTCAAGATCAGGACGCAGAATTCCGCCTCGATCCGGGCACGTACCTCGTTCACACCTCTTTTGGCAAAGTCACTGCAACCACGCGCTATGAACTTAAAAGCGGTGTGAAGACAGGAACAATCATCCTGAACGCAGGTGGTATTCGTCTGGACGCTGCTCTGGGCAACGATCAGCAGATGCCACGCAAAGATGTGCGCTTTAACATCTACGATATGACTTACGACACCACAGGTAACCGCGGTCTCATTGCATCTGGCATCAAGCCGGGCGAGCTGGTTCCAGTGAGCGCAGGCACCTACCATGTTGAAAGCCGCTACGGCGATGTCAACGCTGTCGTACGCGCAGATATTCACGTTCAGGCAGGCAAGCTGACCGAAGCAACCCTTTACCATCAGGCAGGCAACATCACGCTGAAACTGGTAAGCGCCAAGAACAAAACATCTTTGGCCAACACGTCTTGGACGATCCTCTCTCCCGGCGGCGACACTGTTGCAAGCGGCAATGGCGCGTTCCTTGATCTCACCCTAGCAGCTGGAACCTATACGGTTATGGCGCGCAACAACGGTGAGATGTATCGCGAAGAGTTCACAGTCAATCCAAGCGTAAACAACGTGGAAGTGGAAGTGCTTGCAGAAAACCCTCTGTAAGGCTTGCACAAGATCAAGAATGACCAAGGCGCCTCACTCGGCGCCTTTTTTATTGGCTCACGCCAGCTCTAAAGAGGAGGCCTACGGGAGAAAAAAGGTTTCCCCCTTTGGCGCCTTAACGCCATCCCGCAAGTTCATAACAGTTGCCTGAAGCTCATCAATCATTTCTCTCTGGCTTTCGCATCCCTCTAAAACCTCATAGGAAATAGGAGAGCCAATCCGAGCAAGAATGGTTTGTCCCAAAATGCTCTTGAACTCGCCGATGAGAAGCGACAATCGTAAACTCAGGGAAAAGCGACTGACCATGTGGAACAACGCAGAGTTCTGCCCCTCAAAATAAACTGGCAACACCGTTGCTCGCGCACTTCGAATGAGCTTGGCACTGAACGTCTTCCAAGGCAGCTCTTCTGCCCTGCCAAATGGCTTAGCAGCTGTCGCAACACCACCACCGGGAAAGATCACTATCGTCACCCCTTCCCGCAGCAATCTCAGCGCTTCCTGCCGGGTTTTCAAATTGGTGCGCAAAGCCTCTTCGGTTTCTTCAAAGTCTACTGGCAAAGCGAAAGGCCGGATTTCAGGCACCTTCAACAGCTCATTGTTGATCAGCACGCGGTAAGGACGATTGAGCTGTTCAGCAAGCGAAAGAATCGCGATTCCATCTGCAATGCCATAGGGATGGTTCGCAATCAGCACCAGCGGCTTCCCATCCAGATCAGCGGGCGGCCAGTCGTTTCCGGTACATTCCACACGTAGGTCAATCTGATCCAGCAGATCACGCCAGAGCGCCCGATCAGAAACTGAAAAACCAGCACGCCACTCCTCATAGAGGTCCACCAGCGCTCGCTTGCCAGAGAGCCCTTCAATGCTGCGAATAAGCCATCGCTTCAATAAGGGATGAGTACTATTGGCATAGCTTAAATCCGCGTGGTTCACGACATCCTCACTTCACATAACTCATTTCATCTGAGCCGGCTTTGTAAGCTTTCGCAAACTTACGTGAAGTTTAGGCGACAGTGAGGTCAAAAAGAAAAAGGCTGGCAACAGAAACCTGCGGCCAGCCTTCAAAATTTCACTCAGTCTATAAAGATCAGGAAGCCTGCTCTTTCAGGTCTGGTGCTGTTGCTTCATCAGTAAGGCTTGCCACCGCTTCATCCAATGTCATTGATGTTTGGTTGCGCGAACCAAGACGACGGATACTCACTGTCTTCTCTTCTGCTTCACGCTTACCAACCGCAATGATCACTGGGATCTTGGCATGAGAATGCTCGCGAACCTTGTAGTTGATCTTCTCGTTACGAAGATCCAGCTCACCGCGCAAACCAGCTTTTTTCAGCGCTGCATGCACTTCTTTCGCATAATCATCTGCATCAGAAGTGATTGCTGCCACAACGAAGTGCTGAGGTGTCAGCCACAATGGGAAGTGACCAGCAAAGTTCTCAATGAGGATGCCGAGGAAGCGCTCGAGAGAACCACAGATCGCACGGTGGATCATCACCGGCTGCTTCTTCTCGCCATCGCTATCGACATAGAACGCACCAAAGCGCTCTGGCAAGGTGAAGTCGACCTGAGTGGTACCGCACTGCCATTCACGACCAATCGCATCGCGCAGAGTGTACTCAAACTTAGGACCGTAGAACGCCCCCTCACCTTCAAGAATGCCTGTCTTGATCTTGCCGCCAGAGTTCGCTTCGATCTCCTTCAGCACTTCTCCCATCACAGCTTCAGCGTGATCCCAAACTTCATCAGAACCAACACGCTTTTCAGGACGGGTTGAGAGCTTCACAACAATCTCTTCAAACCCAAAGTCCTTGTAGACGGACATAATCAGGTCGTTGATCTTGTGGCATTCCGCAGCCATCTGTTCTTCAGTACAGAACACATGCGCATCATCCTGCGTAAACGCGCGAACGCGCATCAGGCCATGCAACGCACCGGATGGCTCATAGCGGGAAACCGCACCGAATTCAGCCATACGCAGAGGCAAATCACGATAGGACTTCAGGCCGTGCTTGAAGATCTGGACGTGACCAGGACAGTTCATCGGCTTAATCGCAAAGACACGGTGATCTTCGGTCTCAGTCGCAAACATGTTCTCGCGGTACCATTCCCAGTGACCGGAGGTTTCCCAGAGCGACTTATCCAGAATCTGAGGTGCATTCACTTCCTGATAGTCATCAGCAAGACGACGACGCATGTAGTTGGTGAGGTTCTGGAACAGCTGCCAGCCCTTGTGATGCCAGAAGACAACACCCGGACCTTCCTCCTGGAAGTGGTACAGATCCATTTCGCGGCCAAGCTTACGGTGGTCGCGCTTCTCAGCTTCCTCAAGCATATGGAGGTAAGCTTTCAGATCTTTCTCATTGGACCATGCAGTACCATAGATACGGGTCAGCATCTCATTGTTGGAATCGCCGCGCCAGTAAGCACCAGCAACAGTCATCAACTTGAATGCCTGACCGACCTGGCCAGTGGATGCCATATGCGGACCACGGCAAAGATCCAACCAGTCACCCTGCTTATAGATCTTAACGGTTTGATCTTCAGGAATCGCATCAACAAGCTCAACCTTGTAATCTTCACCCTTGGAAGCAAAGTATTCTTTCGCTTCGTCACGGCTCCAGATTTCCTTGGTGAACTTCGCATTGCGCTGAATGATCTGCTGCATCTTTTTTTCGATTTTTGGCAGATCTTCAGGTGTGAACGGCGTTTCACGCTTAAAGTCGTAATAAAAACCGTTCTCGATAACAGGTCCGATTGTAACCTGTGTATCAGGCCACAGCTCCTGCACTGCTTCTGCCATCACGTGCGCCGCATCGTGGCGGATCAATTCCAGCGCACGAGGGTCATCGCGAGTAACAAATTCAATCGCAGCACTTGCTGGAATAGGATCAGAAAGATCACGCAGCTCACCATCAATCGCGACGGCAACAGCTTTCTTCAAGAGAGATTTAGAAATGCTCCCCGCAACGTCAGCTCCGGTGGAACCAGCGTCATATTCGCGAACGGAATTGTCAGGGAAAGTCAATTGCAGCATATCAAGTCTCCAGCTCACTCCTGCAAACAAGGCAGGTAAGCGGTTTGGTGTTAATCATGGATTGCCTGAATAAACAATTCTTGAAGACGCGTCCAGATGATTTTAAGCACGCCCAACTCTGTTTTCCTCGGGAGAGATCACCTAATCGACAGGTTACACACCTTGAATTACCACTGGTTAGCAAGGGTTTAGCTAGCCTTCCCCCTCCCCACTCCGCATACTGTTTGCAACAACAGGATTCGCAAACTCCATCACAAGGAATGCATGACGCACACTCTACCAGCAACCAGGAGCTGAGCATGACGACGCCAAAGCCAAAGCTCTACTTTGATTTGACCACCTTGAGGCAGAACCGCTCTACCTCATTGCAGGCGAATGGCGTCATCAGAACACTCTATGAAACAGCCAGACGCTTTTATAAGGATGACCTTGAAGTCATCTTCATCTGCCATGACGCCCGAACAAACGAATATGTGAGTGTGCAAGCCGATCCTCTGTTTAAGGATGATGACCTTAACCCTGCATATCTGCCCGACTTGCTGGGCGCTCCTGTAAAAACATTCCATCTTGAAAAATACAGGAACCGCAAGATCAAAGGACTATTTCACAGGTTGCGGCATACATTGCGCTCACACGCGGATGAAACCATCGGAGCTTATGATGGAGAAGCGCTTGGAGATCCACTCTCCGACATTGACGCTCCCTTCCTTTCATTGGGAAACTTGGAAGAAGCTCGGCGTCTAACTGAGTATGTGAAGAGCCGCGCACCATATGTACCAGTCTATGTCATGATCCATGACATCTCCCCTTTACGCCTCAACGATCTTGAAGAAGACTTAGGCGCCAAACTTTGGCTGGAACATCTAAGGCGAACCGTCACTACAAGACCGCACGTTCTGGCAAACTCTGAGTATACGAGAAGCGATCTGCTGAAATTCCTGGCAGAGCAGAAACTCCCATCCCCTCAGAGCACAAGCGTTGTCCATTTGGCTCACGAATTTCAGGAAACAGAGCCGATCTACCCGCTCAGACAACGCCCGGAGAATGGTTTCTTTTTGCTGTTAGGTGACATTAGATACCGAAAAAATGCGAAGCTGGTTTTTGACGCTTACTTGCACATTCTGGAGCACAACGAAGATACCCCGCTGCCACAGCTCATATGCGCAGGCGCAATTCCAAATGGCGCCTTCGCAAGCCTCAACAAAGATCAGCAATATACGGCTATTGGCAAGTACGTGACGATTGTCCAATCGCCCTCGCAAGCCGAGCTCACTGCCCTTTACAAAGAAGCAATTGCGCTGGTGTATCCGAGCTTGTTTGAAGGATACGGCCTGCCCGTCGGCGAAGCTCTTTGGATGGGGACACCTGTGCTTGCCTCAAAGGCGACCTCTATTCCAGAAGTTGGCGGTGATCATTGCCGATATTTCGACCCGCACAACGCTGAGGAACTAGCCGCCCTGATCCAATCAACATTGAAAACCAAGGACACCTTACGCGCAGAACTACCTTTGAGGGCTGAGCTCCGGCAATGGCAGAATGTTAAAGAGGATATCTGGCAGGCTATTCAAAGCCACAGCACATCACCGGACAAGCGATCATCCGGCTCAGAGAGCATCTCACAAAAACTAGAAGAGACTTAATTCGGCTTAGCTTGATCGCGTTCGAAGGTCTTTACCAGCTGGAAATACTCACAAACCAACTTCATATCTTGAGCAAAGACACCGTTCCGCTCAAAATATTCACGATGCGCGTCCTGCCAAAATTCAAGGCTAAGATCGCCTTCACCTTCTAGCACAGCCCAAATTTCATCAATCTCGTCGAACTGGCGCACATCAACCGTAACCATCTCAATGACGCAAGCGGCTTGCCCTTTACCATCAAGAATAACAAACTGATCACCCGGCTGAGGAAGCGGCTCCCCTTCTTTTTCATAGGAAAGCAGATCGCCACAGGTAGCCGTCTTTGTTCCATTCAGAACAAGCTCAAGCAAGCTGTCAGCAAGGTCAGGGCTGTCGCCAAAAGCATAACTTGGGAGGTCTTCAAAACCTTCAATAGACATGCATCTCTACCGTAACAAACTGATTTTATGAAAGAAAAATGGTGGAGGAGGTTGGATTCGAACCAACGTAGGCATAGCCAGCGGATTTACAGTCCGCCCCCTTTAGCCACTCGGGCACTCCTCCGTCGCATTGGCCAAGTTGGCCGCGCCGTGTGAGGACGGGTTATCTTCATTTGAGTCCCTCTTGTCAACGCTCCTTTGAAATTTGGGTTGGGAAAACATAGGAAAAAACGTTTTTGACCTCCAATCTGTGAACAACACGCCTCTAGGCAGCTCTCACGTAGGCAAAACCACGTATTTCGCGCACAAAAATTTCATGAATTTCAACACCGGCAGATAGCTTTTCATTAAGCCAAGAACCCGGAACCACTGCAAGTTGCTGGACGCAACTCTACATTAAGCCATTATCTTCAAACGAAATTATGAGTTTCTGTATTGGAGTGCACACCACACTGATCATCCAAAGGTATTCAAATGAGCAGGCACTGGCTTTTCACATATCTTGTCGTCATGGGGTTTGCGCTCACGTCTGGAGCGCGTCCTGCTCACGCTCAGATATCTATTGAACCCTCTCTTGGAACCTCTGGAACTGTCGAACCAGAACCAGATAATGCAGAAGAAGACCCATCCCTGATGAGCGGTATGCCGGAATACCAAATGAGCAATCCGCACGACATGCCGGTACCATCCGAACCGACGACTGATCCAACCGCTACTGACAATGAGCAAAGCGAGAG
Organism: Pseudovibrio sp. W74; assembly: GCF_001623085.1. Classification (NCBI taxonomy): domain Bacteria; kingdom Pseudomonadati; phylum Pseudomonadota; class Alphaproteobacteria; order Hyphomicrobiales; family Stappiaceae; genus Pseudovibrio; species Pseudovibrio sp. W74. The sequence goes on from NZ_LMCJ01000053.1 coordinate 77,365, forward strand.
TGACAAAGGAAGTTTTTGGTCGCAGTTCTTTCAGTAGTCTTTGAACTCAATCAAACAGCGGCAAGAATGAAAACAGGATAACCCAATGAAACCCTTAGCAATCCTGAGCGCAAGCGCAGTCTTGTTCATTCATTCATCTGGTCTGGTAGCAGTTGCACAGGTTACGGGAGATGGCCCGCCCGTCCCAACCAGCAAAAGCCTCCAAAGCGACATCCACACACTCGCAGAAACCGGAAGTGGCGCTTCCGCTGCAAAAGCCGCCGAGCAATGGTTAGGGAAATCATTGGATTTCGCCTGGACTATTACAAAGGAAGGCGCAGAGGCGATCGAGGAGAAATTCACGACCTTCATTTGCAACAGTGAAGCACTCGCCTGGAACACCACCTCCAAACTTGGCAAGAGCAAAGGATCTGCGACCTACACTGTGCAGCAGATCACATCGGAAATTACTCAAATCTCCTGGAAGGATAATCCGCAGGAATCCAATCTCGGATGGGTTTGGACATTAGATGCTGCCAGCGGAAAAGCATACGGTGTTGTTATCAACTCGCAGCCCTATGAAAACCTCTCCATTGAGGGAGAGTTCGCGATTTTGCCAGTTCTCACTGAAGAAGAGAAAAACGAGTTCACCTGCCCTTAGCAACAAGAACGGTTTCTAGTCCGGCATATCAAAACGCGTCTTGGGGTCAATATGGTGTCCAGTCCAGTGGCCATAGCGCCAGGGCAGATACCATCTGGAATGCTTGGGCAGACTTGCAGGCACAGGATCATACCCGCTCGCTCCATATGGATTACAACGGATGATCCGTGATAACCCAATCCAACCGCCACGCCAAAAGCCGAAACGCACCATCGCCTCAGCTGTATAATGTGAGCAGGAAGGCTGATAACGGCACGCACGCCCGAGTATCAACGACAAACTGTGTTGGTAAATCCAAATAAGCCCGACCCCAACCCGCGCCATCAGGCTGGCAGGCCTCACTTTGGGGAGCGGTTCGGGCTTACACATTTCAGTTGGCCTTAAGCAACGGTAGCTTCAACATCATCAAGCGCTTTCACCAAGGCTTCAAACGCAAGCATGGTGGACGCATGACGCGCTTTATAATCGCGCACCGGTTCAAGGAAGGACAGATCAGCAAAACGACCATTCGGCGGTGGTCCACTTTCCTTCAACATCGCATGGAGCTGCGCATAAGCCTCCCGAATTTCAGAGGGTGAAGCCCCAATAACATGCTGACCTAAAATAGAGGCTGATGCTTGCCCAAGCGCGCACGCTTTCACGTCCTGCGCAAATGAGGTTATTAGACCATCGGCTACACAAACCTCAACGCTCACCGTCGAACCACAAAGCCGCGAGTGTGCTTTTGCCTGAGCTTGCGGGGCATCGAGATGTCCCAGTAAAGGGATATTCCCTGCAAACTCAAGGATCTTAGTATTGTAAATGTCGTCCAACATGCAAAACTCTGGCTACTATTCTGACACTCGCTTTATAACTTAAAGCGACCTTGGATCACTCAGTAGTAAGGGAAGACCCTTTCCTAACCAAGACATCTATCTTATATAGGTGGTGCTGCCGAGACCTTGCTAGAGGTCAAAAGCGGAATATCGCAATCTAGCACACATTACCTAGAAGAAACCATAGGTGCCAATTTATTGGCTGTCTAAACGGGTTGTCGTAGTTTATACCCTGCGCCATACTCGCATCTCCTTAGGTAAGCTATAGATTTGCGTATGACAATGGGAAGAGCCTGACTGAAAACAGGCCGACAAAAATAGTTGTTGCGCAGGAACCTATGGCGGGTTCAGTGTTTTTTTAAGAGAAGTATGTCTTAAATTACACTCATCGACTGCGTATTGTTGGAGACATAATATGGACGCTGTTTTGAGACCGGTTACAGAGACCGATCCCACGGCTACAGAAGACAACAAGCTCCCCAACCGCCCTAGCCGGGCTGAAGCTGAGGCTGCTGCACGCGTACTTCTTCAATGGATCGGTGATGACACCGAACGTGAAGGACTGCTGGATACACCAAAACGCGTGGTAAAAGCCTACGAAGATCTCTTCTCTGGATACAAAGAAGATCCTCGCGAGCACTTGGAACGAACCTTCGAAGAAGTCGGCGGCTACAATGATATTGTACTGCTCAAGGATATCTCTTTCACTTCTTTCTGTGAGCATCATGTGCTGCCGTTCACCGGAAAAGCACATATCGCTTATTATCCAGATCATGCTGTGGTCGGCCTGTCCAAGATTGCACGTGTTGTAGAAATTTACGCACGTCGCCTTCAGACACAGGAACATCTGACCGTTCAGATCGCAACGGCATTGGAAGAATATCTGGCTCCACGTGGCGTCGCCGTCATGATTGAGGCAGAACACCAGTGCATGTCTATGCGTGGCATTCAAAAGCAGGGTGTATCAACACTCACCAACCGGTTCTCTGGTGTTTTTGAAGACAACGCATCTGAACAGGTACGCTTTATGACAATGGTCCGTTCGTAAGCTCGGACCATTCATCACAAAATTCGAGCATTTCATGTCGACGAATATTAAAGCCGACGGCTTCGCGCCGCGTGCTGACAAAAAAGCAATTGAGCTGGGTGATGAACTCTGCCCAAAATTTGACGATAACGGCCTAATCGCAGCTGCAGTTACGGATTTCGAGAGCGGTGAGCTACTCATGGTGGGCTATATGAACACCGAGAGCCTGCGTCGTACAATTGAAACCGGCGAAGCTTGGTACTGGAGCCGCTCCAGACAGGAATACTGGAAAAAGGGCGGCACTTCCGGCCAGGTGCAGGAAGTCATTGAAATCCGGACCGATTGCGATCAGGACGCCATATGGCTGCGCGTCAAAGTGCATGGCAACGGCGCAACCTGTCACGTCGGTTACCGCTCCTGCTTCTTTCGAAAAGTGGACAGCAACGACACAGGCGACGTTTGGCTGGAGAAGACGGAAGTCGCTCCGGTATATGACCCCCAAGAAGTTTACGGGAAAAAACAGTAGGTTTCGCTGTGCCCCGATTCAGTCTTTTTATAGGTTTAAATAGCATAGTTACCCCAAGGTAATTTTGATTATTCAACCGTTGAAAGACAGTCGGGGAGATAGCAGTGCTGCAAAATCTACCTCTGTGGCCAAACAGCAAACAGCCTGTAGAAGAAGAGTCTGAGACACCACCCACCACACCTGAGCCAGAGATCACACCAGGTATCGGATTGGCTCTAGGCGGTGGTGCGGCTCGTGGTTGGGCGCATATTGGCGTACTTAAAGCCCTTTCAGAAGCAGGCATTCAGCCGGACTTTATAGCTGGCACGTCCATTGGCGCTGTTGTCGGCGGCTGTTATCTCTGTGGTAAGCTGGACCAACTCGAAGAATGGGTTGTCTCGCTTTCTCGCCGCCGGGTCTTCAGCATGGTCGACCTTTCCTTCGGCGGTTCCGGCCTCATCTCAGGCAAAAAAGTCCTTTCATTGTTCGAAGACCACTTCGGTGGGATCATGATCGAGGACCTCGACCGACCGTTTGCAGCAGTTGCAACGGAGCTTGGAACCGGACACGAAATCTGGTTGAAGAAGGGTCCACTCACGCAGGCAATGCGTTGTTCCACCTCCCTCCCCGGCGTGTTCGAGCCGGTCGCATATGGTGGCCGCTGGCTGGTGGACGGTGCGTTGGTCAATCCAATCCCAGTCTCAGTATGCCGCGCGATGGGCGCACGAGCTGTGATCGCAGTCAACCTCAACTCCGACACATTCGGCCGAGGCTCTACAGTTGTCCATGAATTGCCCCCAATCCCGAAAGACATGATCCCGGAGATCGATAGCAAGCTGCAAAAAGATCCGGGCGGCGCAATCAAGCGCGTCTTGCGACGCCAGATATTCGGTGGGAAGCCAAAAGGGTTGCCGGGCATCTCCGGCGTAATGATGGACAGCTACAATATCATTCAGGACAGGATTGGACGCTCACGGCTTGCAGGAGACCCCCCAGACAACATTCTGACACTGCGCCTCTCACATCTGGGTCTTTTCGACTTTCATCGTGGTGAAGAAGCAATTCGCGTTGGATATGAAACCACATGCCGTGCGCTTCCAGAACTCCATCAACTGGCAGAGATGCAGCCTTGATGAAGTGCATTGACTAACAATGTATTGATAAGAAATAGACTGGATAGAACTGCTGTGCCTTAGAAGCACAGCAGTTTAGGCACATATCATACGGCCTGAATGTAACTCCGCAGATCCTCTGCTTCACGCTCAACTTGAGCAATGCGGAACTTCACGATATCACCGATCGAGACTAACCCGATGAGCTTTCCGTCTTCCACAACTGGCATATGACGGAACCGCCCATCAGTCATACGCGCCATAACACCGTTCACGGAATCGGTTTCGTTACAGACGGCAACTTCTTTAGTCATGTAGTCACTGACGGGTTGTGCAAGTGCATCAGTTCCTTCCATAGAAATTGCCTTAACCACATCACGCTCCGACACGATCCCAACAATCACACCCGGCTGATCACACAACACAATAGCACCTATGCGGCGGCCTCCAAGGCTTGCGCATATCTCGCTTAAACTACGTGTGCTCGGTTCCGTAAAAACGTCCCGCCCTTTGCCGTTCAATATGGCAGCAACTGTCATGGCGACCTCCTCGTTTGTTTATGTCATCCTTCTTTCTCAGAGAAAAAAGAGGAAGAGAACAAATCTAACCCTACGGCATCATGACACAAAAAAACAATGCTTGCCTAGCCACCAACTTAGGTGCTGTTAACATATGTAGTTAGCTAACTATTAAACGTTCCACTTCAACGCGGTTTAATCGGATCCAATAATGGGAATAGGATCAAGCCAGCGATAAATCCACCTACGTGAGCTTGCCAGGCAATACTAACGCCCTCACCCGCAATTGGCGCGGACCACATGCCAAACAGGAAGTTCAAGCCAAACCATACCAGAATAAAGGTAAGGACACGGCGATCGCTCAACGCCTCCATCAAAGGTCGGGCAGGAATAGAATAGGCTGCATTATCATAGCGCCGAAACGAGCTCATCGGACCACCAGCTTCAAAGATAAAGCGTAAGGAAGCTGCCATCTGTCCTGAGACTGCCGCCGATGCACCAATCACCGGGATACTCTGCCCCCAGTTTGTAGCAAGGTGAGCCCCCGCGCCGGCAACAGCGCAAACAGCCGAGAGCAGCAGAAAACGGGTCGCACCAAAACGTCGTGCAACAGCACTCCCGAACACTGCCATCCAAAGCACATTGAAACCTACATGCTGCACGCTACCATGCAAAAATCCGTAGGTCAGAAAACTCCAGATCGCCGAAACGGTTTCTCCTGGCCAGGAATATTCAGCCATAAAACCACTAAGATATCGGACAGGCCAGAACGCAAACAAAAGCAGCGTCTGCAAATCCGCGTTGGGCGTCAACACATAGGCACGAACCAGATGTATCCCGATAAAGATCAGAGACAGTCCAACAACCACGGTTGGCAGATTGAACATCGGCTCCCGTGCTGGTCTCTGAAGGTTGGGGCCGTGAGGTGCCATATGGTCTTCATTGGATTGGTTCATTTTATTACAGATCCAAAATTATTGTCCCATTTTGAACTAAGACAACTTGGCACGCTTCGCAAGGCTTGCCGCAAAATGTAAGGATCAAATGAAAACAATAAACCGCCAGCACTCCCCCAAGCGCTGACGGTTTATCGGAGCTTCTCCCCGTTAGGCGTTTTATTTCCCGACTTTTTATCAGCACACGAAATGCTGTAAACCTAGGTTTACCGCCAACAACAGCTCAATTCTTAGGGCCTCAAGGGTTCAGGTGAGGCAACTGCAACCAAGATTATACAAGCCACCCAACAGCACAACTTAAACCCTTTGTTAAGGTTAATATTTTATTAAATTTTTATGATATTTCTAACTTGGCACGCTCCATGCTTATTCCCCACCATAGACCAGCGGATAGTTAAAGTTGTCCATAAAAAGGACACTGACCCCAATGGGAAAACCCAATAAGCGGACTGGGGAAGGCGGGAATATGAAACACGGTGCATCACGGATACTCTTCGAATACTGGGACGAAATTCGGGCTGAACGACCAGCTCCCGAACGTGGCGATATTCAACCTTCCGCAATCAAAAGTGTTTTGGGCGATACGTTTATTCTGGAACTGGCACAGCAGAACAATTTCAGGTTCCGTCTCGCAGGGACACGATTGTGTTCCCTGTTCTGTCGTGAACTGAAAGGCCGCAGTTTCCTTGATGGTTGGGATGAGAAAGACCAGCAAGCCGTCACAGCCATGCTCTCTGCCATAACACAGGATGGCGCTGCAGCCGTGATCAGCTTCACCGGCACAACTGAAATGGGCCAGTCAGTAGATCTGGAACTCCTGCTCCTGCCGATCCGCGTTCAGGGGGAAGGTTGCACACGTATTCTTGGCTGTATGGCCCCGCTCAAGCGTCCATTCTGGCTCGGTGTTCAGGCGATTTCCAAGCAAAAAGTCAACAGCCTGAGGTTGATCTGGCCAGATGAAGACGCACCTCTCTTCAGTGATGAAAATGACTGCGTCCCACATTTTGGAACTCCAACGCATCGCGCTGTTAGTTCAATGGAACCAAGAGTTAGCCGTGGAAGTCACTTGCAACGGTCAGCAGTACCAAAGGCCGTCGAAATTCCAAACAGCCGACAGGTAGGACACCTTAGAGTTGTTGATGGGGGCAAAATATAAACCTGTACTCCGCACCACAGTTACCATTCTGTTAACCTTGTTTTCCTAGGGTGTGACCCAAGTTTCTACTAGTCAATAATCGCGTAGTCGGGATTCCTAGGAAAATGGCAGGGCGCACAGCGACCAACAGAATTGCTGCACTAGCAGCAAAAGCACCTGACAGACGCCGTTTTTCTCGCGTTGAAATCAACGTGCTGGGCCGTTTCATGCTGGAAAACCGACGTGAGTACCCTTGCCAGGTCGTCAACATGTCACCTGGTGGCGCCGCCTTTATCTCTCCGGTAATGGGCGAAGTTGGCGAGCGCGTTGTCGCTTATCTTGATCACATTGGTCGTGTTGAAGGAAAGATCGTCCGCGAGATCGATGGCGGCTTTGCAATGACGCTCAATGCCAGCGCACGCAAGCGCGACAAGCTGGCTTCCGTCCTGACTTGGCTGGCCAACAAAGACGAGCTTAATCTGCCAGAAGATCGCAGATTTGACCGCTTCACTCCAAAGAATCCGATTACGAAGATCATTTTGCCAGACGGCAGAGAATACGCCTGCCGCATTGTGGATGTCTCCCTCTCTGGCGCAGCACTCAAGACGGATGTACGTCCGGCACTTGGAACACCAATCACGCTTGGTAAGATGCGTGCACGGATCGTTCGCCACTTTGAAGAAGGCGTCGCAGTCGAATTCGCCACCGTCCAGAATAAGGAACTGCTGGAGCACCATATCTCCAACGCTGAAAAGCGCTAAGCCAGCCAGACCGATTCCTGTCTTATCAACGGTTAAGCCTCAGCTTTTCGATAAATTTATAAAAAAATATTTGCAGTGAGAATTACATGCAACTGACACAGCTTCACATGCCAACTCTCTAATTAACTGTAACTAAACCATAAAACTCTCGTTAGGTCTCATCAGAAACTCCAGTTTCCTGCGGAGTCTTAGTATAATTACAATTTGAATTAATATTGACTCTTATTTTCAGAAATATTGATTTAACTGATATTCAATCTTAATTTAAATACTGCTCAATTTTGATTAAATACCGACTTTAAAGATTATAACCAAATAAAAATGCGCGAAGGAAAGTAGAGCCTGCCATGATTGGAGGGCGCTACTTGTGTTTGAGTATAAGCTGTTCGCGAAAAGTGTTTTGGGGGTCGCATTGGGTGGGCTAATCAGCCTGTCTTACGCTCATGCTGAGCAAGTTCCAGGACGCTTTATGCCAATTATCGGACAAGCCACTGCTCCCGTTGGCCATATTGAATTCTGTCAAAACTACCCACAACAGTGCCGCTATGGTACCAATACGCCGTTGGTTGTCCGCTTGACCAAAGAGCGCTGGCAAGAATTGCTGGATGTAAACGCCTCAATCAACACACAAGTTCGCCCGCTAACAGACGAGCAACTGTTCGGAGTGCCTGAATACTGGACATACCCGCAAGGTGCTGGTGATTGTGAAGAGTACGTTCTGGAAAAACAGCGGCAACTCATTGCCTTAGGCTGGCCGCCAAGCTCCCTGCTCATAACGGTCGTGAAAGACCTGAGTAACGGCGGGCACGCTGTCTTAAGCGTGCGCACTGATCAGGGAGATCTCATTCTCGACAATCAGATCTCTTCAATCTTGCCTTGGTATTCAACCCCATACCGCTACGTGAAACGCCAGTCCGCTCGCCATGCTTCTGCTTGGTCCGCTATTTCGGATAAACGCGTCACCACCGTTGCAAGTATTCCAGAATAAAGCTGCTAAGGTCTTGGCAAACAACAAAGCCGCGGAAAATGCCGCGGCTTGTTTTGTTTTTCAAAAATCGTGATGGCTTCAGAGCTCAACCAGCTGCTCTTTAAAGCGCTGTGCATTCATCACATAGCCATCTGCTGAGCGGATAAGCATGGCCTGAGCTTCATCATCCAACTCACGAACCACCTTCCCCGGCATTCCCACAACCAGAGAACCATCTGGAATAACCTTGCCTTCAGGAACCAGTGCATTTGCGCCGATGATACAGCCCTTACCAATCTTAGCGCCGTTCAAGATTGTCGCGCCCATGCCAATAAGCGAGCCCTCCCCCACAGTGCACCCATGCAAAATCGCCTTGTGACCAACCGTACAGTTTGCGCCAACAACCAGCGGATACCCCAAATCTGTATGAAGAACTGATCCGTCCTGAATGTTGGACCGCGCACCAATATGGATAAGCTCATTGTCACCGCGCAAAACAGCGCCAAACCAAATATTCGCTTCTTCATCCAACTGCACATGCCCAATCAGACTTGCACATGGCGCGACCCAGTAGTTTCCATTTTCAGGAACATTAGGGCTTCTGTCTCCAAGCTTATAAAAAGGCACAAGGTTCTCCTAGATTGCACAAATCAAATCCTGCGCAATCTAGCATATGGCTTGCTCAAAGTGCCAAGAGAAAACTCAAAACAAACGTACCGGAAAGAATGCTCCACATAGCGGTGAGCCCTCCCGCGGCGGCCAGCATCTTTGGGCTAAATGACTCCCGGTAATAACCCTGGATCGCATTGCGCATAAATATAAAAGGACCAGCAACAAGCCATAACCCGACGACAATAAGCCAGGACAACGGCCCTTTCATCTCAGCAAAAAATCGCGGTGGCTCCCCAGTCACCAAGTGATAGAAGCTACCCAGAATTCCCGCGGTCACAAAACCAGAAGCCGCTATAAACGCGGCCAACAACAAATCGCCCAGCATGCACTTCCCCCATTCTCAGCTGGCTCAATCCAGCTCAAACGCGTTACTGTGCAGTTGAAAGCAATTCCTATGCCGCGTGCTATCCTCGAGTTAACCTCCTGTTAATATTTACATATGAAATCCGCATAGGAAATTCAGGCAGGCGAACAAACTCCATCCCGTTTCAATTCAGGACGCCCACAGCCTTCAAGAGTCTCATTTTGATGCAAAAAGGGCCCCAAAACGGAGCCCTTCAAATCAATCAGATTTTGCGTGAAGCCTTAGAGGCCTTCCACGTCAATATCAAGGATAGCCATCTGGAAGTTCCAGCTCAGTTCGCCATCTTCCTCGTCGCGGAAGATAACGCCAAGAAACTCATCCTTGATATATACTTCTGCGGAATCATCTTTACGAGGACGCGCACGCACTTCAAGTTCTGGCGACTTGAAAGTATTGCGCATGTAGGTTTGCACCTTACGAATTTCATCAGGCTTCACAGCCGTCTCCTTACCAATTTCACTTCAAACTTGGGGCACAAACTATACAAGTTTATCGTCCTGCCAACCCTAGGAAACTAGCTTATCCTTGTTTGTTTTGCGAGGAAAGTCCTTGACCTTGACCGATCATTTGATCCATGGCACGAGCCGGCTGGTCGCAACCAGCTTCACCCACAACCTTGGCAGGAACACCCGCCACAGTCGTGCACGGATCAACGTCTTTAAGAACCACAGATCCTGCTGCAACACGTGAGCAATGGCCAATTTCCAGATTGCCTAGAACTTTGGCACCTGCACCAATCAGCACGCCCTGACGGATCTTCGGATGACGGTCGCCAGAGACCTTGCCCGTACCACCAAGTGTCACACCTTGCAGAATAGAGACATCATCTTCAATCACAGCAGTTCCGCCAACCACAATGCCGGTACCATGGTCAAAGAAAACACCCCGCCCGATTGGAACCTGAGGATGAATATCCATCTGGAACACTTCAGAGCAACGGCTTTGCAGGTAAAGCGCGAAATCCTCTCGCCCCTGCTTCCACAACCAGTTGGCTAACCGGTGTGTCTGCAGCGCATGGAACCCTTTGAAATAAAGCAAAGGTTCCAGGAATCGGTCACAGGCAGGATCACGATCAAAAACAGCACCCAAATCAACACGGAAGGCCTGAACAATATCAGGAGCCTGATCCAGAACATCCAGATAAGTCTGGCGGATAAGAGAAGAAGAGACAACCACATGGCCTAACCGGTCAGCCACACGATGCACAATCGCTTCCTCTAGAGAAGAGTGGTTCAGCACCGTCTCGTAAACAAAAGACGCAAGTGCTGGCTCAGAGCTGGCCATCGCCTGGGCTTCGGCTTTCACGCGATCCCAAACAGGATCATGCGATGCGAACTCCTTGGGGCTACTTGAAGAAAATTGCACCATGAAAGAGCGTTCCTTTATGGATAGGACCTATTCAACCTTACATAGGTGCAGACTGTCTCGATCCAAGCCCCACCCACTCACTATGAATTATCCGCCTATAGTACATCACGCAGTATTGCCATTAGAGAAAGCGCGTACCAAACCTGCATTGGCAATTAGAAAGTGAACCTACATTTCTTTCAAAAATCAGAAACCGGTTCTAATTTTAAGCTGCCGCTTGGTACTCTTTTAAAAATGGCATAATCGCAGCAGTGAAAATATCATTCACATCGCCTGCCACCATATGACCAGCTTCTTTCACATCTGTGAATTGTGCATGGGGAACCAATGCGAGAAATTCATCTACATGGCTCTGTTTCACAAGCTCTGATGCCGCTCCACGAACAAGCATACTCGGCACTTTGAGATTAGCCGCTGCCTCCAACAGCTCACTCTGTACCTTGTCTTTCATATCAGCACGATCAGCGTGATGCGTGATAAAGCGAGGGTCCCAGTGCCAGCGATAGCGCCCATCATCCCGTAAACGCAGGTTTTTCGAAAGGCCGTCCAATGTCTTGGGCCGCTTTCGATGCGGAAGATAAGAGGCAATCATGTCCGCCGCTTCTTCCACACTGCCAAACCCGTCCTCAACCTTTTCAGCCATAAACGACAGGATCTTGCTCACCCCGCCTTCATCTAGGCGCGGGGTCACGTCAACCAGAATAACGCCAGCCAGAACGCCAGGACGCAAAGCCCCCTCAGCCAGAATAGACGCAAGACCACCTAATGAGGCACCGATCGCAATTGGCTTGAAACCGGTTTCCTCATAGATTTGCGCGGCAGCTGCAGCAACATCTGCACCGAAGTCAGAAAAGAAGTACTTCTCCCCTTCAACCCACGCACTGTCACCGTGCCCACGCATATCAAGACAGAACGCCTGCATACCTGCATTGGCGATCATCTCAGCAGTCTTGCCCCACGAATGTCTCGTCTGCCCGCCACCATGCATCATCATCACCGGCTGGCCTTTTGAGCCGAACCGGTCTGCAACAATGCGGTTGCCGTCGGCTCCGATAAATTCGTGGGTGCCTCTATTCATGAAAATTGCTCCAAAAACTCTAATGTGCCTTTTTTGAAAATCTTGTCGCCAACAGCGGTCATATGGTCCCGGTTGGTAATCTCCAAATAACTGGCATTCGGCATAAGATCAGCAAGCGCCTTTGGATCACCGGCCACGTCATCGTTTGTACCAACAGCAACAAGTGTCGGTGCCGTAATCTTAGATACCATATCCTCAGAAATAGGCTTCCGGGCTGACTGCATACACGCAGCAAGCGCCCGCCGGTCTGATTTGGTCTGCTCTGCAAAGGCTCTGAAGGCACGACCCGTCCGGTCTTTCACATCAGAGATCTTGTCAGCCAACAATCCTTCAATGATTGGCTCAGGATTACCAACACCAGAAATCAAACCATACCCCATCCCGCCAAGCGACAGCGAGCGCACCCGATCCGGCGCTTGCAGCGCACAAAACGCAGAAATGCGGGTGCCCATGGAATAGCCAAGCAAATCCGCTCTATCGATATAGAGATGATCCAGCAGTTTCAGCGCATCTTCGGCCATAACCGGAGCGCCATAATCCTCTGCATTGTAGTACTTGTAGCTTTCACCATGACCACGATTATCAATCGCAATCACACGGCGGCCATCCTTCACCAACAAATCAACCCAGCCAGGATACACCCAGTTGACGAACTTGTTGGATGCGAATCCGTGGATCAGCAGGATCGGGTCGCCCTCTCCTTCATCAAGATAAGCGATAGGGTGATCATTATTATTGAATATCGGCATATTACCTAACGTTTACGTAAAGGAAAACTATGGGATCATGGGAGGGTAAATGTAAGGGTGGAGAAAGAAAAGGCCAAAGACCTATCAATTTGGACTAGTCCATCAACTATTCACAGAGGCTGAGACAACACCTGTTCTGCCGTGAAACCTCGATCCTAGGTGAAAAAACGCAGTACAGTTGTGGACCGCATCGATCTTGAGGCAATCAATCAGCGAGAAAAACTGTCTTTTTAACCAGAACCAATTTAATGTCGGCGGCAAATTTTTGTTCCATGGAGCTTGGCGAAAAAATGGCCGGTAAAGTCGTACCCCACTTTCACAACACCAATGGCGTTGACGCCATTAAAATCGGCGCCAAAGAATTTATGTGTATTGGCGCACGCCCCCCACAGGACCACCCACACGTCTTCCTCGACATGGGTGCTGATGACAACATAATCTGCCCATACTGCTCAACGCTTTACCACTACGATGCTACACTCGCTTCCGCAGAATCTAATCCAGCTGACTGCGCCTGGGCACCTGATGCGGCCTAACAACCTCATCATCTGATCGATAAAACGAATAAACCGTAATCACATTGCTTTGCCTGATCCCGATAACCTCAGGCAAAGCACGGCAAGCAAGCTGCGTAATGATACCAAAAAATATTGCTATCGCAGGAGCCGGGATCGCCGGACTTACAGCTGCGTTATACCTTGCCCGTAAGGGCCATAGTGTTTTCCTGTTCGACGCTGCCCCAGAGCTTTCCGAAGTCGGCGCAGGAATTCAGCTATCTCCCAATGCAATGAGATGTTTGCAGGCTCTTGGCTTAGGCCCTGCACTCATGTCCAGAGCCGTCTCTCCGGCCAGCGTCAATATACGCTCCGGCCAGGATGGGTCTCAACTTGCCACCGTTCCGCTTGGCCGCATTGCCGAAGACCGCTATGGCGCGTCATACTACGTGATCCACCGGGCAGATCTGCAACAGCTGTTACTGGAAGCTGTCCAGAACACACCGGAAGTCACTCTGCGGCTGGATACAAAAGTAGAATCCGCCGAAATCAACGGTAATACTGTCACGCTCAAGGGAGCGGCTTTCTCAGAAGCTCTTGCAGGTATACCGGATCAGTTTGACCTGCTCATCGGCGCCGACGGTGTCCGTTCAAGTATTCGCCAGACCACATTGGGTGGCGCACCAGCCAACCACACCGGTTTCGTAGCCTACAGAGCAACAGCAGAACCGCCGTTCAATCTGGAACCTCTCCTGAGCACCTCAGGCCTGTGGCTCGCTCGTGACGCCCATCTGGTTCAGTATCCAGTAAAGAATGGCAAGCTGCTCAACATCGTCGCCATCACGAAGGAAGACTGGGAAGAAGACAGCTGGTCCCATCCGGTTGGCAGTGATCATGTCCGCAAGCACTTTCGCAACTGGGCTCCAGAGGCCTTGCGTCTGGTCTACCTGCCGGAAACATGGACTCGTTGGTCATTGTGCGAGGTCGACACCCGCCCTGCATGGACCCAGGGTCCTGTTACTCTTATTGGTGACGCCGCCCACGCGATCCTACCGTTTTCAGCTCAGGGCGCTGCAATGGCAATCGAAGATGCTGCAGTCCTGTCCAAAATGGTCGACAAACACGGCGCAACACCGCAGGCCCTGCAAGCCTATGAGACTGCCCGCCGTCCACGCATTGAGAAAATGAGCAAGCTCGTTAAGTGGAATGACTGGGTCTACCATATGGGCTTCCCTCTTCGTATTGCACGAGATCTCGTCATGCGGTCCAACACCCCAAGTCAGCTTCTTGATCGGTTTAACTGGATCTATGAATGGACGCCGGAAGACCATACCGACTAAAAACTGATACATGTGCCCGAAAAGTGGGTCCGGTTTTCGGGTAAGAATGCGCATAAGAATAAGCAGCTATAGCTTGGCGCGTGAATGCAGATGAACGCGACACGCTCTGGCTGTCAAAGCCACCCATATTTCAGGAATACAGAAAGCCATGACCAATAAGATCATCACAGCGGGATATGTCGTTATTGGCGATGAAATCCTGTCTGGCCGCACCAAAGACAAAAACATCGGCTTTCTGGCAAGCTATCTCACGGATATCGGCATCGACCTGTCTGAAGTGCGTGTCGTGCCTGACGTAGAAGAAAAGATCGTCGAAGCCGTCAACGCTCTGCGCGCAGAATACACCTACGTGTTCACATCCGGCGGGATCGGCCCGACACATGATGACATCACAGCAGATGCCATCGCAAAGGCTTTTGGTGTCTCAATTGATCTGGACCCACGCGCTTACAAACTTCTGGAAGATCACTACGGCGCTGAGAACTTTACCCCTGCCCGCAAGCGCATGGCCCGTCTGCCTGATGGCGCCGACCTGATTGAAAACAAGGTGTCCATCGCACCCGGCTTCAGAATGGAAAACGTGCACGTCATGGCAGGCGTACCAGCCATCATGCAATCCATGGTCGATGCCATCGCACCAACGCTGAAAACCAGTCAAAAGATGCTTTCTGTGACTATTGAAGCCACTCTTCCTGAGAGTCGCATTGCCACAGACCTAGGGGAAATCCAGAAAAACTTCCCCGAAACCTCAATTGGCTCCTATCCGCAGTCAAAAGATGGAGTATTTTCCACACAGGTTGTTGTGCGATCTAGGTCAAATGATGTACTGGAACAGGCCAGTGAAGCCGTCCGAGCAGCCGTAGAAGCTGCAAAGACAAAATTTCTTTGAAAGAAGACACATGGATAATCAGCAGCAATCCAAAGCATTCCCGGTCTCTTGGGACCAATTCCACCGCGATTGCCGTGCCCTCTCTTGGCGCCTCGCCGACAAAGGCGAATTTACAGCGATTGTAGCCATCACACGTGGTGGTCTTGTTCCAGCTGGCATTATTGCGCGCGAATTGGGTGTTCGCACCATCGAAACAGTTTGCATTGCATCATACCACGACTACGACGATCAGGGCGAGTTGAAGGTCATCAAGCCAATCGACCCGAAAGTGGTCGGCTCTGAAGGTGGTGAAGGCATTCTCATCATCGACGATCTGGTCGACACCGGTAAGACTGCAAAAGTTGTTCGCGAAATGCTGCCAAAAGCACACTTTGCAACCGTCTACGCCAAGCCAATGGGCCGCGATCTGGCTGATACCATTGTGACTGAAGTCTCTCAGGATACCTGGGTGTACTTCCCATGGGATCTGGGCATGCAGTTCCAGCCGCCAATCTCTAAAGATACCGCAGGCTAATCAGCCCGCCGGAATTCTGCATAAGAGTTTCAAAAGCCTCGGCCTTATCGCCGGGGCTTTTTCCGTTCATAAGCCGGTAATGATCCAACCTTCACGAATGCATTTTGGCAGCACTAGACGAAGCGATGAATAACATCGGACTAGCGGCTATCTTAGACAATCTTATCCCCCTTGCTCAAATGTGCCCTCATACTAACTCTATGCCCACGTGACGGGCAGCTGGCGGACCGTCCGTCAGCGTGTCATGGGCTGGGTGGGGCTTTTGAGAGAGGTAACGCATCTTTCAAAGGTCCGGTGGAACCGATTTTCAGACGTGACTGCATGGTCTGAGAGGAAGGGCCCAAGCTTGAAGGGCATCACGCAGTGGCATTTACTGGTCAGAGCAATAAATGTCAGGGACAGAGGACCTGTTTAGGCCGGGAAACTTGCCAAAGC
>NZ_LMCJ01000054.1:0-14271 GCF_001623085.1 Pseudovibrio sp. W74
CGTCAGGCTCATAACCTGAAGGTCGTAGGTTCAAATCCTACCCCCGCAACCAAAATTTAACCGCTAACTCAATGAGTTAGCGGTTTTTTTGTGTCCAGATTTTGGAGGCTGGCGAATGCCGGTAAGCGCCGGGTAAGCATTTTTGAAAATCGCCTTTAAATACTCGCTGGGGACAACCTCTGAGGCTGTCTTATTTGAAGTGCATGTTAGGCAAATTTAGTTGAAATTGTAATGGTTGCAACTCTAAGGGTGTCTTGCTCCTCATGACCGACATCGAGCTACATAATCCAGACAAATTTATTTCCGATCTGCATCAGGTTTTGACACAAGGGAAGAAGAGAATTGGTCTTTTGATAGGAGTAGGGGCTCCTTTTGCGATTAAAGTAGACGATGAAAACAGGCCTAAATCGGATGGGAAACCTTTAATTCCAAATGTGGTTCAACTTACCCATAAAGTGTTTGAAGCGTTGTCTGAGGATGATCGTGCCGTTCTGTCTAATATAATTCCAGAGTTGGAAGAGGGCTATAATATTGAAACTGTTCTCACCAGAGTGAGGAGATTATCTGAGGCGATTGGGAACGCTGAGGTGTACGGTCTCAATGGAGCGGGTTATATGGCGCTAGCAGATCGTATCTGTTCTGCTATCGGAGGTTTTGTAGATGCTGAATTACCGCGCGATGTAGAAGGGCATGAATCGTACACAACGCCTTATACTAGGATTGTAAATTGGATAGCAGGAACTACTCGCAAGTATCCCGTAGAGATTTTTACGACAAATTACGATTTGCTTTTGGAGGAGGCATTTGAGCGAGCTAAGGTCCCCTTCTTTGATGGTTTTTCAGGTTCCTTTTTGCCGTTCTTCGACTCATCAAGCATAAACGACCCATCTTTGACACCTAGTTGGTCGCGTCTATGGAAGATACATGGGTCTCTGGGGTGGAGAGCATCCGGTGATAGCGTAGTGAGGACTGGTACAAGAGAAGCGTCAAGCCTCATTTGTCCAGAGCACCTGAAATACGACCAGATATCAATGCAGCCTTATTCTTCCTTGTTTGAGCGTATGAGGCGGTTTTTGTGTCAGCCGGATACGGTCTTGCTGTGTTCTGGATTTTCATTTCTCGATAAGCATATCACTGCTGTTTTTGATGAAGCGTTGCGGGAGAATCCACATTGTACGGTCATAGCGCTCCAATATAAGAAATTACGTGACGAGGAAGGAGCTTCGGCCCTGGCTATGAAAAGGTCAAATTTTCAAGTTTACGCGAGTGATGGCGCGATTATCAATGCTAGTCGCGGCGCTTGGAGGTTAGGTGACCTCCCAACGCCTGAGTGGGAGAGTATTAGAAAGACTTATTGGGATCATAAGCAAACAGAAGGTAGTTTTTTGCTTGGAGACTTTGTGTCGATGGCGAGTTTTCTCTCATACTCAGATGCCAATGAACTGATAAGGCAAGAGATTACATCAAAGCAGCCTGCTGTAGTCGGCGATCTTGTCGATGCTGTTGGGGAATAAACGATGCTAGTAACTGATCCAACTTTTCTGGGAGAAATTGCGTCCGTATCCGGTTCTGCCGTTGCGATTTTTCTTGCTAGCTCTGTAGGTTCTGGTTTGCCGATAATTGGGGGGCGAGTTTATAAAACCGGGCAAGTTGGAAGTTTTGTTCGTATACCGCAAGGGTATCAAGATCTGTATGGAGTCGTTACAGAGGTTGGGGCTAAGGCTGTTCCAAACGAAGTTGATGATGAAAACACCGGTCGGTGGATACAAGTTCAGCTTGTGGGGGAAGCTTTGGGGGCGTATTCGAGAGAGGAATAAGCCAGTATCCCAATATTGGTGATGCGGTACATCTGACAACAGAACATGATCTTGAACGCATTTATAAGCCTGCAAAGGTTGGGCAAATTAGCATTGGGAGTCTGTCCTCTGCGGAGAATATTCCAGCGAAAATTTCGCTGAACGAGCTAGTAACTAGACATTCTGCAATTCTAGGATCAACAGGGTCCGGGAAATCAACGAGTGTTGCCAGTTTACTAAGATCAATAGCCGAAGGTGAGCCCTATGGCCTTTACCTAAATGCGCGCATTGTGCTGTTGGATATTCACGGAGAGTATTCGAAGGCACTTTTTGATATTGCGAGAGTATTTTCTGTTGATCCACGTTTAGGAGAGCAGCAACTAAACATTCCATTTTGGGCTTTGGAGTTTAGCCACTTGATGGAGTTTTTGCTTGGTGGCGTGAATGACGCGCAAGAAATTCCATTTATTGAGAAAGTTCTCGAACTCAAAACTGCAAGCTTCGACAGAGAGAAATATGCCGGAATCGCGCGCGCCTCTATCACTGTTGATACGCCGATCCCCTTTTCACTTGCGCAGTTATGGTATGACTTAATTGATGAGGAGGTGAAGACGGTCACTGGCCAAGCGCGCGACGAGCCTGCTCTCGAAGCTGCTGGAAACCCCAATGATCTAACGCTCCCACGTTACACACCACATGCGATAGGAGCTAAAGGCCCGTACATCAATCCAAGAGCACGTGGAGTTCGCCGGCAGTTAGACACACTCAGGTCGAGGTTACTGGACCGTCGGTATGACTTTCTACTGCATCCCAGTGGTTGGGAACCTTCTTTAGCTGGTAAAACAGAGCGTGATCTTGATGCCCTTTTGGCTGGTTGGCTAGGTACTGATAAGCCCATTACATATTGGATCTTTCGGCAGCGCCAAGTTCTGTTCTTGATCTTTTGGTGGGTGTTATTTTGAAGTTGACATATGATGCGCTGTTTTGGGGGCGTGAAAAGACAGAGGGTGGAGCGCAAAGACCCGCGCTTATCGTCATGGAAGAGGCTCACAGGTACCTTTCCGGCGATAGCAAAGGGCTTGCAACTGAGATTGCGAACAAGATTGCGAAAGAAGGGCGTAAGTACGGAATTGGAGGGATGGTGGTGAGCCAGCGCCCTTCTGAGGTAGATGAGACTATACTAGCGCAATGCGGCACCATATTTGCATTGCGCTTAGCCAATCCGCAGGACCGGCAGCGAGTGCAGGGCGCGCTTCCTGATGGCCTTTCTACGCTTTTGGACGCCCTCCCTACATTACGAACGGGCGAAGCTATAGTAATGGGAGAGGCAGCGAAGCTACCCATGCGTTGCCGCATAAAGTTGCCACGTAAAGATCAGAGGCCGGATAGCGAAGATCCTGACGTCACAGAGCGTTGGACGGCTCTTCCAGTTGATGAAAGCTATGAACGTGTTGTTGCTTCTTGGCGCGCGCAAAGCCCTCGTGCAATCGTCAATCGAATTAATTTCCAACGGCAAGAGGTGGAAGATATGGATCGCGAGCAAGTAGCATCGAGCAATGTGAGATCGATAGGATATGACGAACCGTCTCAAACCCTAGAGGTAGAGTTTCATAGTGGTGCGATCTACCAATACTTTAATGTTTCACAATTGATCTATGACCAGTTAATGGCGGCTCCGTCTAAAGGTCGCTTCCTGAACTATGAAATAAAGAACGCCTACCCATATTCTCGAGTTGGCTGATAGTGGAGTTATAATGCAAAGTAATACTGCGAAAGGAACGGAATACGAGAAGTTCGTTCAAGCGATTTATCAAGAAATTGTAGATAATTCAGGCGTTGAGAATATTGAAGTTAAGCATAATGTAAGCCTTGGTGGCAGATCAGGTGCCGATCACCAAATTGATATTTTCTGAAAGTTTAGGGCTGCAGGACAAACTTACCTTACGGCAATTGAATGTAAATCTTTTAATCAAAGCATTTCGATTGGAAGAATTAGAGATTATTATGGTGCGCTGCTAGATATTGGCGATATCAAAGGTATTTTTGCTACTACCAAGGACTATCAAAGCGGTGCGAAAACCTATGCCGATTTCTATGGCATTGATTTACAATTGGTGCGTCAACCCATCGATGATGATTGGAAAGGGAGTGTGCGTGATGTTTACATAAACCTTATTGTTCCTCAAAAGACGCCAACAGGCATTGATCTTATACTGAGTAAGCACGCCAAGGAAAATAATGAAGACACCAAATCAACTTTACTAGGTGTCATGACAGATGAGCCAATTATATTCGAAAGTAATGGACGAAATTATAGCCTTGATGATCTTTTGCAGATGACACCGGACACCAAACAGTCGAAGCAAGGATGTAAGTACAAAATCGATCTTCTTGATCATGTTCTTAGGGTAAAAGACAAAGACATACAGATTGATGGCGTCGTGCTATCATATGACGTAGAGGTGGATCAAGAACAAGTACACCTTAGCGGAGCTGATCTCGTGAAAGCTATTGTAAAAGATGCTCAATCAGGTGAGACCAAGTACGTGAAAACAGATACAGAGGTCCGCCAACCTCGGCGATAAGGATAGTGAGAAATCTTGGTTTAATTTAGCTTATGAGCGTGTTTTCCAATATCAATTTTTACATTTAAAAAATGATTCACACCCCATGCACCTGAAGGTGCATTTCGGGGTTCGTTCTGAGTACCTAACTGTAATCATTGATGTAATCGTGTCTTTTGGTTGTATAACAGCTGTTGAGGCTCTGTGTTCTGCTCGTTGTGATGTTCGAGCTGTTCTATATGGGAGTTTTGGCGACGCGCGATTGAGGCGGTTAGTCTTCTATATACGGCCCGGAGCAACTTGACTGCCGAATTGAGGGGCATCTGCGCTGCTCCTTCCATCGCGAGATTGCGGATGCGATCAACAGCTTCTCTCAAACGCTGGCGTGGAGTGGCAGTGATGATATGGTGTTGCTCTTCTGATTGCTCAGGTGTGATCGCTGGTATGGATAGGTTGAGGAACTCTGCTTGTCGCTTCCAAGTTTTCTGAAGCTCAGCGAGAGGCATTTGAGTTTTCTTGCGGCGGGTCATTAGAGAAATGCGTTCAAATTGCCGAGCGGTCGTCGCATTACTTTGCTCAGCGAGCTTTAGGATCTCTTGCCGTCGTTTCGAATAGTGTATCTCGGTTTCTCGGGTGATCCCACTAATTTCGATTGTCTCATTTAAATGGTTGGTTTGAAGTCCGAGTGCTTTGAGTTGTGCTGTGAGATTTTCACGATATCGATGCCCTATTTGCTTCTGGGCGTTGTAGATTGGTTTAGAAAGAATAGCGCCCCAAGTTCCGTCTTGGCGTTGGCCGATATTGAAAATGTAACAATGGGTGTGCAGCTGAGGGTCGAGATCTCGGCTTGTGAAGTGTTGGAAAGAAGCCACGACGACGCCTGCAACATTCTCTTTGATGCGGCCACCTTTGCCGCGCCTGCAAATGGCGTATTGTTCTTCTACCCATTTTAATGTTTCTGCTACAGCCTTCTGGTGGCAGAGGAGTACCTGATGGCGTTGAGTATCATCAGATAAGGCCCAAAGAACGCTACAGGCCTTCGGAGCTGATAACACAAGATCATGTCCAGCAATGTGGCTCTTGTTCTTTCCTCCCACCGAAACGAGGCGCTCTTGCGTGTGAGGGTGGAGGCCATGTAGGAGGTTTGCAAAGTGCACTGGAGATAACTCCCTCCAGTTCCAGTGTTTCAGCAGCCCGCCCTATCCAAACTCTAGCTTGCTCCGAGTTCTGCGTGTAGTAGGGTTCTTCCTTGAGGTGAATGTAGTACTGCGCGGCAGCTTGTGCATTTCCTCTAGCCGCAATAGTCGCCACCATCTATTTCGCCTTGTTTTGAAGCAAAGACTTAAGCCCGTCGGCATTGACTTTTTTCGCAACTCTTCGCTTCCTGTTATGGGAAGGCCGCTTCTGGCTGTTCGGAACAGGTTTATCGTCAGTAAGAGGTGCTTTGGGCTTCAGTTTTAGGGGAATATGCGGAGCGCGCAATTCGGGTAAGGCGATGAATTTGTTTCGAAGCAGATAGGTGTTTTGATCGATGCCGAAAAGTAAGAAGTTAAAGCCTTCGTCATCAACCTGCAATTTTTCTAGTAGCTTGTTAGGCGTTATAATTTGCTCAGTTTTCTTAACCCATTGCTTTGATGTTGTGTTCCCATTGGGGCCTTGGCTGTAGGAGATTTGCAGGGTCTCAATTTCCTTTGTGCCAATGAACTTCGAGATTTCGTCATTGGAAGGGCCGGACCCCAATCTGCAGACAATGTGTGTCCCGATAGTCGAGGGCCACCCAGACGCCACGTGTTGACCATAGACTTCTTTGAGCTGGCCAACGTCCTGAATGACCAAAGCCACACATAGACCCTTCGAACGTCCCATGTTTACGGCTGCGGCCAAGCCTTGCATTTTTGGCAAGTTACCAAACTCATCGAGAGCAATGTTCAGGGATTTCTTTCGAGACTCTGGCATTTCTGGGCTGGCAATGTACCCGCCCAGCAAGGAGGAAAACGCCGCGACCCACGCTGCTGAGATTTTGTTGCTTTTCTCATTCCAGCCAAGGATGACGAGATTGCGTTTTCTTTTTCCTCCTCGCAGCCAATCTTTGGCAGAAAATTGCGGAGTGCCCTCAGGCCATGCTTGCGAAAGTACGCGAACGACTTTGAGTTTTGAAGAAATCGTCGACAGCACATCCATGGTTGATGAGCGGGTGTCTCCTTCGAAAAGAGATGATGAATGGGGGTAGTAGTAACAGCAGATTTTCTCAATCTCAGCAGGCCCAAGGCATGTTACTGCATATAGGTCGCGCCAGCTCCACTGACGTGGAGTTTCTGTCTGGAGTTTCAGAATGATACCAACGAGAATAGATTGTGCTGCCTCCGGGAAAAATGGGTTGTTCTGAGTTTCTGGAATAAGGTGTGCGGCGAGTTCATTGGCGTCGGCTTCATCAACGCAATCCCTTCCAATAACCCATTCAAAAGACCTGGCATCACCGGGGTTCAAAAGCACTGGTTCTGATCTAGAGCCACTAACGCCGAGCTGACTCATCAATGAACCTTTGAGATCAAGAACGACTATTGGTTCTTCTCGTTCCAGCCATCCGAGGACTATCCTCAACATAATCTGTGTTTTCCCACTGCCCGTGCCCCCTCGAATGAGAAAATGGCGGAGATCATGGTTTGCGCTAAGTGAAACACCTTCTGAGATTTCAATCCCATTACCGTACTTTCTCAATTGCTTTTTGAGCGATCTAGATAGCTTTGTGACTGCCTGCTGAAACTCAAATAGTTGCCCTCCTGATAAATGCCGAAAGGTGATGGGTTCGCTATCCCAAATCAGGAACGCTACGAATAAGAAGCATAAAGCAGCCGCAAAAATTGGCCCTTCAATCAGATAGGCGCGGGTTAAAAACTCCTGAATGAGACCTGCATTGGTAATTTGGCTTTGGCAAGTTAACCAATTCTCGGCAGATCCAGAATGGAAGCTCGATGAGGCGTGGTAGAGTAAGCACTTCAGGATGTAAGGGGTTGGGGCTAGAGTAAATTGCTCATTGCTACCAACATGGAAATAGAAACCAATAGCGTAGGCTGCTGCTGCAAAGACGAGCGCGATTGTACCCCCAATCAGAAGACGGGAAGTCATAGGAAGCTCCAAGTTTTAAAGAGAATAACTTGATGGTACGCAGGCTCATTAAGTGAGCCTGCGTGGGGTCGGAGACTATGCTGCGACTTTGTATTGCTCGAGCATTAACTCTTTAAGCTTAGCTGGGATTTCGAGACTTTCGAAAAAAGCCTTTGCCTCTGGGGCGTAGTTTGCCGGGTCAAAGTCTTGCATTTTCAGATAGAGTTCATCGAGGCGCATCTCATCAAATCCCGGATGAGGATTGCCTTCAGGGCGAAGGTGCTCCAGTACTGGGGCTGGTGGGTTGGGCTTGTAAAGTATGTTGGTGACAAAGTAATACTGGTTGATGATGTGGCGATGTAGTGCTCCTTGTGCTCGGAGCTTTGGGTCTGGATGCGTTTCAATACCCCAAAAATAGTAGTCACCTACATCGTCACCGTCTGGAACGGCAGCCCAATGTCCATATTCTCCAAAGAAGTCTCGATGAATACCTTTCAAACACTCTTCCAGAGATGGTGAATGGTCGAAACCTGCAATCTCAAGAGCCATTGAAAGTACAGTTGTTGTTGGTGCGTTAGCCTGCATGATTGGTATCCTTATTTGTGAAATCATTAAGTAAATCTGCGACTGCTACTGTGACTTTGATTAGCTCTGTGAGCATTTGTGCAATCTCTGCTTGGGATTGCCTCAGTAGCTTTAAATCTTTGCCGCAGCTATTTTCTTGAGATTTGTCCGTTCCTTGGATGAGCAACTGACGGGCAGCCACGGACTTTGAAACGCCGATAGCATCGGCGTAAGTCTGAAGCTTTGTATCGAGTGCTGAGGGAAGGCGGATTGAAATAGAGCTGCTACTCATCGGTAGGAGCTCGTGAGGCTGTGTGGTTCAGCTTGCGTGCTTTCAGGAACGCATCTAGGTCGCTTTGGGAATAATATACCCGTGAACCTAGTTTTGAGTAGGAAGGCCCGCCACCGACAGACCTCCATTTCGCCAAGGTTGCATGACTAAGCTGCAGGTATTCTGCAGACTGCCTTGGCTTCAAGTAATTGGGATTTTTCAAAATGTGTCCTCCATGTGTTGCAGTGACATGGAGAGCGTGGCAAATAAAAACGCATCAATTAATAGGAATATAATTGGCGCGAATAATATTTATGTTCCTTTTTGTTTTTCACTCTTTTTGTTCTCTCTGATGATCCTGTTGACATAACCTTCGCTGAGGAGATCGGGGAATTTCTTTTTCCTCGCTTCCCCTATTAGGAACTTTGCTTCATTCGTTTCTGGAGGTATGCCGTCGCGAAGTCGTGTTAAATGTAGCTCACGAATAAAAGCCGTTGCGGCTTTCCCCGGAGATCCTACTTTTTTGGGCAGTTGATCACGATCTGGAATATCGTTGTTTCGATAGGTTAAGGAATCGTTGTAAGCTTTAAGCGCGGCATCCCAAAGGATTTGTTTTTCTTTTGGTGGGGTTCGGAGGTTTTTTAGTAAAGCGGTGCTTGCGGGATTGTAGCTAGTTGCATGAATTTTATGTAATTCCTCGAAGATGCTGATGAAGTTAATATGAGGTATTTTCTCCCTATCGAAAAAACCTTCCTCGTCGAGTACCGCATCTCTAAGAGAGCTTGAATAGTCAAGTTTATGGACAAGTTGGCCGAAGACAAACATGCGCGTGAAATTCATTGGACCAATGTTTGGGTTATTGGGCTCGTCCTTAGGTTCAAGTTTCAACTGCACTTCATAGTCACGCAAAGTGTCTTCATAATTTAAGCCTATCGTTTTTTCGTCTGTGACACCTTCCCAAAGAAGCTTGAGAACTAAGTCAAACCAATCATCCGGGGTTTGGAATTTTGTTTTTTGCTGTAGCAAAACAGCGAGCCCCCATAAGGTTTCGCTAACGAACATTTGCCTTGGAAAAGGGTGTCCTTTGGAAAGGTGGGTGCTATTGGTCACGGGGTGATTCTCCGTACTGTTAAATCCAATACATCACGCCAGATTGTAAACTCGCTTATAAAAATATATCTAAATATTTAAATAACTTATTGTTTTTTCACTCTGTTCTTGTACGAAGTCATTGCTTAATTTAGCGTATCGTTGGGTGCTTTGAATGGATGCGTGTCCGAGGAGTTTGCCGATAGCTTGCAGAGAAATTCCTTGGTTCGCGGCTGCCGATGCGAAGGTATGGCGCAGGTCATGGATGCGAACATCAGTGAGTTCAGCTCGTATGAGAATCCGAAGCCAAGGTTTCCTTAGATTTATTATGTGGCCGTGTTCACCTGCGCCCGGAAACATGAATTTCCCCTTCTCTTCCAGAGCGTGAATTTTAAGAAGTTCGGTTGCTGCTGGTGTGTTTAGTGGGATGTATTTTGCCCCATCCTGATCGGTTTTGTGATCGTCCAAGCGCAACCGTTTTTCCTGAAACTCCACCTGATCCCATGATAATGAGCAGATTTCTCCCAATCTGCAGCCAGTGAATAGCAGAAGACGGAGAACGGATGCGGCCTGCCATGTGATCGTCTGGTCCTCTTGGCACTCGTCGATTGCATTTAAGAGCTGGCTAATCTCTGCGGGGCTTAGAAAGCGCTCTTTTTGCTTTTCTGGGAAGGGGCGTACCCGAACTGTTGGGTTGCTGCCTTGCGAGATGATTTCCCAATCTTCGGCTTTATTGAAGATCGTGCGCAGGAGGCCGAGAGAGCGGTTGGCGTTGTACTTGGTTTCCGACAGAGAGCTATGAAACGCTTGAATGTCTGATCGCGTAATTTCAATTGTTTTCTTCTGCCCCAAGCGTGGCATGATGAATTTGTTGAGCAGCCACTCATAGGAAGCGATGGTGCTATTCTTGCATCGTTTCTTTGAATGCTCAGTCATGAACCGCTGGCAGGTGCCTTTGAAGGTTGGAGAGGATTTCTTTGATTTAGCATCTTCTACCGGATCTATACCATTAGCTGCTTTTGCGAGGTTATCGCGAGCTATTTTCCTTGCTTGATCGAGTGTGATGACGTCGGTTCTGCCAAGAGTCATGCGACGGGAGCGACCGAACTCGTTCCGATATTGCAGAATGTAGGACTTGCGTCCACTTGGCTTTACTCTGACTCCAAAACCGGGAAGGGCTTCTTCCCAGATGTAAATGTCTTTTTCTGCTGGCTGAAGGGCAGCAATGGAGGACTTGGTGATTTTATGCATCTGGTAAGCTCACGGTAAGCGGACAGCGGTAAAGGTAAGCAAATTTGGTATAATGCTATGGTCGCTATAAGCTCCGTGGATGTCAATAACATACTGATAAATAAATGTATATCTACATCAGTCTATCTTTATCTATCTCGGTATAATGCTCGAAAATAGATCTCATAACCTGAAGGTCTTAGGTTCAAATCCTACCCCCGCAACCAAAGATACAAACCCGTTATCACCTAGATGACGGGTTTTTTGTTGTCTAAATTTTGAAACGCGATAACTCCGGTTACCGCACCCTAGCGCTCATCTTTAAATGACTTGTCGCCATAGATGAAGCGGCTGACTTAGAGCCTGGCGCTAGTTAGCATGCTTGGCAATGCAGACTAGGAGCATAATCTCTCCCGGGTTTGGCAGACTGCTCAAACGGCAATTGATACGATAGATTACGCCAAACGCCTTGGTACCGGATGTGTAAATCACCTTGGCTGTACCGTTGGTGTTACTTCAGGGGCGATTAGCTTTTTTTAAAGCACTGACGAGTTGGCACAACTTAGGTATCCTTATACGAGATCCGAGTGATGCCTAACGTTCAAGCTTTTGCATTGAAATCTTGTAGACCACACCAACACATCCCAAGGATGGTAAGATGAGCAGGCTCTGGACGGATACACGTTAGAAAGCGCTCAAAGGCAGTGGCAGGAAAAACATTTGAAAACTTAAGGTTAGCGGCGGTCTTAGTCCTGAAAAATGTTCTGCTTAAGCCAGGCAACTATGGAGAAACTAGACCAATTCTTTCATATGCTACAAAGGCGAGCTATTTCCTGCTCAGGCGAAGTTTTTCGATCCATTTTTTAATGCTTCTGAAATTTTACACCATGCAAGCGGTTCCACAAGGCCGTCTTACCGTACTTTTGTCTGATCACTTTCCCTATGAGTCTTTAGCGTGAGTGTCCTGTGAAAACAGCCTAACAGTGGTGGCCATGCTTATCTATCCTATAAGCAAGTTTCATCAGAAGGGATTTATCTGATGAAGGACAGCGCAGAACGATGCTGGAGTGACGCCGACAAGCGTGTAATCTGTCAAGACGCGATTGAAAGAACTGACGCTGTCGCCCATGCTGCCAAGGGGCTCAGTATAAGAAAAGCCCGGCTTGATTACTAGTTGAAAGACCAGCGTTTCAATCTCACTCTTGAAGAGACAGGCATAAGCCTATCAAAGGCTGGGTTCATCTTTGTCAGTGTAACGGAAGAGAATATACTTCAATCACTTGAAGTGAGTTGTGAGTTATTTTCAGATTAGACGGCCCTACTTCGCCTTGAGATCCACCGTATGTGCGGGCATTAAGTTTTTTGAGCGGTTCTGTCAGCCCTGAAGTAATAGCTCAGGTTGAGCACGAACTTATCTGGATAACGGGTCTCCAGAGTTGAGCAAAATACGAGCGGACGCGCAATGAAGCCTATGGCTCTGCGAAGAAAAACGACCTCTTCCTAGGCTCAGAAGGTGACGGTAAAGCTGCGGCAAACGCCTGTACTCTAAGTGAGGCTGCCAAACTCAACAACAGCGATCTTCAGGCAGGACTCACGCGGATTTCTGCCCAAATCGCTGAGTATTAGACCGCTCGGTTAAGCGAGATTATGGCATGATGTCATGCTGTAATAGTAACGTAACTGAAGTTACTCCAGAGGAACAGGACCAGTCACCGGACGCTCACACACCAAACAATCCCGTGGTAATCTGAGCGCCCACCTGCGTCAGAGGCCATCGTGCTGACGGACGAAAGGGCCAATGATGCACTAACTTCCAATCTGGACCACTCAACAGTGTTTTTCAAATTCACTGAATGGAATGATATGAGGCTGTTTTGTATTTTTATCAATTCTGATATTTTTAGAATATAGGCCAACAAATGCGCCATAAACGTCTTGGGCGGTGAGTTGGTTGGATCTCCTGTCAATTTCACCATAGAAGTCATGTGTAAAACCCCAATGGCTAAAGAAAGAGACCCCCGCTGTGTACACAGTACAGCCGAGCATTGCAGCTTCTAGACCTGCTCCTGATGTGTTAACTAGTATGCGCCTAAAACGACAACAAAGATGTTCAAAAGATACGTCGGACGGAATTAAGAATACATTGAACTCGTCTGCAATTTGCATTGTTTCAGCTTCGGAAGATTCGTGAGGGTGTTGCTTATAATATAGTGGTGTGTTAGGAAATTTTTCTTTTGCCAATTTCACAAGATCAAAATTTGAACGTGCTAGCGTAAATGTATAAACAGTTGATGCATCTCCAATTACTTGACCAGCAATAAGTACAGCAGTCGGATCTGGTGTTATATCAAAGTACTTGTCAAATTCTGGATATTTTTGAAGCCCCTTGAGTTGCCGATCTGTTAGAAACTTTCTGATGGCAGGATCATTTATCCAGAACCCACTAGGAAGTGAATCTAACAGTGTCTCCAACTCTGTGGACTGACGCCCATCATAATAAATTCCATGATTATCGGAAACGTATGAAAAGAACCCGTTTTGGGGCTTGTGTGCATTCGGACCAAAGATGCCAATTTCAATCCGTTTTATAGCGGGAGTTTGGGGTAGTATTAATCCCCACTCCTTATCTGCACAGCCCTTGATGTATATAACGACACCATTATTGCTCGCATTGGCAAATAACCAATCTAGAACTTTAGCGATATGTTTCTGAAGCTTAATTGGTCTTTTATTCAACTTATGAATTCTTGCGCTTAGTAGCAATTTTCTTTCAGGAATTTCCGCATGAATAATGAGTTTTTCATGTTTTGAGACTGACAAGGCAATTACCGTTCTTATTCGTAATATACTCAATAAGATTGAAAGAGATGCAATGTGGAAAAGACAAATTATGTCCCAAAAGAAGCGCAAACGACCAATGGTTCCTATTACCTCGTACTCTACTTTTTTTGACGCCATTTTCGTTTTCGCCTACACTAACCAACCTTATTTATTCTGGCACATAATATCTTTGGATTAATTCCGCCAGACATTAAACCGAATTAAATGATGATTTGCCCTGTCTTAAGAATTCTTTTGTCAGTGTTGATCCAGTTTTAGTAATCAGCGTATGTCAGAGTTGTGATCTTTGAAATATGCGATGCAGTGCATTTAGTAGCCCATTTGAACAGCTTTTTTAAGCGTTAGCCTCGTATGTAAGAAATGCGATGTTGAAGGTGCTACAAGTATAGATCAAATGCCGTCGGAGTTTTCCTTTAATTATGTCGTTTAATT
Organism: Pseudovibrio sp. W74; assembly: GCF_001623085.1. Classification (NCBI taxonomy): domain Bacteria; kingdom Pseudomonadati; phylum Pseudomonadota; class Alphaproteobacteria; order Hyphomicrobiales; family Stappiaceae; genus Pseudovibrio; species Pseudovibrio sp. W74. The sequence continues at coordinate 13,893 of NZ_LMCJ01000054.1, forward strand.
ATTGTTTTTGGGATAAATATTTTAATACGCATTAGATATTCTCGAATTATTATATTTTATATAATTTAAAATATGCCCTGCATAATAAGTTATTGAACCAATTATTCTTTATTTTTTTAATAAATTTATATAGGCCTGTGTTCCAACAGTATACATTAGGCAGCGGCCATAGGTCGCAATTGTTTTTGAGAGGGACTATTAGTGGCTTTGAGTAGTGGAGTGTTTTGGCTCATGGTCACGACGATAGGAGTGAGCGATGGAGCAAGTCGCAAGCACTGCCAGCGCTACAGCGGGAAGACGGTGAAAGACATTCGGCGCAAGACCCGCAAGCGCTATTCCACCGAAGACAAGATCTGTATCGTTCCTACCGGACTATGCA
>NZ_LMCJ01000054.1:14281-47757 GCF_001623085.1 Pseudovibrio sp. W74
AGAAGGGATTTAGCAAGGGCTCTATTACAGTTGGTCTAAGGGGTTCCTTTGAAGCTGACAAGAAGCGCCTTGCTGGTAACATAGCTCGACAGGCGAGGTTTTAAGCAGTTGTACAAAGAGGCTGCGAGCTCAAAGAGATGGTCGCTGAACAAGCCCTGGGACTTTGACTTCTTAAAAATGCGTTCTCAAGGATGGGACGATGAAGAATGAGGTATCCCACCCAGGAGAAACTGGAGATTATCCGACAAGTTGAAGGGTTCCATTAACCAATCAAGCGCGCGTTGGAGCTAATGGGCATTCCCCGGTCCACGTTCTACGTCTGGTATGATTGCTATCTGGAAGGACGCGTTGAAGCACTGGAGGACCGGATTTAGCATCCCTCCAAGGTCTGGAACCGTATTTCTGAGGAGATCATTGAGCTGGCGCTTGACAAACCAGACCTATCATCGCGAGAGCTTGCAGTTTGTTTCTCAGACACAAAAAATATTTTGTTTCAGAGGCTTTTGTATATCGACTACTAAAAGCGCAAGACCTGATCACGTCTCCGGCCTATGTGATCATCAAGGCTGCTGATGAGTTCAAGGACTAAATTACAGCGTTAAACCTGTAGTGGCAGACAGATTTTACCTACTTCAAGATTATCGGTTGGGATGGCTTTATCTCTCAACTGCTTTTGACGACTACCTCAGCTACACCATCGCCTGAAAGCCATGCATCACCATGAAAGCCAAGGATGTCACCGATACCCTTCAGTTGGTACTCGATGCCTCTGGCTGCGAGCAGTCAAAAGTCTAGCACCAACCGTGCCTGCTTTCCGATAACGGTAGTTCCTACATCTCTGCCAATCTGGCTGAATGGCTAGAGGAAAAGGATATGAAGCATGTGCGAGGGGCACCGTATCATCCGCAGACGCAGAGCAAGATCTGGCATCAGACCATGAAGAACCACATGCTGCTTGAGAACTATTACATGTCGGAGGACTTGGAAGCGCAGATCCTTAGCTTCGTCGAGTACTATAATCACCACCGTAATCATGAGAGCTTTGGCAACGTAAAACCAGCCGATGCTTATTTCAGGTGGGATAATCAGATCCGACAGCATAGGCTGATGGGAAGCGCAAAACTCTTCAAACAACCGTTTGCTCTACCACGCACAAGCCGCATAACATCAACATGTAAGAGGACCCGATACTCCGCTATTCGAAAGCCAATTTTGTCCAGCTATCCTTGATGGCGGACACCATAGTGATCGTCATACTGCCTACATTGTCATCAAGTGCACGGGCAATCTGTTCACAGGCCTCATTAGAGCCTATGTTCGTCAAACCCGCTCTGGGGGTAGCTGGTGTGTAGCAATTCTGATTGTGCTGGTTCTCACAGCCCTTCCTCTACTTGAGCTGCCCCCCTGCTCGCCTTCCAGACCGCGATCTTATGCGGTGGGACTTTACCCACCAGATCATCAGTACAGAGCAAAATTTTGGGAACGCATTTTGAACTCGTGGTTCGCACCTAGTAGAAGCGAGAGGAGTATTGCACCTCAAGCTTTCAATTAGCATATTGGTTTTCATGATATTTTTGCAATAACATTACCGTCGTAGGCATGGTCTATAGAGGCATTTCCAGGAGGAAACCAGGAGAGGAAATTCTTGATATCAAATGTGCAGTCAATTGCCTCCATTTTATCCTCTGGATTATCTTCAAAATAAGCACTGAGAATGCAAGCAAAGATTTCTCTAACGCTCTAAGTTGGTTTGCTATTGAATGTTATAGCACAGGATATTTTTGATTTCTTCTCAATACTAATGGCCTTAGTTGGAAGAAGGGAACACCGTATAGATTCGACGTATTATCACGGACAAATTTAAAGTACTACTTGCATTGGGGCACAGTCTTGATGGGGAGTAAAGAAAACGGTAAAATGCTGTTTCGATCGCAAGTCATTCTATGTATGTAACTTCCGTTCGCTGCTGTACCATTGGCAATATTTGCTTCTGACAACAAGAAAATGAGGGAGTTCAACAGCTGTAGCTACTTGAGGGTTATTATCACCATCATTATTGCTTTGAACTATAAGTGTTTTCGTAACCTCAAGGTATTTAACCAAACAAAACAGCCGCTTAAATCTCAAACTCTCTCCCTCCTCACCGACAGTTCTCTTCTTATAGAAAGCCATTTCCTATCCAAACCTCTTGCACTGCGTTTCAACTATGCAACTGCGGTAGTTTCTGTATTTCAAGAGAAACACTCGCTTTAAAGCCCTGCAATGTTTGATAGATCAGCTTGACAGAGCGATCACGAAGTTATACTTGAATGTATGACTCATATTTAATATGCGCTTCCTGATTGTATTGAGAATAGTGGTCTCCATTGTTTAAACCTGCGATAACTATGCCTGCCATTGCGGCGAGTACATTCCATCAAGCGTGTCTGGTGGTCATGGTGCCGTTGCTGCAAGACGTCTTTGATCTGACACTCAGTATGATTGGGGTTGTTGTAGGAACAGGCTTGATGGCAACAGCGATCAGCCTGCCAGCTTGGGGACGGGTAGAAGCATATATCGGAGCTCTCGGTGCCTTGAGGATCATACTGAGTTTCGCGGTATTAAGCGTGTCTGCAATTGCAATCAGCTTTTTGCTAGTCAGTTATGCTTTAATCTCCCCTCTTCTCGGATTAGCTGTCCTCATTACGGCACGAGTTGCTTATAGCATCACAGTTCCAGCTCTCCTTCCGCTGACTCAAGCCATACTCGCAAGAAATACGCAAAATTCCTCAAAGCTTCTGACTCCTATAGGTCGTTTGAGTTCTATGACAGGTCTTGGACGACTTGCAGGAAATGCAGCTGTAGCTCCGCTCTTGCTTCTTGGAGGGGCCGCTCCGCTTGTTGCTCCAATTCCAGTCTATGCGGTTTGCTTATTTTTCGCATTCAAGCAGTCATCACCGGCAACGATAAAACGCCCAAAGAGCCGCGAGCAAAAAGACCGGTTCACACTTCCCAAAACTGCACTTTTGATTGGATTTGCCCTGCAATTGTGCCTTGGTGCAACATATGTGTTGCTGGGCCCGCTCATAAAAGACAGCATGCAGCTGGACTCAACTGAGGCAACTACTTTTGCAAGTTATTGTCTTACTGCTGCTGTTCTAAGCGGATTGGTTGCTCAATTGGGGCTCTTACCAATCTTTCGCAAACATACAAGCATTGTGCAAATCACCAGCGCAATGAGCTTTACAGCAGGCCTCACTCTGCTTTGCGTAGCGCATACGCTGCCTTTTATCGCGATGAGTGCAGCTATCATTGGCGCCTCAGCAGCGCTGCTCTCAGCGACTAATTCAGTATATTTGCTGAAACAATTGCCAGCTTCATTCAAAGCAAAAGGTTCGACCACTCTTTCCTGTTCTCAGTTTGCCGGATTAGCCACAGGTTCCATTCTTGGAGGCTTTGGTGGAGAAGCGAGTCTGACCCTAACTTTTTCATTTGCCACCCTTATCGCACTTGTTTTTTGCGTGGGTGGTTCCGGGTTCGTGATCAGCCACAAGCCAGTTGCGCGACCTTTGCGTCCCTCTGATATTTAACAGAACACAAAGGAGCCTTGAGATGTCCCAGATCGTCAAGATGCCGAAGAATACGCAATCAGTTTATGACCTGATCGGACTAGGCATAGGGCCGTTTAATCTGAGTGTTGCCGCACTGGCACAGAGCTCATCACGTATTCGTGCAGCATTTTTTGACAGCAAGTCAGAATTCAGCTGGCATCAGGGATTGATGTTTTCGCGATCTGTTTTGCAAACGTCGTTCTTGAAAGACCTTGTCACAGCAGTACAACCGACCAGTGCATACTCGTTTATGGCGTTTCTGGTTGAAAAGAAGAGGTTCTATGACTTTTTAGCTGGCCGTTTCACCGGAGTAACCCGTGTGGAGTTTAATGAATATCTTGCATGGGCTGCTGGCAAAATGAACCATCTTCATTGGAACCACACTGCCCAGGAAGTCTCGGTGAAAGACAACCGTCTCTCTGTTGCGTTTGAAAACGGACGAGTTGAGCACACTCCCAATCTTGTTGTGGGTACAGGCATGAAGCCTTTTGTACCGCAGTGGGCGACCCCTTATTTGGGTGAAAATTGTTTTCACGCAAGCGGTTACCTCAACAAAGCACGGCAGACAAAAAGTAAGCGTATTGCAGTAATTGGTGGCGGACAAACCGGTGCGGAAATTGTTCTGGACCTTTTGACAAGCAAACAAGCAGCTCCATTGGAAGTCCAGTGGATCAGCAATTTACCCCGGTTCTCCCCCCTAGAAGAAGGTGGGTTTGTTGATCAGGTTTTCACACCTGCTTATGTTCAGAGCTACCAGACACTGCCCAAGCAAAGCCAGCGACAAGAAGTGGTAAACCAGAAGCTCGCGAGTGATGGCCTAACCCCAAGCACCGTCGATGAGCTGTACGCAGAAATCTATCGCCGCAAGCATCTTTGCGCGGATCCTTGCACCATCACTTTGCTGCCGGGACGGGACGTAAAAGCCATGGAACAGCAGGGAACCGGCTACCGGCTGACCTCAAACTCCACGATCAGCGGTCAGACGGAAACGCAGCACGTGGATCAGGTCATACTAGCGACAGGGGCAAAACCAGCGCTTCCGGAGTTTATGACGCCGCTCTTACCGCGCCTTTCATTAGATGAAAATGGCCTGCCGGAACTGGATGCGTCCTACCGACTGCAATGGGACGGACCAAGAAACTTACAGATTTTTGGGTTAAATCTCGGCCTTTCTTCTCACGGCATTGTGGATCCGCAAATGAGCCTCATGACGTGGAGGAGTGCGACCATATTAAATGCTGTTGTTGGAGAGCCTCTCTTCGATCTGGAAGAAGACAGTGAATTAATCGATTGGCCAAGTGTGCCACGAGCGGAAACCTTAAATCAGGTCATACCAGCCTGAACTGCTGATTAAATCATTAATTGCTCTATTCATCAGGTTCGCCATGAACAAAACCTTAGTTTACACTCAGGCAAACAATCGTCCTGTGTCTGCACCTCCGACACCTTTACAAAGGGCTGAGCATGCCACTGCAAGTGCGTTCTTAAATGCGCTCTTGCGCGAATGGTCAGGCTGGTCTTTTTTATCACACGAGCAAAAAGAGCTTTTATGTTTTTGTGAGGATACAGTTTGTCTTCCTCTGCAAAACAATGATCGCTTGTTGCTGCAAGTCCCTCACCATACAGCCGCTCGATATGAAATACAGCTGCCTTTTTACCTCTGGAACAGCGAAGGGCATTGCAAGCCTGTCAGCCTCATGAGTACGCTGACTACACTTATTACAGATAGTACAATCAGCGGTGAGCACAGCGAAAAGCAGTTTACGCTTTTATCGAGGGTGTTAGATAGCCATCAGGCTCAGATGCGAGCTTATGAGCTGGACGCTAACAATACTTCTCATCCTGCAGAGAACTGGAGGTTTCAGGAAGCTGAGCAGGCGCTTATTTCCGGCCACCCAACCCATCCAAACCCGCGTAGCAGAGACGAACTGACCAAAGACGATGCCTTGTTGTTATCGCCTGAATTAAAGGGGCAATTTCCTTTATTCTGGGTTTTGGCAGATCGTTCGATCCTAGTTTCAGGTTCTGGTGTGCAAAGAACTGCTTTTGACATGTGCTTGGAGCTTGCCAAGAGCGATAAAACTTTGCCGGAAACACTGCGGACTAAAGTTGACAAGGGTTACGTGCCCATTGCCTGGCACCCATGGCAGGCAGAACGTTTATTGGCTCGTCCTGAAATTATCCGATGGATACAAGAGGGTTTTCTTAAACCTTATGGGTCAGTTGGCAAGCCTTTTGCGGCAACCGCATCAATGCGCGGAGTACACGACTTTAAAGCGCCATACATGCTTAAGTTTTCACTTTCCATGCGGCTGACAAATTCAAAAAGAGTACTGGCTCGCAAGGAAGTTGAACGCGGTGTGCAGATGGCAGAACTGCTCTCAGGTGCCTTGGGGGACAAGCTGGCAAATGATTTCCCAAATCTGACCATCCTTACTGAGCCCGGATATGTTGCTCTTCAAGATGAAGACGGCGGCGCACTGGAGGATAGTTTTGTAGTCTTGCGGGACAATCCGTTCCATGAACCGACACAAACCGGCCCCGCCATGCTCGCCAGTTTATGTGAACCCCAACTTGGTGCTCCATCCCCACTTGGTGACTTAATTTATAGGCAGGCGGCACAAAAAGGGCTCTTCCCTCAGGGATTGGCAGAACGCTGGCTGGATGCATTCATGCAAGTGGCTATCCTGCCTCTGCTTGATATTCGCGCCAGACATGGTCTGCTGTTCGGCTCTCATCAGCAAAATATGATGATTGCACTGAAAGATGGCATGCCCGCTCATCTTTATGTCAGGGATTGTCAGGGGACAGGTCACTTAACGACCCATCATGATGTCCTATCTGCATACGTACCTGACATTGGCAAAAATGCCGAAAATGTGGTCCCCCCGGAGATTGGTGATGAGCTTCTTTGCTATTACGTGATTGTCAATAACCTACTCCATACCGTGAGCACTCTGGTGATTGATGGCTTGATGGACGAGGCGCGCGCCTATGACACGCTCCGCAGAAGATTTAAAGCTACAGCTCAAAGTACGACCGGCGATCCAGCCTTTTATGACTATCTGCTGACCTCTCCAACATTGGTCAGTAAGGGTAACTATCGCACTAGCCTTAGCAACGTAAACGAAGCATCAGGCGACGGAGCTGGCCAGCTCGCAACATTCTTCAAAATAGCCAACCCATTTATTAACAAGAGAAATAACGATGACATTGCATAGTATGCCTATTGGCTCATCACTTTCGATTGCCCATGAAACGCATGATGGCTCCTCTGATTGCAGATTTGCTCGCGTTGTTACATCCGGAGATTGGAATGATGGACAGCTAACCGTCTTGCGAGACACCAAAGCTTTTGCTTGTGCTCATCTGGAGAATGCGACAGAGGCAAACCTTAGTTTTTCATTCTATTTGGAAGGTTCTGAAGAAGAAAAACTTGAGGCAGTATTGCTGAGTCTGGAGGCATGCTTTTCGGCGCATCCAGAGATAGAAACTTTGAAAGTCAGCCTTCCTGCAGATACTATTGATCCGCGAGACCTGCCATTTCTTGCGGTAGCAAATGGGCAGTATCAAGTGTATCGCTCCGGCTTCTATCAAAACCCACAGCTCTGGCTCCTTCACAGATCCACAGGTCGTCTTCGCACCGGTTTGGTCGAAGGGCCAGATGGTCGGGATCATCCATTAAGACCACCACATCCAACCGGGCTGTGCTACGAGCGTTATGACCCCGTTGCTGACGTTGTCGTATCGTTTCGTGCCGTTGACATAGACCGTGATCTGGACAGATTTCATCGCTGGATGAACGATGGCCGTGTCGCATATTTCTGGGAGCTGGCAAAATCTAAAGATGAGCTGAAGGCATACCTGGAAACATTCCAGGCCAAACCCCACACCTATCCACTAATTGGTTGTTTTAATGGTGAGGAAGCTGGCTACTTCGAAACTTACTGGGTGCGAGAGGACCGTCTTGGCCCTTATTACGCCTCGCAAAGTTACGACAGAGGCTGGCATGGCCTGATTGGCGAACGCAGGCACCTAGGCAAAGTGAAAACCGGCGCTTGGTTGCGCGGGCTGACACACTATCTTTTCTTGGACAGCCCGTTGACTGATAACATAATGGGTGAGCCTCGGGTGGATAACGCCAAACTGCTCTCCTACGCAGATTCTCTTGCCTATGAAAAACTCACGGAATTCGATTTCCCGCATAAACGCTCGGCACTCATGTGCTGTCGGCGGGAGCGTTTTTTTGAGGAGATTCGTTTATGATCCTCGACAAACAGCATTGCAGCACAATGGTGACGGACACTACGACACCCTCGCCCTTGTGGCCAAAAGCCTGCCAGACAGCGCTCGCAAAGTTACTTAGTGAACTAACTTATGAAGAAGTTTTAGACCCCACTTGTATTGGCGGCGAAACTTTTGAGCTACGCCTTGCCTCAGGTGTGCTCTACACGTTTCAGGCGCAAACCATGACCTGGGGGAATCTCTGGATGGATGCAGGCAGTATCACCCGGGCTCCCGCATTGGCACTGCCATTGTCTCCACTTCAATTCTCAGTGGATGCACAGGTCGAACTTGGAATGAAACCGGAAACACTGGCCACTTTTCTGCGTGAAATGTCCAACACTCTGCGTCAGGATTTATTTCTGGCTCAATCCTGCGAAGGTTGTGATGCTGACACGCTCCTCCAGATGCAACCATATGAGTTACACGCGCTGCTGGAAGGCCACCCAAAAGCTGTAGCAAACAAAGGACGCCTTGGTTGGGGAGCAGAGGATGTCGCCCGCTTTGCGCCGGAGAGTCGACAACCGATCGAGTTGTTATGGCTTGCTGCTCGCCGTGAGAACTGCGAGAGCAGCGATAGTGATATCCATGCAGAAAAAAGCTTTCTGAAAGACACCTTAGGCGCAACTGAAATGGTGCAACTAATGGACACTCTGAAAAGCAAAGGAGGTACTCTAGAAAGCTACTGTCTCATTCCTGTACACCCCTGGCAGTGGGATCACGTGCTCCAACAAACGTACATCAATGATCTACAAACAGCAGACCTGATCCTGCTGGGTACATTTGGCGGACGTTATGTTTCGGGCCCATCTTTGCGGACGCTCACCAGTCTGGACCGCCCTGAAAGCCCAGATGTAAAGGTTGCTCTGACAATCCTGAACACGTCGGCATGGCGAGGAATTCCTGGAAAATACATCGCTCATGGAGCTGACTTATCTGAGTGGTTGGATGGAATTGTTCAATCAGATGATCACTTGAGGAATAAGGTTTTCATTCTAAAAGAACTGCGCGGTGTATGGTATCGCCATCCGTTCTATCAGCAGCTTCGCGACATTCCCTATCAGCATGATGAAACTTTGGGGGTAATCTGGCGGGAACCTGCAGACTACAAAGTGGGACCAAATCGCAAAGCTTATCTTTACGCTGCCTTGTTGCACAAAGATAGTTCAGGCGTTCCCCTGGCTGCTCATCTCGCGCAAAAGGCAGGTCTTGATTTAACGGATTGGCTACAAAAGTTGTTTGAAGTCACCGTTGTGCCGCTCTATCACATGCTCTGCGTATATGGGCTTGGTTTTATTGCTCACGGACAGAACATAACAGTTGTTCTGGAAGACAATGTACCTGTCGGTATGGCAATCAAAGATTTGCAAGGAGATGTGGATCTCGTAAATGAGATTTACCCTGAGCAGTGCGATCTAAGTGATGAACTGCGCGCATTACTGCCAGCAAAGCCACCAGCTTACATTGTACATGACATTCAAACTGCTCACTTCGTCACGGTGCTCAGATTTCTTTCATCTTCGCTGGCGCAAGCCGGGCAGATGACTGAGACATGTTTCTACCAAATTCTTACAGGTACGCTGAAGAGCTATATTACCGCCAACCCGGAATATGACGCGCGCTTTAAGACATTTGAGCTCTTTGCACCAACCATTCCCAAAGTGTGCATCAACAAGGTGCGCTTTGAAATTGGATATGGTGACAGCACTGAACGCCCCTTGCCTGCGCTTGGTATGGATTTGAGTAATCCCCTACTCTGCTAAGATGAAAAGGCAGCTCTGCAATGTGATAGAGCTGCCTCTCTGCCTAATCTCTGACAATGAAGAAATTTGCCAGAATCCAGCAAGAAGCGATCAGAGGAGAGCTACAATCAACGAGTTTGTCGTCTCGCAGAAACGCTCCTCTTACAAATCAGGCTTGCGTAGCCATTGCCTGCTCTTCCAGAACAGCACGAAGTTGTTGTGTTGCCTCCCACATATCTGCGTGTGAATGATAGAGCGGTGACAGACCAAATCTCACTGCATTCGGAGAACGGAAAGAAGAGGTTATGTTCTTCTTCTTAAGCGCTTCAACGATTTTGCTTCCGTCTCCCGGAATGCGAACGCATACATGTCCGCCGCGTTCATCGTAATTTTCAGGGGATGCAAGTTGGACACCAAAATCACCGCATTGTTCTTTGATTAGCGTAACCAGTGTTTCACTCAAAGAACGATGCTTGGCCCAAACCAGATGTGGGTCAACCGAATTCCAGATCTCTGCTGCACACCAAAAAATCTCATTTGCAATCACCTGCGGAGACCCGGTCATGTGGCGCAGAACGCCTTCAGCTGGCTCAAACTGCTCAGAAAATGAAAATATATTTGCATGACCGATCCAACCAGAGATCTCCGGCCAAATCTTATTCTGATGCTTTTTGTTGATGTATAACCATGCAGGACCACCAGGACCGCCACACAAATACTTATAACCACATCCAACCGCGAAATCTGTTTGTGTACCCTCAACATCCAGCGGAATTGCACCCGCAGAATGAGAAAGATCCCAAAGTGTTAATGCACCCACAGAACGGGCTTTGGTGTTGATTTGCTCCATATTGAAACGGCGACCAGAGCGGTAATCCACTTGAGACAGATAAACGACTGCAACATCCTCAGTGATGGCGTCGAGAATGTCTAACTCAGGGTCCGCATAGGCTACTTTCAGCTGTTCGCTATGTGCGTTCTCCAGGCCTTGCGCTACATGAAGGTTGGTGGGGAATGTGGTCTTCTCGCTCAAAATCACCTGGCGATCCGGGTTAAGCTTCAGCGCATCTGTCAGCAACTTGAACAGGTTTAGCGTGGTATTGTCGTAGGCAAGCGTATCTTCTGGAGCAGCACCAATTAAGCGACTTATCGCAGCACCAATTTGCATAGGCCGGGCCATCCAGCTGGCCGCGGCCCAACTCGCACTGCGTTCATCCGCCCATTCACTTTGAAACACATGTGCAAGATGCGCCGGAACTGACTTTGGCATAGATCCAAGGGAGTTCGCGTCTAAATGTATGACGCTAGGCCGTTCTTCAAACAACTCCTTGCAGTGTTTGAGCGGGTCACTATCGTCAAGCGCTATAATATCTTGATAATTCACTGAATTTCCAATCTTCACAATAGGATGCATGGAGGCAGCGAAGCCGTTTAAGGGGTAACGTCGTGAAGCTTGGTCTCAAAGCCTCCCGGCAACGAGACTTCCAAAATCTCGAGATCATCAGAACCATTCAGCAGAGATGTTTTCATCGTTGGCGGTATGACAAACGCATCTCCAGCTTTCAATTGATGGGCTTTGCCCTCTTCATTGACCAGGGTAACGCTGCCTTCCATGACAAAAGAGAACAAGATATCCGAGGTGTGGCTGGTAACAGCCCCAGTTGGCCCCGTCGTTGCACGGGCAACTTGCACATTGGCAACCTGTTTTGTTGCTAAACCAATGCCTGTATCTCTGCATTCAAAGCCATCAAGGCGATGGGGCTGCCATATGGCGCTATCTAATTGATGATGAACAAATTTTTGCCCCTGAAACTCACGCTCTGGGTTCACAGTTCCATTCGGCAAGTCCATCTCGTGATCAATGCTGGTGATATGTTCTGCTGGAACGCCAATTTCGATCACCTCAAGCTCACCAGAAGATTCCAGTACACGATGCCGGATCTCTGGAGGTTGGATAACACAGTCGCCAGCTTTGAGGATAAAAGGCTCACCTTGATCTTCATAAACAAGCCGGACCCAGCCGCGATAGCAAAAAATCAACTGAAACCCAACGGTGTGATAATGCACCATATCCGGAACAGGACCTGCATCTGGAATGCGGATGTGAGAGGCAATAATACTGCCACCCAGACGATCCGGGATCAGGTCACGATACTGCATACCAGCACGGCCAATCACCCACGGATCATTGTCAATCATATGCCTGACAATGAAAGAGTGCTGGGTTTTGGGCATTTCCAGCGCAGGAGAGGCGTCAACAATCTCAATTTTAGTGCCATTTGGCGCGATCAGTTCGGTTTGCCCTTCAGCAAAATCAGCAGGCTCTTTGCACAATAAACGCAGTGTTCCTGGTTGTTCTGATGCACCCTTTTCCAGGCGCACCCGAAGACCGTGACCGGACATCACCGCAATGGCAGGATTATCAGCTGGGAAAATCATATCCAGCTTCATACCGAGCATCTTGCTGAAAAACGGCAAGTCCTCCTTTAAATCGTTGGTTGGCAACCGTATTTCAGCAGATGCAATATGATCTGTCTTGGTTTCTAACTGTGCCACTTGACGTCCCTCCCAGAATTTCAAATGTGATAAATAAAATTGAACGCGTGGTGCTTATTCACCCTCACTTTTGATGTGCGTGGCATCAATCGTCGCGATTACCAAAATACGCGCCGGAGTATCACCAGCACAAACGTAAGCATGCTTCATTGAGCTATCGAAATAGATGGAGTCTTCTGCCTCTAGAAGCAGAGGGGCATAGTGTTCTGAATGCAAATGCAAGTTTCCCTCCAGCACAATCAAAAACTCTTCGCCTGGATGAGCATGTAATCCGCCAACCTCCTCCAGAGTTCGCCCTGCTACAATATCAATGGCTGGATTCATCATTTTGTTGGTGATGTCGTTACTCAACACCTGCGCACTATAACGTTCTGTTTCCAGAAAAACGCCCTGCCCTTTGCGCGTAATGCTGCGAATGCCACTGCGAGCCGGACTTGCCGGGTTTTCAAAAAATGCAGACATATCTACATTGAGAGCTTGTGACAAAACATAAAGATTGGCAGCACTCATCAGCGTTTGATCATTCTCCACACGGGACAATGTCGCCTCTGAAATCCCAGTCTGTATGGAGAGCTCACTGAGTGATAACTGCAATGCTTTGCGGAAGGTTTTCACACGCTCGCCAATGTGCAGTTTCTCTTGCCTCTTCGCGTTCGTAGGCTTTCGAGAGATCGCTGCCGTATTATTTGTTTCACGTCGCAAAATAGATAGTGCCTCGCTCATTTAGATTACTTGTTTGTTCGTGCATATAAGTGTTGTGCCACACAATAGAATGACTAATTTCATTAGCGCAAGAGAATTTCATAATTGAAATATGAAATAGTATTTAGCTCAGAGGTCAAAACAAGCGAGTGACTTCTGATGATATCTCCCTACCATCAAAACAGGAAAACAGCTGTCTGTGAGGACACTTGCACTTCTGGAGAGGTGATTGACAGCATCTTGCGCATATGCAAGTGTTTTTACGTATTACGCCGTTTGTAGCAGTAAGAATCTCCGATATTGGAGGAGATAGCTGAAATCAATGAGGCCAAAGCCTTCCGACGGTGCAATGCAATGGGAGGGATTTATGAATAAGACTCTTTTGATGCTGACGACAGCAGCATACATAACATTTGCAGGTTCGGCTTGGGCCGTAGATATTAAAGTTGGGGCATTGATGGGCGTGACGGGGCCTCTCGCCAACTTTATTCCACCAATCCTCAACGGGGCAAAACTGGCAGAGGCAGACGTGAACAAAGGCGGCGGTTTGTTGGATGGGCAAACCATGAAGCTTGTTGTTGCGGACAGTCAAGCATCTGCACAGCCATCGGTTGATGCTGCAGGTAAACTGGTAAACATTGAGAACGTTGTTGCGATCATGGGAGCACTGTCTTCTGGCGCAACCATTGCTGCGGCAAATGCGGTTGCTATTCCAAACGGCGTGCTTCAGGTTTCTCCAACAGCGACGGCACCAAGTATGACCAACTTGGAAGACAACGACTATGTCTACCGCATTGTTCCAAGCGACAACTATCAAGGTAAAGTACTTGCACGTGCCGTTCTGGAAGAAGGCTTTAAAAAGGTTGCAATTACATATGTTAACAATGACTACGGCGTCGGCATAGGTAACACTTTTAAGGTTGAATACGAGAACTTGGGTGGGGTAGTCACCAAATTCTCCAAGCATGAAGACAAGAAAAACTCATACCGAGGTGAGTTGGCGACACTGGCTTCCAGCGGTGCTGATGCACTTGTCGTCATCGCTTATGCAGCGGGCAGTGGCGCGAAGATCGTCAAGCAATCATTGGAAAATGGCTTCTTCGAGAAGTTCATTGGTACAGACGGTCTGCGGGATGACATCTTAATTCAGCAAATTGGCGCAGTAGCTCTTGCCAGTTCCTTCTTTACCTCACCAAGTTCCCCGAGCTCAAATGCAGCTACAGAAGCGTTCCATGCTCGGTTTGACGAGACATTTGGCGGCGGATCTGACAAACCATTTGTAGATCAGGCCTATGACGCTACCATGTTGATTGCGTTGGCAATTCAACAAGCGGGTTCAACCGATCGTGCCGCTGTAAAAAATGCGCTTCGTTCAGTTGCGAATGCACCAGGTGAGATTGTTGGCCCAGGAGAATGGGCGAAAGCACGTGAGTTGATCTCTGCGGGCAAAGACATCAATTACGAGGGCGTTTCTGGTGCCCACGAGTTTGATGAGAATGGAGATGTCGCAGGTTATATCGGCAAGTATATTGTCGAGGGCGACAGCTACAAGCAAACCAAAATCTTCAATTAATTCAGCCTTCTACCACAAGAGGTTGAATTTTACCGAGTAATGACCGGGCTCTTCTGAGCCTGGTCATGTTGGACCGTGTCATGACGGTGTGGTCAATGAGATTTTGGGAATACAAATGATCCAGCTTGAGAATGTATCAAAACGATTTGGTGGATTAACCGCCGTTCACAACTGCTCATTTTCAATTCCAACTGGCCAAATTACGGGAGTCATCGGGCCAAATGGAGCGGGTAAGACTACTGTTTTCAATATGATAGCCGGTCTACTGCAACCAAGCAGCGGGCAAATTTTTCTTGATGGAGAAGACATTACTTCCTTGCCAGCACACCAGCGTCAGAGCAAAGGGCTTTATCGGACTTTCCAATTAGCACACGAATTCTCACGTATGACTGTGATTGAGAACCTGATGGTCGCAGCGGATGGCTCTATCGGAGAAAATGTACTCAATGCAATCTTCCGCCCCTCCGTCTTTCACAAGCAAGAGCATGCGGCCTACGATAAGGCTATGGAAACACTGCGTTTCCTGGAGATTGAGAAGCTGCAGGACGAACTGGCAGGAAACCTTTCCGGCGGACAAAAGAAGCTGCTGGAACTTGGCAGAACATTGATGCAGACACCAAAAGTCATCTTGCTGGATGAGATCGGTGCCGGCGTCAACCGCAGCCTGCTCAGTAAGATCGCTATGAAGATCCAGCAGCTGAATGACGACTTCGGTTACACTTTCTGCCTGATCGAACATGACCTGGATTACGTCTCGCGGCTTTGCGACGAGGTTGTCGTACTAGCGCAAGCCACTGTTTTAACGACAGGAACCATCGAAGAAATCAAGCGTGACGAACGCGTGGTGGAAGCTTACTTCGGTGGTGGCAAGTATGAGGATGTCCATGCCTGACCCAATTTTGAACATCCAAAACCTGACCACTGGCTATGGCGCAACGCCTATTATTCATTGCGTTGATCTGTGCGTTGATTTGAAAGGAATAGTGGTAATTGTGGGACCAAATGGGGCTGGCAAGTCCACTTTGCTGAAATCAATCTTTGCGCTCAATAAATACTTTTCTGGCTCCGTGGAGTTCATGGGGCGTTCGATTGTCGGCGTCAAAACTGCGGACCTCGTCCCTATGGGCATTTCTGCTGTTCCACAGTCCAGCAATGTCTTCGCAAATCTGACAGTGCGTGAAAACCTGCAGGTTGGTACTTACGCTGCACCACCGAAAAATCCAGCTTCAACATTAGATATGATCCTGACGCTGTTTCCGGACCTTCGTGAAAAGCTGAACCAGCCAGCGGGGCAGATTTCCGGAGGTCAACGGCAAATGGTTGCCATCGGAAGAGCAATGATGAGCGACCCAAAGCTGCTGCTGTTGGACGAGCCGACAGCCGGTTTGTCACCTGCTTATCTGGAACGGATCTTTGATCTAATCCTGAAGATCAGGGAGACCGGTATCTCCGTGTTGTTGGTGGAGCAAAACGCCAAACAAGCGCTGCGCATTGCGGACATTGGATATGTGCTGGTGAACGGCAAGAACGGATATACGGACACGGGCAAAAACCTTCTGGCTAATGATGAGGTTCGGCATGCATTTCTCGGCGGGGGGCTGCCAGCATGATTGATTTCATCAACTATTACCTCATACCGGGCATAACTCTTGGCAGCATTTATGCATTGGGCGCTGTCGGGATTTCGATGATTTTTGGCATTCTGCGCTTTGCACACTTTGCTCATGGCGACTTGATGACAACTGGCGCTTACATCGCACTAACTGCTGTTTGGACACTTGGTGTTCCAGCACTTGCAGCTATTCCGATTGCCGTTGTCGGGACGGCTCTGGTGGCAGTGTTTTTGGATAAGGCCTTCTATAAACCACTGAGAGATCTACCGAGCATCTACACTGTCATCGCATCCTTTGGGGTTGCTCTTATTTTGCGTTCAGCCATCCAGTTATTGTGGGGCACGGACTCTCAAGTCTATGTGGTCGGCTTTCAAAAGCCGCTGATCTTTTTTGATAGTTTCCGCATCGCTCTTCGGCATATGCAAATCATCGCGTTTACAGTTGTTATTGCGATCACGCTGCATTTCTTCCTCTCGTATTCTAAAACGGGAAAATCCATGCGAGCGGTTGCGGATGACCCAGAACTGGCACGGATTGCCGGACTGGATACGGAAAAAATCATTCGATGGACTTGGCTGATTGGAGGTGGCCTTGCTGCCATTGGTGGTGTGTTTGTGGGGTTGGATACGGACATCCATACAAACCTGGGTTGGAACTTGCTGTTACCTATGTTTGCAGCAGCTTTGTTGGGCGGAATTGGCCGCCCCTTAGGAGCTATGCTGGGAGGCTTGATAATCGGCGTTGCAGAAGAGATTTGTACGTTCCCGATTATGGAAATAGAGATCATCTCGCCCAGTTATAAGAGCGCAATTGCCTTTATCATCATGTTGGTGCTGTTGTTGTTCCGTCCGCAAGGCCTACTAAAAGGAAGGGTACTTTGATGGAACTCACAGGTCTGTTCTTCTATTTCGTTTCCTTCCTTACCATGGCTGGCATTTATGCCGTGATTTGCCTGGCGCTTAACATCCAATGGGGGTTTGGCGGCCTGTTTAATGCCGGGATTGCTGGCTTTTACGCTATCGGCGCATACTCAGCGGCTATTATCACTTCCACGGCAGCGTCAAACAATGTTGGGGGATTACAGCAACCCATTTTTGTAGGCATGGCCGTTGCAGCTGTCATTGCAGGTCTTGTTGGCTGGGGCATTGCACGGCTTTGCGTTTCTCTCAAAAGCGATTACCTCGCCATGGCAACAATTGGCATTGCAGAGATCATCCGACTTGTCATTGTAAATGAGGAGTGGCTGACTAACGGGAGTTTGGGAGTTTCCAACATCCCACGTCCCTTTGAAGGGGTGTTCAAAGGGCAAACAGCCGAAATTGTCTTCGTTCTTTTCGTTTGGATAATCGTGTTGCTGACTTATTTCATTTCTCAGCGCCTCCACAAAAGTCCGTGGGGCCGGGTATTGCGAGCGATCCGCGACAATGAAGACGCAGCTGAATCCATCGGCAAGGACACTCACTCTTTCCGCACGCAGACGTTTGTGATTGGTGCCATATTTATGGCGTTGGCAGGAGCGTTGAGTGCGCACTATTTCAAGTACTTCAACCCAGACGCAACTGAGCCAATCCTGATAACATTTCTTGCCTGGGTGATGTTGATCGCAGGTGGAAGTGGAAACAATAAAGGGGCTATCGCGGGAGCACTGATCGTTTGGGCGATCTGGTCAATGACAGAGATCCTAACAGGCTTCCTCCCTTCCGAATGGGCAACCCGATCCTCCTACATGCGCATGCTGCTTATTGGCCTATTCCTACAGTTCGTTCTGCAACGATATCGCTCTGGCTTGCTACCAGAAAGAGCGCCAAAACTGGACAAGTTGAGACGCTCTTAGCTTGCTGGAGGCAGAAGACATCATATTCCGCCATGAGCCCCGGATTTCAATTCAATCCAGCCACCAACCATCCCGGCGGAGTTTATAAGGCAGAGAGCGATCCAGGCCCTCCTGAGGAATGGAGCCTTGACCCGTTCGAGTAATGGAGCAACGTATTGTTCGAACCATGCTGACGAGGTTTTGGCGGAAGCGCGCGACAAGACCCATAATCACGATCAAGAGCCCCATAATCCCTTCCGGTTCTGGCGCTGAACTTCCACTGAGGTTTGGATAGGCTTTTGTCGTTACTCCAGAAACTTGCGGCAGTGGGACCAATGCTGAAACTGCATTTTCTGGGGCATGATTTACGGGGCCCTCAGAAACCGCAATGAACGAAGTGAAGCGGGTTTGCAGAGAATGATCCAGACCAAGCTTAATAATCTCGTTTTTTAAGGCCTGATTTGAACTGCCTCCAATCGTATATGCTCGATTTTTTGCAAAAATCTGCTCACGCGCCCAGATGATTGGAAGCGCTTTCTTTTCTGAGCTCTGTTGCTGAGTTCTCCCTGACAGATCAATCTCCAGCGGCATGCGAGCTGCCTTTCCATTCACTAAGCCACTTATGAAAATGGTGTGCTTTCCACTTTTTTGATAGCGCCCCAGAATTCGAAGTGCGCGCCCTTCGAACAAATCAGGCAGCTTTGTCGGGCTTTGCTCTTCAACTTCTAATCCGTTCCAATCAATTGAGACATCGGTCAGCACAGGCGTTTTCAAGTCTTTTGCAAAGGCCTCTGCAGTCTCATGGAAGCTCTCGTCAGCCTCAACGTAGCGTGCATATCCCCGTCCCTCTGTTGCCAGCGCCTCAAGCAGGAAGCGATTGACGGACGAACCCACTCCAAACGCATAAAGACGTGCCTTTCCAATGCGATTAGCAACTGTTTGGATTACTTTGCGCTCATTGCCTATGTAACCGTCTGTCAGGAAAACAACGATGCGCGTTGTGTCTTTAGGTTGTTGCGTACCAAACGCAGCATTGAGCGCTGCATTCAGTTCTGTACCGCCACCAGCATAAAGACTGGAGACATACTCAAGCCCTGCCTGTTTGTTATGCTCGCTTGCAATTAAGGACTGCTCCTCAAATGCAGTTGTCTCATTTGCAAACCGAAGGATCCGAAAGTAATCATCTGGGCGTAGATTATTAATCGCGGCACGCATAAAGGCTTTGCTTGCGGCGATCGGAGCGCCTCCCATAGAGCCGGAGGTGTCCACCACAAACACCAGCTCTCTTTTACCAATAGTCGCTTCTGCCGGAACTTTAGGCGGCTCGATGAGCAACGAAAAGAAGCCACCTTTTTCATCCTCGTAGTGACTGTCTAGACCAACAGTAACACTCGTCTCAGCGGCCAGTTCGTAACGCAAGACAAAGTCTTTATTGTCAACCTCCTTAGCTTTCTCAAAAGTCGCCTGTTTTTTGGTTTCATCTCCGGAGATGCTCAACTTATGTGTTGAGCTCCAAAGGCCGGATATAGGCAGAGCTGCGGTCATGGACATATCCAGGGAGACCCGCCGATGATTGATGGCCGTGGATGTTGAAACGCCTAACACCTGAGGATATGTCGATAGCCGATCGATTTCCCAGCCGGAAACGACGTCAACTTCATCACTGTCAGACATCGCATCTGGCTTGCCCTGTTGGGCGGGCTCGGTTGCTCCTTGGTACCGCGGCCCAACCACCATGGGAACAACCAGTTCATAGGCCCCATCTACTTTCGGCACGGACTGAACATATTGGAGGTGCACGGTCACTGGCTTACCCGGCATCAAATTGGCGATATCCTGAGTAAACATGTTTGGTCGATGCTGTGTCAGAAGGGACGCGGCTTTCCCCTCAGCCTTCGCTTGCTTGAATACAGCATTTGCTTCTTGTTTTTCTTTGATTTGCGCGACGATCCGCTGCCCTTCCAACTCCATTTCCATGGCATGAACGGCAGCCTTCTGATTTAGGGGAAACAGATAGGTTGCATGGAGCGGCACATCATTGGGATTGAGGAATGTCTGTGAAAGCGTAACCTGGGCGATATCTCCAACCACATCCACATCGTAGTGCGCAGAGAGCAAGGGCAACTCAACCTGTTGTCCATTTAACATGGCGACAATTGTGCCCGCCTTCTTTCCCAGTGGGTCTGGCTGCTCGGCACCAGCATCGGAGCTCGTGCTGACTACAAAAATCAAAAGCAAAGAGAGAAAGCGCGTTGTCTCAAACATCAAGAATATCCTCTAAATTTTAGGTCCTGGGGAAATCAAAGGCAGCAAAAACCGCGGCCTCAAACTGGTTTTGGTTGGAAAGAGCAGCCTGCCATGGTGAAACGCGCTGAATGCTGGTCCAAGAGAGCGACGGGTTTTGCAACCAAATCCAAATCGCTTCGGCCACGTTGTTGGTGACATGCCCGTCATCAGAGAAAAAAGAGACGGAGACCTGCCATTGCTGGCCG
The DNA here is from genome assembly GCF_001623085.1 of Pseudovibrio sp. W74. Classification (NCBI taxonomy): domain Bacteria; kingdom Pseudomonadati; phylum Pseudomonadota; class Alphaproteobacteria; order Hyphomicrobiales; family Stappiaceae; genus Pseudovibrio; species Pseudovibrio sp. W74. Next base: position 34,647 of record NZ_LMCJ01000054.1, read on the forward strand.
TTTTCTGCAGTCGCCCGATACAGCGCTGAAGGCATTGCCTCAAAACGAGACCCAAGAAACTCAACCCGGTAACCCAGACCGCGCAAGCAGTCATCCGGCGCATGAAGATGGCGAAGCGGGGAGCTGGTATGCACAAGAGTAAGCGCATGCTCTCCATAGCGCTTTTTGACTGCATACCCTCCATACGCTTCGAGATACTGTTGTTCGACAGGAAGTAATGGAATGTCCTGACCGGACTGCCCATTCAAAAACAAAGGCAAAACAGGGAGTGTAGTTGCTCTCGCCACATCAACAGCCTGTCGGGGCAGGCTGACAACAACAACAGCAAGACCAACAAAGGCGAGAGCCAGATACTTTTGAAGTGACTTAGGCAGCTCGGGACCTTCATCTGCATAAGAAGAAGCAACGAACATGCGTGCCTTAGGCCGATACAGCCTCAGGATTGGCAGAAGGGTGAGAGCAAGAGTGATGTACCCAATCACGCTATGCCATGGTTCCATCATAACGTTTACATCAAGAAACCAATGCGGATAGGCGATGCCAAGTGCTAACGTGCTGATGCGGAGAGAGTTGCCTAAGATGCTGAGAACGAGCGTAATACCGACCCAAAGCAGAGCGACACTTAATCGTGGGCGATAGATGGCGTTCAACACCACAATAAATGCCAAGCTGAGCATAAGGCTGGACGTGCCAGAACAAGGCAAATCAACCAGTACGTCTTTGCCTTCAAGTGTCAGCCGCACACCATTGCAGGAAAGGTTCTCAGTGACACCGCTGAGAAGAAAACAAGACGCTTTCGCTGACAGTTCCTGCAAAGGGTAACCCAATAGCCTTTGAACAATCCGCTCAACAGGCAGGGAGAACAGGAAAAGCGCAGAGAGCCAGAAGGGAGAGAGTGCACGCTTGCGTTCCCCTACCCTCAAAAGCGTGGCAATGGCGAAGATATCAAAAGCCAGAGCCAACCCGCCAATAACATTGATTGCAAACACCTGACTGATCAGGCGAATGAAAGCGGAAGCCACAAGAAGCAAAGCTGCAGTTTGGCGGTGATGATTAGCGGAATGGTCCACGGGGCTCGACAGCGACCAGAGCAATAAGCCCGCGACTGCAACCAGATAAACAGCGCCAGAGGATGAATAAGAGGGATCAAACCATGTTCGCACCAGCCATAGCACAGGCTCAAAAGCCAGAATGGCGGAGGCGAGCCCAAACCCAAAAGCTGTCACTCTGTTATTTGCAAGAGTCTTTGTCATGCAAACCGTTATGCCAACCTGATTTGCAGACCCTACTCACCATCTGTGCAGATTTTCAGCATTTCATTCAGCCGAAGGTACAAGCCTGTCGCAGTCTTTTTTCTCTGCAGCTGCGTTTATGATCTTCCAGCCTCATTGAAGGGCGTTTTCGGTGAAGATACTGGGCCAGATGTGCTGGGTTCTAGCCTTGAAAAGCAGGCAACACGACTATTGTGGATGCATTTGGATCGGTCACTGAGTGACGGATTTTCTTGTATGGTTGATATTCTGGATCATTGTACCAGGCATCAAAGACAGCACGGCTGGCAAACTTCAGAATTAAGGTGTTCTCTTTCTGGTAGGTCCCTTCAATGACATCAGGATGCTGAGAAACAGCAATCCGCTCGACACCATGACGGGCGCTAATCGACCCGAGATGGGCTGAGTAGTCATTGAAGTAGCGGTCAACATCATGAATGCTCAGTTGAACAATGGCGTAGACAGCTGTGTTTTCTTCTTCCTGTGTCATCTGGTAACTCTTCGGATTAAAGGGGATGGAACAAACTCTTCAACGGGTGGATTTAAGTGCACTCATCACCACAATTGTCAGACCAACGCCGACGGTAGCGAGGCCGCCCCATTGAATGACTGATGGTGTTTCTCCGGTAAGGGGAACTCCGATAATCAACGCAAAAACAGGAACTAAAGCAGGAAACATAGCAGCCTGAGCCGCACCCAATATCTGAACCGACTTAGCAAATGCAATCATAGCCACAACACCAGACAGAACACCTTGCACAATGAGCTGGGTCACCAGAATGTGTACTGACTGCGCAGTGAAAACATCAACACCACGAGAGCTGAGATAGATTGGCCCAACAGTCAAAAGTCCTGCGATTGAAACAACTGTAGTCACGTCAAGCGCGTTTAGTTTCCAGTGCTGCTGCAACACACTAAAGCCAGCCCAAAGCATTCCTGCGACAATGAAAAATGTATCACCAATGAAAATCTCAAGAGAACTGGTCATGGCAGCCGGACCAGCAATGAGAGCAAGACCAATAAGTTTTATCAGCGTCCCAAATATGCGCTGTAGGCCAAGTTGTTCACTCAGAAAAATACGAGCAAGCAAAAACCCGCCAAGCATCATAGAGGCCGGCACAATAACGGCACCGTGCGTCAATGGCGCATAAATATAGCCGCCTACACCGAGCAACACGAAGGGAGGTCCTAACAGGACAGACACAACAGCTGCTTGTAAGAGGGAGATGCGCTTGAGGGGATTACGTCGCACGATCAAAAGAAACAGCAGCACGAGAGGACCTGCTACAATATAACGGAGAAATGCGATATCAAACCCATCAAGGCCTGCGGTGACGCCGACACGCGAGAGTGAGAGATACGCACCCCAGATTAGACTGGCGGTAAGCCCGGCAATTATCCCTGGACCGAGACTTGGGACTTTCTTAACGGGGCATTCCAATAAGACGCTTTTCATTTCCGTTTTAGTGGCCTGAACATGAAACATTTTGTTTCTCCTTCGCAACCGGTCTACTTGTCGACCAATATGTTGAGCAGGACCAAAGCGGATCAGACGGCGTATCGGTTTATCCCGGAAGATGCTGAGATTTACGTCGCTAACACGACAGACTAGAAATCAAGGCGATCTCATAGTGCGACGTCCCTCGCAGAAGCAACCCATCGACAAAATAGCAGGATGTCTGAGAGGGCAACGCCACCACCTTCTTAACTGTGAGAGTATCTGCGGGGAGCAGTGTTCACTGGAGTTCTCAGGATTGATTAGGATAACCGGGCCGTGACAGGCCCAATTTGCCGACTTATGTTTTTGTTGTTCGCTGTGGTCCTGAATGGATCGGTTAAGGAATATATGGCAGTACTGGCACGCGTGATAAATCGGTTATCCGGTCAACGCACTATTGCTCAGGAGCAACAATGAAAGAGCTTGATGGGTTGATGGAGTTTTGCGCTGTCGTTGAAAACGGTGGTTTCAAAAGAGCTGCAGAGTCTCTTGATGTATCGACATCATTCATTAGCCGCCGAGTTTCCAATCTCGAAAATCGCTTAGGGGTGCTATTGCTGCACCGGACGACGCGTAGCGTGAATCTAACAGATATCGGGGAGCAATATTACCTGCGTTCAAAAGCGATATTGGCAGATATACACGCACTATCAGCTGACTTAGCTGAACAGCAAAACCTGGTAAAGGGGCGTATCCGAGTAGCTGCTGGGGGAATATTTGGCGAGACTTGGGTGGCCAGTGCTCTTGCTGATTTTGCCAGATCGCACCCTGAGGTTGAACTTGACCTTGAAATAAGTGACCGGCCTGTAGACTTGGCCAGAGAAAAGTTTGACCTGGCTATTCGTCATGGAATGCCATCAGACCCTGATTTGACAGTTAGCAGGATTGGAAGCCGACGGATGATGGTTTGTGCGTCTCCTGATTATCTGAGAGAGCATGGAGAGCCAAACGAGCCGGAGGATCTGGTATCCCATTCTTGTTTAATAACACCCGGCTTGCGCTGGCTCTTTGCCAGGAATGACGACACGTTTGAAGTTCGGGTTTCTGGTCGTTGGGCCAGCAATAATGGGCGAGCGCTAATGATTGCTGCATGTGCAGGTTTAGGGTTCACGAGGCTCGCTGAGGGATATCTGACCAGCGCCCTAAAGTCGGGTGCTTTGGTTGCCGTCCTCAAGCCCTGTGAGATATCACCACAGGAAACCCTCTTGGTATATCCATCTCGTGCATTCCTTCCCTTCCGGGTACGCTCGCTCGTGGAGCATTTGAAGAAATACTGAAGTCAAACAACCTCTTCCAATTGCCCCTCATGAAGCTCACTTATAAAGCAGTCGTTTGAACCCACTGCATTCAAAAGCAATACAATGCTCCAGCAACTCAGGGTCCCCTGAGATTATTGCTCCTGAGCAATAGTGCGTTGACCGAACAACCAGTTTATCACGCACGCCAGTACTGCCATATTTCCCTCATCTGATCTATTCAGGACCAAAGCACACTAAATAATATTTGTCCGAAGGCCCAGGTTCACACTGTCCAACAAACGTTGTCACTACTGGAAAATATGACTTGATAAGCAGATCGCGAGTAATCGCTTTGCCCGCTTTCAGGCAATGGTGAAACGATCATCGGCTTGATCAATCTCGTGTCCTTCTCATCTTCATGTCTTGAATTGAGTCACAAGATAGCCCCGTTTTCCAGTCTTTAGTCATGCAGTGTTTGACTTGACCGATCATAATTCAACCAAGTAGAGGAAACATCTACAATGTCTTTACATGAAAAAATTGCGACCTTAAAAGCTCAAGTCGAAAAAAAGCTGCCTCAGAAAACTCGCGATGTCATGGACCGAGCTACTGCAGATCTGGCGGTATCAGGCATTTTGAATGGCACTATTAAAGTTGGCGATACACTTCCTGGTTTCACCTTGCCCAATCAGAATGGTACACCAGTCAACTCTAACGAGTTGCTTAAGAACGGCCCATTGGTGATCAGTATTTTCCGAGGAGCGTGGTGCCCTTATTGCATGTTAGAGCTTGAAGCTCTGGAAGAAGTTTCACAGCAGTTCCAAGAAGCTGGCGCCAACATATTGATTATTTCGCCACAAACTCAAGCAGCTTCGCTCAAAACCAAAACCGAGAAAGATCTATCTTTCGATATCATTTCGGATCTTGGTAGTCTTTATACCAGCAAGCTCGGTCTCGTTTTCTCTCTACCTGAAGATCTGCGCAAGGTTTATAGAGGGATCGGTATCGACCTACCAAGTTTTAACGGAGATGGAAGTTGGGAACTCCCTATGCCGGCACGCCTGATTGTTAGCCAAACAGGCAAAGTCATGAACGCTGACATTAGTCCAGACTACACCAAACGTCCTGAGCCAGCAGACACTCTTCGAGAACTCCTTGATATGGCGAAGCAAGACCTAACCAACGCGTAGCCTGAAAGCGATTGGCGGCAAGCGATAGCAGCACGTGCCGCCACGTCTCACAGGATTGATTGCAGAACCTCCTGCTTGCTTAGTCACAACGCCGTGAGGACTTGAAAAGTCGATTATTTGCAATTGAATTGCTGATCTGGCGGCATACATAGGATTGATCAGTGTTGCTCTGGATTTCAGGGTATTTTAGTGACCTACTGAAAGGTATACTTGTATGAACACAATCACGGTGCCTAAATTTCCTTTGATCTGGTCTCTCTTTAGCTTGCGCTTGAGTATATCTATTGTGTTCATCCTCTGGACATTAAATAAATTCCTTAGCCCTGACTCGACAGCTAGGACTTTCGAAGCTTTCTATGGCTTTTCAGCTATGAGCGAGGCTCTCTCTTTTATACTCGGCGGAATACAAGCGCTCATCGTCATCTGCTTTCTCGTCGGGTTTAAAAAACGCCTTTCAATAGGCGCTCTTTTAATCATGCATATCGTATCGACGCTTGTATCTTACGAGCGATATCTCGACCCGTTCACAAGCCCCAACCTCCTGTTCTTCGCAGGATGGCCCATGTTAGCCGGACTTCTCACTCTCTATCTTCTGCGTGACTACGATACCAAATTCTCAATAGAACGCAGTGCGATGACGTAACTCTACAGCATCGGGGATATTAGATAACGGGGTGTAAGTTCAGCGTTGGTAAGAAGATTTTGCTCATAGCTGGACGTGATCATCCTGAGCTTGCTACCAGTATTCAGTCTTCATAAGATGTAAAAGTGATTGCGCATCGATTGGGAACATTGAAATGAGCAAAATCCGACGGGCTGTTCCCGATGATTTAGAGGCACTCTACCGAATTTCAGTTCAAACAGGCCATTTAGGTCGTGAGGCAAGCCATTTGTATGCTGACTATAAAATGATGGGGCACATTTACTCTGCCCCATATTTAAAATTCTCTCCTCAACTCTCTTACGTAATTGAGCGCCAAAATCAAGTCGTGGGCTATTGTGTTGGAACCATCGATACTATTGAATTTGAGGAAGTTCTAGAATCTCAATGGTGGCCCAGCTTAAGACAAAAGTACCCGCTACCAGAGGAAGAAACGCGATCAACCTGGACAGCCGAAGAACGCCGATGCCAGATGATCCACTTTCCGGAGAAAACACCAGAACAGATTTCTATAGGTTTTCCTGCCCATCTACACATGAACCTTCTTCCAGTTATTCAAGGGCAAGGTATGGGTGCCCAACTTCTTGACAAATGGCTACAAGAAGCAACACGATACGAGGTAGCAGCTGTACATGTTGGTGCAAATGCAAAAAATGCTAGAGCCATACGCTTTTGGCAAAAACAGGGATTTAGCAAACTTGACGCACCAGCCTCAAGAACAGCATGGATGGGCCGTTTCATGCCCCCCTGATGCACCTGATCTAAAGTTAAGACCATCTATTTGATTTGTCTAAGCCCACAATAGAACTACGCGGATGCCTGCCAATAGCTCCTTACGCTATCAACTACCAGTCACTTAACCAACTTCAGACAGTGTAGCGAAAAACTGTTTCTCATCAGCCGTCTTACGACAACTGTATGGGTTGCGGCTGCCTGTCTCTGGACAAATGCGAGCTCTACAACGCCGGAGACGCCGCCTCCAGCTACGGCCGCGGCCCCCGCTTCATCTATGGCGACAAGTCATTTAAAGATGAAGGCTAGGGTGCGGTAACCGGAGTTGTTGTGTTTCAAAATTTAAACAACAAAAAACCCGTCATCTAAGTGATAACGGGTTTGTATCTTTGGTTGCGGGGGTAAGATTTGAACCTACGACCTTCAGGTTATGAGCCTCTAATATAGCAAATTCTACTATAAGTTACTTTTCAATAAGTTAGCTCACAAGCGACTGATACCGCTTAGCAACTCTCATAAGACATTAACGAACTATACGACATCAAACAGCGCTATGTACAGTTCAAACTGCGTACAGCGGTTGACGTGGTGTTGACGCAAGAACTTACGTTTCCTTCATCCCAACACTGGGACAGGACCTCAAGGTGATCAGGATACTCTTGAGACATTAACTCAGGTGCACCGAGTACCGTCTTAATCGTAAGCCTTTGCCAACTTTAATGCCCGCTTTTGACTATCACTGAGTCTTTCATCGTTTACTGCGCTCGACCAAGCGACTTTGAAGGCTTGATCGTTAGAACTTTGGCACCAGGACAATGCTACCGCGCCGAGCGCCGTCCAGCCGATGCCATCACACATCTGAGCCCATCTTTTCGCAGGGAAGGATCCTAGTTTCTTCAGAAGGCTTAGATCTGTCTCGTCAATACGGGTCTGATTTTCTTTGCCGCCCTCAACGCCCGCAGACGCAATCCAGAGAGGTTCGCTGGCATGAAGGCCTTGCCATATATCTACCGGTGTGAGGCCTTCTCCTAAGTCAAATACTCCAGGCTTTGATGTGTCTTGATCAGCCACCAATTTCAACATCCCCTGATCCAGCGGAAGCAGAGCCACCACACCCAACAGCATCGCCCACTCGGCACACTGCACGGCCATTGACGAACACGGATCCAGATCCCGCTGACATGGAACGAGGATGAGGCGGACAATTGCCGCAACCATGCGGGATAACGCCGTCACCGACACGCACCACAGCAATAGCATTTACAAACACATCAGGGCTTCCGGCAGATGAAGGCGTGGGCGGAAAACACCCATGACCTGCGGCGATATCGCCTTTACGATATGCAGCTGGCATGATTAAAACTGCTTCCCTAAATTACTCCAAAAAAACTTGGAAAAGACACTGACTTCATTAATCAGGTCCTCATCTAAACCATCTAATCCTCTTCTTGAGAGAAATCCAAAGTTAAGGTCTTCTCTATAAATTTCTTTTTCGATATCCTCTTCTTCAATCAAGTTATCCTGAATACTATAAATACTAATATCTAGTATTGTTAACTTCCTGAAATCGTCGCTCTCATCAGTTAGTTTTCTCATATGACTATTACATAATGCAGATATTTCTTGCAGCTCATCATAGTAATTTTCTTTATTTTCAATTTGAAAACTTTCAAATTTTTGCAAAGAGCACGCCCATTTATCAGCAAGCTCAGGACTAATAGATTCCACATCTTCGCCCGCTTGCCGGTATTGCTTAAATATCTTTTGCTTAAGCTTTCTTTGCACTTCACCTTTAACCCGTGCGTTGGCTTCTATGAACTTCATCTGCTCAACAATCGATAAAAACCAATTATCCTTATAGATATTGTAAAGTTCCTGAAAACGATGTTGAAAATAGATGCAAGCTTGCAGCATCTCTGTAACTGAATCAATTTTAACGATAGGAGACAACTTTACCCTCATCTTTCATTGTTGGTCTGCAGCCGGATTTAAAACGCCATTGTCGACCGCCCCCTACGGTTGGCTGCGGAGTGCCGGGTACTGTCCATTTATCAACGATTTTCTTTGCAATTGACTTTAATGCAGTACAGTTTTTACTGGTTACGAACTGCCTGGGCTTTTTTTCACGCCCAAGAGGACCAATTCCTAAATTTGTTGGCTGGATTCCCTCATCCGGTGTGAAAAAATTGCCTGTATTGGGGGTATACCTCGGGTCAGGCTCCCGTAAATATTGATATAATTTCTGCCCCTTCCCGACCGGTTCGAGCGTTAAAGGGTAGCCAAAGTCTATCCCATTAAGTTCAGCTTTAATATCATCATCATCCATATTCTGATCTGCGTAAAACTTTCTAGCTACTCTTTTTCTTGCTGCTTTTTGTGCTGCTGTCGCACCAGATCTTGCTGCAATTTCCTCATCATCATTGCGGACCACTTTTTTGGGATTACCACCGTCACCATCTGCGATATCTCTTGCGTCATGATTACCAAGATCTTTATTGTCAAGTTGCTGTCTTATTGCCGGATCGATCTCATCCGAGTTCACTCGCACCCGAAAGGTACGATCAGCCTTTTTGACAAGTATTGTGAACCCTTTGGCAGCATAGGTAACACCCCCTAAAACCACCTTGCCAACCCCAGCCAGCACTACTGTTTCTATGGCAAAGATTGCCAGTTTCGATTGGGCGTATTGGACCGCGCTGAGTAACCCACAACGCGTCAACTGATCCATTAACCCCTTGTAAGCCTCGGCAAAGAAACTTTTAAATGATTCCCAGGATTCAGCACGATGTAAAGCTGCGTCCTCAACTCGTTTCCCTCGTTGAGCGATGCCCGCATTAATCCCAGCGATTATTTTTTCAAGACTATCGATTTCTTTGTCTAAATACGCTTCAAAGGATTTTGCGTGTGGGCCGTTGGCTTTTTGAGTTTTGAAACTTGCCAACATGCTTTCTTTATGTCTTTTTTGCTCTTGAAGCTCCCGCACAGGGGCATCACCAAGTGGGAAATGCTTCGCAATATAGTCAATCGTACTATTAAGTCCTTGCTTTATTTCCTCAATTTTTTTGTCTTGCGTCTCTTCCCCATTCCAACCAGAAAGATCTAAAAGTGCTTGCGCCATAGCGGCATACTCATCGATTTTTTCGTCGATAGCCTGCGCAACCCCACACTTTTGATCTTGAAAGGTTTGGCGATTATGCACCTGATCGGGCACCAACCGTTTAATCTGCTCTAGAGTTTTTGAAGGGCCTGTCTGACTTGGGGAAACTCCCTCGTCAGGCCATATATTAGGGATAGGCAGTTCATTCGGTAAGCTTGGAAATGAGATATCTGACGGGAGTGATGGTAACGAATTTTCAATCCCAAGCTGACTTTGCAAAAATTTGGTAAAATCATTCACCGAAACTCTCCCCACTGCCTGGGAAAGCTTCAAAGGCATTCACGTAATCTACTGTGAAGAAACTTTCTTTGGCATCTGCGAAGGAGTTGTTCTTAAACCCGAATGATTGAGAACTTAAACCGGTATCTGAGGATGCACCAAACAAATCGAGCACCGATAACATCATCGCAACTTCATCAAAAAAGCCTGCATCCACCTCAAACGTTGAACCTTTCATCTGAGTAATGAGTTGAGTCATATTCGCAAGGGCTTCTGGGCCTGACAACTCAAAGTCGGTAATATCAGAGGATGAATTTACTCCGTTAATTGCAAAACTGTCATCTCGGTTACTATCCCGATTTTGTTTGTGATCAGCCAAATCGGAGAGCCGTGCTGCTTCTGAATACATCATGCTATGGCCCTCTAGTTAAGTTTAATTTTGCCGCCTTTGAGGACGAGCTCTTTCTCAGCCTCAATCAGCATTGTGCCATCACTATTCATCACGATTTTGCATCCACCACATACAATTTCATAACGTTTGCCCACCACTGTAGTTTTGTTCATGCCAACATCCTCGTACTTCCCCATGGCGATCGAGCTGTTCATCATTCCGCCAACAGCACGTTGATATCCAGCTCCGACATTCATAACCTTTACGGTTCCTACAAATTCGGAGGATGTTGCCATCACGGTCTCAGCTTTGTTTTTGCCAACGCCGATGACAAGATTGCCTTCGCCCATGTTGAGGCCGAACTTGCCGAGGGTTCCGGCAATACCGCCGATTTTCTTGCCAAGAGCTTTTTCTACGGCTTTAAATTTCTCGGTGACGAACTGCTGAAGCTTGTTGGGACCAACCATGAGCGTCATGTTGCCGCCAATCACTTCGTGGTGGCTGTTGCCCACTTCGATGGATTTGTTGTGGCCGATGCTTTCTGACTGGTTCACATCAACACGCTTGGCGCGGTTGTTTTCGACGTGAATATCCTGGTCTTTTTGGGCATGGACATAGATCTGCTCTTCACCGGACTGATCCTCAAATGAGATCTCATTAAACCCGTCTCCTTTATGGCTGTCGGACCTAATGACCATTTTAGTTTTGTGGTCCGGCAGTTGGTAAGGTGACTTGTTATTGTTGTGATAAGTGCGCCCTGTGATGATGGGCTGGTCCGGGTCGCCTTCGAGGAAGTCTACGATGACCTCGTGGCCAATGCGGGGGATGGCGATGTGGCCCCAGCTGGCGCCAGCCCAGTTGGAGGACACGCGGATCCAACAGGAGGAAGTATCGTTCTTCTTGCCGTGACGGTCCCACGGGAACCAGACTTTGACCCGGCCATGTTCATCACAGTAAATCTCTTCACCTTCCGGCCCGGTGACATGGGCGATCTGAGGGCCATCCACCAAAGGCTTTTTAAGCAATTTGGGCCGGTATGGCAGACGCGCGGGCATCACCTCAAACCCGGCACTGTAAATGGTGGTGCCACTGCCAGCCTCCTCAGCCACGGCCTGCGGCTGACTGCCCTGATGCGAGACGGTGAGCAAATGATACTTGATGTTGTAGTCGTCGTTCGGGTGGTCCGTGAGCGCAAACTGATGACCTGCCGTCAGGTGGATGGCATTGGTCGCCCCGTGGCCTGTGGTGGCCTCAACACGCGCGGCCTCCAGCCGGTGTTTTGTGAAGGGCTTGCCGACACCATCGGCCTTGTAGCGCCCCGGATATTCATAGAGCGCATAATCTCCGGCAGAGCCGTTGTCCTCACCGCGCTGATGGGCGTGTTGCTGGTTGTAAGGCGGGTTCTTGAACGAGTAATCACGCTGCATGAAGCTGGTGGCTCGCAGCTGCTCACGCAGGACAAAGCTGTTGCAATAGACACCTTTGACAGCCCCGCCTGCCATGGCATTGTATTCCAGCTTGGGCTGGTCTGGTAGCTGCGAGACAATCTGCGGGTTATCAATGAACTGCAGCGTATGCTGGCCATTGGCACCATAGGTGAAATAGTACCAGATACCTTCTTCTGCCGTGATGCGATCTAAAAAGCTTAAGTGACTTTCCCGGTACTGCACGCAGTATTCACGGGCCGCGTGGGTATCCGTCAGATCCCACTTCACATCCTCGACACCGTGTTCTTTCAGCAGGATCTTGACGATCTCGGGCACGCTTTTCTTCTGAAAGATCCGGCAGTCAGAGCCATGGGCCAGCCGGTGTAGGCTGGGCAGCAGTGTGAGCGAATAACTGGTGCGGTGATGGCCTTCATTACCACGTGCAATCTCGGCGACTACCCCGGAGAGATGGCGCAGGCCCTCGTATTTGTGATGAATGGTCAGTGAGGCGGGCGTATCCAGCAGGCTATGCAAATCCAGCGCGTTGTCATGGCTGGCAAGCTCAATCTGGATCTGCGTGAGCCCATTGAGACGCTCAGTTGCCGAGAACCCGGTGACCAGTAACTCCACGTTGGGCTGCGCAGGAGCGGCAAAGGTGAAGGCCAGATCTTGTTCCTGGAAGAGCTGCGGGATTTGGACAATAGCATTCATAACAAACTCACTGGCAAAGGAAAAAACAATGGAAGCATAAGAATTAAGAGTGATCTGGCGGATTGAGTTGGTGCATCACTATCGGCGGTGGATAGGGTTTGGAGTGCCATTCATCAGCGGGACATAAAGTGTCCGGACGCGCATAGGTATGGAAGGATTTTGCCGGTGCGAAGAACTCGTTCTGGCAAAGTAGGTACCCTTCGTCCTGCGCTCTTTGCCCAATTGATTGCGCCCATAGATTGCCGGCGATAGCAAAGATCAGGAGCGATCCGAAAATAAGAATGAGGTATGTTTTGACAGACCATTGCAGCCGTTGATGACCCCAGGGCGTAAAGACAAAATGAGCGATGGGGATCGCAACAGATCCAAGCGCTAAAGCCTGGATGCCATGAGCAATTTCAAAGTTGTCTTGTCCAAGCTCAATGACCTGCTGCGCATACAGAAAGTCAGAGATCGTACTCCACACCAAAAACACCATCAAAAGATCAAGCGCAGCTGCAAACCCGTGTGCTCTGCGCGGATCCCGGCCAATCCACTGCCCAAATTGAATGGTCTTATTGATGTACCAGTTGATCATCATCACCGCCTGTAGATCTGGTTGTAAAGATCAGGCCCA
>NZ_LMCJ01000055.1:0-837 GCF_001623085.1 Pseudovibrio sp. W74
GAGAAGATTTTGGAAGCCGCCCAGCTTGCCAATGTGCATGAACTGGTCACCAGTCTGGCTGATGGCTATGACACACAGGTTGGCGAAGGCGGGGCACTGCTTTCTGCCGGACAGCGCCAGCGTGTGGGTCTGGCCCGTGCGCTTTATGACAGCCCGTTCCTGATTGTGCTTGATGAGCCGAACTCCAATTTGGATTCAGAAGGCGAAGCAGCACTGACCCGCGCCATCAAACTGATGCGTGAGACCGGCAGCATCGTCATTGTCGTTGCCCACCGTCCAAGCGCGATCTCAGCCGTTGATCTGCTGCTTGTTGTGAAGGATGGCCAACAGGCCGCCTTTGGCCCAAAAGACGAAGTCCTGCCAAAAATCAGCGCTCCTGCTGGTGTGCCAGCCCCCGGTGCAGTTCCAGCTCCCGGCGCAAAACCAGCTCCAGCTGCTGCAAAAACAGGACCATTGAGCGTGGTGCCACATGCCTGAGCAAACAACACTTACCACCATTCAGACCTCTCGTAAGAAACACATGCGCTGGGGCCTCGTCCTTGTGGGCGTTCTTGTGCTTGGCCTTGGCGGCTGGTCCTCCGTTGCCAAGATCAACAGCGCGGTGATCACCTCTGGCTCCATCGCTGTCGATGGACAGGCCAAGAAAGTACAGCATCAGGAAGGCGGCATTGTTGGCGAAATTCTCGTCAAAGATGGCGATGAAGTCAAAGCCGGTGATGTGCTGTTCCGCCTTGATGAGACCGTAGTGAAAGCCAATCTGGCCATCACCCGCAAACGTCTTCATCAGATGCAGGCGCAGGAAGCCCGCCTTTCTGCCGAATGGCGCAATGACGCTCA
>NZ_LMCJ01000055.1:847-1080 GCF_001623085.1 Pseudovibrio sp. W74
GTTCTGGTTGAGCTGGCGAAAACCGACAAGATTGCCGCCACCGCTCTGGATGGTGAGCAAGCCCTGTTTGCTGCCCGTCAGCAAGGCATCAAAGGCCGCAAGAAGCAGCTTGGCGAGCAGATTGCTCAGCTGGAGCAGCAGATTGAAGGCTTGCAGGTGCAACGCGATGCCAAGGCCGAAAGCATTGATCTTGTCACTCAGCAACTCGCCGACTTTGCTTCTCTTTTGGAAAA
>NZ_LMCJ01000055.1:1186-41706 GCF_001623085.1 Pseudovibrio sp. W74
TGATCGTGGCGGGTTGATCTCTCAGGTCGCTCAGACCAAGGAAGCCATCAGCGAAAAACGTGTGCAGATCCTACAGCTGGACGAAGAGTTTTTGGAAAAGGTCCTATCCGACCTGCAAAACATCCGCTCACAGATTGCCGAGCTGGAAGAGCAGGAAGTGGCTGCGCAAGATCGCCTGAAGCGCATCGATATCCGCGCCCCGCAATCCGGGTATGTGCACCAGCTCAACGTTCATACCGTTGGCGGCGTAATCGCACCGGGTGATACCCTTATGCTGGTGGTGCCGGAAGACAGTGACCTGGTGATTGAAAGCCGTGTTCAACCGGTTGATGTGGACCAGCTGCAAGTGGGACAGGACGCCTATGTACGCCTTGCCGCCTTCGACCAGCGTACCACACCAGAGCTGGGTGCAGCTGTGCTCAACGTCTCCCCAGATCTGACCCGCGATGAGGTCACCGGCGAGCCGTTCTATCTGGCACGTCTGAAGATCCTGGAGAGCGAAATGCCAAAGCTGAATGGCCAGACCCTCGTCCCCGGCATGCCCGTCGAAGGCTTCATCCAAACCGGCGAACGCACCGTCCTCTCCTACTTCATAAAACCAATGCAAGACCAAATCGCGCACGCGCTCAAAGAGAAGTGAGGAGAGACGGCATTGAATAGTTAAATTAGCCATTGCCTACTCCAGCTAGTGTCCCAGCCATTGCAGGTGATGGCCGTCTTTCTTGGCTTAAATGGGGTTCCGCTCATACTCTAAGCCTGATGAAAATACCCGCAATCAGAAATAGTAGGAGTAAAAGAACGGTGCGGCTCCGACGCTACGTTGAATGTCAGGTATTGGTCACTAAGCGCCATACTGCATCCGCAAACCTCTACGCTCTGTTCATTGGCTGCCTTGGGTTCTCCCAAACACAAAAAGACCGAAAGCCCCGAGCCTTCGGTCTTTTTCAGTCGTGGGTACCGCTGGTTACTCTGCTGCGTCGTGTTTTATGACGCCGCGTTGGATTTGGTCTTCTTCTATGCTCTCAAAGAGGGCGCGGAAGTTGCCTTCGCCGAAGCCTTCGTCGCCTTTGCGTTGGATGAACTCGAAGAAGATTGGGCCGATGACGGTTTTGGAGAAGATCTGTAGCAGGATCTTTGTCATGCCGCCGCCAATGACACCTTCGCCATCAATGAGGATGCCGTGTTTGGCCATGCGGTTGAGTGGCTCGGTGTGGCCGTGCACACGTTCGGCGCTGCGGTCGTAATAGGTCTGTGGTGGGCCGGGCATGAATTTGAGGCCATCATCTGCCAGTTTGTCGGTGGCTTCATAGATGTCGTCGGTGCCCACAGCGATGTGCTGGATGCCTTCGCCTTTGTACTTCTTCAGGTACTCTTCGATCTGGCTGGTATCGTCCTTTGACTCGTTCAGCGGAATGCGAATTTTGCCACATGGGGATGTGATCGCGCGGCTGACGAGGCCGGTGATACGGCCATCAATGTCGAAGAAGTGGATCTGCTTGAAGTTGAAGAGCTCGCGGTAAAACGTCCACCACTTGTCCATGTTGCCGCGATAGACGTTGTGGGTCAGGTGGTCGAGGTAATAGAAGCTCTTGCCCGTTGGTTTGGGGTCTGCTTTGCCCAGCCAGTCGAACTCTTGTGAGTACGCAGAGCCTTTGTCACCGTACTTATCGATGAAGTAGAGCAGGGAGCCGCCGATGCCTTTGATTGCGGGTGCATCAAGGGTTTTGTCGGAGCCGGTGTAAGGCTCTGCGCCGCGACTGACTGCATGCTCAAAGGTCTGCTGTGCATCAACAACGCGCCATGCCATGGACGGGGCGCATGGGCCGTGCTCGTCAATGAAGCGGGAGGCGAAGCTGTTTGGCTCGGCGTTGAGGATGTAGTTCACATCGCCCTGACGGTAGAGCGTGATGTTCTTGCTCTTGTGCTTTGCAACAGGTGCAAAGCCCATGCGGCGGAAGAGGACGTCCAGCTTTTCCGGCTCTGGGTGGGCAAATTCAACGAACTCGAAGCCGTCGGTGCCAGCAGGGTTTTCTGCTGTAATCTCAGCTGGTCCTGCATCATGCGGAAATGGGCCCATTTGTTCCTCCTCAAACAAGGCAATTGCAATTTGGAACTATTCTGAAATATCTGTGGCGCGACAGGTTTGCATTCTTACGTAAAATCACGCAGTATATGCACAAATTGTGCGTCATATATTGATTTGGTGCGAATGATGATTGAGCTAGACCAGTTTGACCTTAAGTTACTTGCAGCGCTGCAGGAAGACGCCAGCCAGACCAATCAGGAGTTGGGGGAGGTGATTCACCTTTCTGCCTCTCAGGTCTCGCGTCGGCGGACACGGTTGGAGCAGGAGCGGGTGATCCGCCGATACAAGGCTGATCTTTCGCCGGAGTATCTGGGGCTGGATGTGATGGCGTTTGTTGGGGTGGCGCTGGCCACGCACAACAAGGAGAACGCCAGGTTGTTTCGTGATCTGGTGCGCACTATCCCCAGCGTGCAGGAAGCCTACGCTATGACGGGGGACATGGATTACATGCTCAAGATCCGGGTGAAAGATTTGAAGGCCTTGAGTGAGGTGATCAACAATGATCTGCTGCCTCATGAGGCGGTGCAGAACGTACGCAGCTCGATCGCGATGGATACGCTGAGGGACGACAATCATTTGCCGCTTGGGCAGTAGACAGGCTCTCAAACATTACAATTTTGTCAGGTTGTGTTTTTGCGGGATTGGGCATCTTGAAGTGAAAACTTTGGGTTCCCATCTCCATAGAGATTTGACGGGTAACGTCCAAAAGCAAAGGGATAGGTTTACAGATGTTCGACAGCAAGGCACTTCTTGATCAGTTCTTGGGTTCCAACGGTGGCAATCAGGCCCGTGGTGCTTTGGACAAAGGGCAGTCGTACATCAAAAACAATGCCGGCGGACTTGCTGGCGGTGCCGTTGCTGGTGGATTGGCCGGATACCTTCTTGGCAGCAAGAAGGGCAAGAAGCTTGGCAAAAAGGCCGTGAAATACGGTGGCATGGCGCTGGTTGGTGGCCTTGCCTACAAAGCATTCCAGACATGGCAAGACGGTAAGAACAATGGCGGCGGCGGTGCAGCTGCGCCTCATGGTTCTGCGCAGACGCAAGCTCAGGCGGCTCCCGCAACTGTTGTGCCTGTGCCGGAACCGCTCGCCCTGCCGGACCCGACTGGCACTGCGTTTGACCCGGATGCAGGGAATGGTGATGCCAAAGAGTTTGCTATGGCGCTGATCGTTGCGATGATCCAGGCAGCCAAGGCAGATGGCACTGTGGACGGTGATGAGATGCAGCGCATCTTTGAAAAGCTGGATGAGCTGGGTCTGGGCGCTGAAGAAAAAGCGTTCGTTTTGGATGAGATGCGCGCGCCGTTGGACATTGACCGTGTGGTGGCGTTTGCGACCTGTCCGGAAACGGCTGCTGAGATTTACACCGCATCACGCCTTGCCATTGATCCGAACCTACCTGCCGAGCAGGCCTATCTGATGATGCTTGCCGCACGGCTGGAGCTGGATAGCGGTTTGGTTACGGAGTTGGACAAGGCGATTGCGGCGGCTCAAGCGCAGGCCTGAATGCGCTGATATTTGAATTGCTCGCAAATCGGGTGGTTACGGTTTGCGGAAGGCCATAGGTTGCTCCCAACTTGAGGAGTGACCTATGGCTTTTTTTATTTCCGGATTGAAATCCAACGAGTTTGACGCGCTGAACGGCCTGAGCGAAGAACAACTGGCAGAGCGTAATGTGGTTGTTTATGTGGCTGATGAGAAGCCGGGCTTTCCGTGCCGTGTCACACTGGATGATGCCGAGGTTGGGGAGCGGGTGTTTTTACTGAACTATGCCTACCAGCCCAATGACACGCCCTACAAAGCGTCCCATGCGATTTTTGTGCGCGAGAATGCAGCGGATGCAATGCCCTATGAGAATGAGGTTCCGGTGTCGCTGTCCTCGCGGTTGTTGTCACTGCGCGGGTTTGATGCAAACCACATGATGATTGAAGCGGATATCGCGCAAGGGTCTGACATCAAACCGATGCTGGAGAGCTTCTTTGAGAACCCGGATGTCTCTTATATTCAAATGCATTATGCGCGGCGCGGGTGTTTTGCGGCGGTGGCTCATCGTGGGTGATCTAAACATATCTTACTAGTGCAAACCTCCCGCTCAGTTTCTATCCTAGGCAGCATCGAGACTTAGGGCTTGGGAGGGCCGGCATGCGCGCATTGGGAACCTGGGATTACATCGTGGTTGGGGCTGGCTCAGCGGGCTGTGTTGTTGCAAACCGACTTTCTCAGGACCCGGATGTGAAGGTGCTGCTGCTGGAAGCTGGTGGGAACGATAAACATCCCTGGGTGCATATCCCTGTCGGCTATCTGTACTGCATGGGCAATCCGCGTATGGACTGGGGTTTCCAGACCGAGGCCGAGCCGGGGTTGAATGGCCGCAAGCTGAACTATCCGCGCGGCAAACTGTTGGGCGGGTGCTCTTCCATCAACGGCATGCTGTATCTGCGCGGACAGGCGCAGGATTATGACAACTGGCGCCAGCTGGGTCTGACTGGCTGGGGCTGGGATGATGTGCTGCCGTACTTCCTGAAGTCAGAGGATCATTATGCCGGATCTTCCAAGGTGCATGGGGAAGGTGGTGAATGGCGCGTTGAAGAGCAGCGTTTGTCGTGGCCGATCCTTGACCGTTTCCGTGATGCTTGCGAGGAAGTGGGCATTCCGAAAATTGACGACTTCAACGGCGGTGACAACTTCGGCTCCTCCTATTTTCAGGTGAACCAGCGTAAGGGCGTGCGTTGGAGTACGTCCAAGGGGTTTTTGAAGCCTGCTGAGAACAGAGGAAACCTGAAGGTTCTGACGAATGCACAGGCGACTGCGCTCGTGTTTGGCGGGCGCCGCGCGACTGGTGTTTGCATGATGGTGAACGGCGAAATGACTTCTGCTGCCTGTACAGGAGAGATTATCCTGAGTGCAGGGGCCATTGGATCGCCGCAAATTCTGGAATTGTCCGGCATTGGGTCTGGTGAGCGATTGACCCAGCATGGAATCGATATGGTGCTCGATCAGCCTCAGGTAGGCGAGAACCTGCAGGACCATCTGCAGATCCGCAGCATCTATAAGGTTCAAAACACTGTTACGCTGAACCAGCGAGCCAACTCGTTGATTGGCAAAGCGAAGATAGCGGCTGAGTATGCGCTGAGCCGGTCTGGTCCAATGTCCATGGCGCCCAGTCAGCTTGGGGTGTTTACGCGCTCTGACAGCTCTTATGAAACGCCGAATATCGAGTATCACATTCAGCCGTTGTCGCTGGATAAGTTTGGCGATCCGCTGCATGAGTTTCCAGCGATTACGGCGAGTGTTTGTAATTTACGGCCAGAGTCTCGCGGCAGTGTTCATATAGGGTCCGGCAATGCAATTGCACATCCGAAGATCCAGCCGAACTATCTTTCTGCCGAGAGTGATCGCCGCGTGGCGGCAGACAGTTTGCGCCTGACACGGACAATCATGGAAACCAAGGCGATGGCCGAGTTTTCGCCGGAGGAGTACCTACCAGGTGCGCATGTCGTCAGTGATGAAGACCTTGCCATTGCAGCGGGGGACATCGGCACCACCATCTTCCATCCTGTGGGGACGTGTTCCATGGGGGCGGTGGTTGATGAGCGACTTAAGGTGAAAGGCGTTGAGGGCCTGCGCGTTGTTGACGCTTCCATCATGCCTCGCATCGTCTCCGGCAACACCAATTCTCCGACAATTATGATTGCGGAGAAGGCATCGGATATGATCCGTGAGGACCGGAAGAACGCGGTGGTTGCCTGTTAGAGAGTTCACTGGAATGGAGAGGTCTGGATTTGTTGAAACTTGACCACATAACCGTCATTGCACCAACCTTGAATGAGGGTGTGTCCCATGTTCGGAGTTGTCTTGATCTGGATGTACCGTTTGGGACGCGCCACACCTATATGGGGACGCATAATCACAGGCTCCAGCTTGGAGAGAGTGTTTATCTGGAGATAGTCGCGCTTGATCCGAATGGAGTTAAGCCGCCTCGTGCACGATGGTTTGGCCTTGATGATCAGGAAAAAGTGCGAGCGGACTGGGAGGAAGGCCGACGTCTTCGGGGCTGGGTCGCAAGTTCGGAAGATATCGGCGGAATTTCATCCAAATACACTGGGATCTTTGGTGATGAAGTTTCGCTTCCTTTTGTCGATCCTGAATTTGCATTTTCGATCCCCAAGGATGGTTCCCTGCCGCTAGATGGGGCTTTGCCTTCGCTGATTGACCACCGAGGCGTGCCAACTTCCATGTCGAAAATCCCAGATATGGGTGCACGACTGCATAGTCTGACAGTAGAGCATTCTGATCCAACTAAGATCGAAAGGCTCTACAACGAATTTGCCTTAGACCGTCCACCGTTGGTCACTGAAGGGCCAAAAGTGCGTTATCGGGCGCAAATCGAGACGTCTACTGGTGTTAAAGAGCTGAGTTAGCAAACAAAGGAGAAGCTGCCGGTGTTTTGGTCTCCATTGGTTTTGTGCAGTGGGAGAGATCAGCCCCAAGGTGTAAGGACCAGAAGAATGTGGCGGCGGCTTAGATGTGGTCTGATTGGGCCCTGTGGTTACTTGCATTCTTTTTCGCGCTCGAAGTAATCGCGCAGCAAGCCTACTCGTTTGGGGCGGAAGGATTCTTCCAGGAAATCGACTGACTGGATCCGGTCCAGCCGGAACATGCGGAAATCTTCTCGTAAACAACACCAGGAGATCAGAGCCTGCACTTCGCTGAAGAAGTAGATGGTGAGCGGCCAGACTTTGCGTTTTGACAGGCGGTCTTTCAGGTCCAGATAGTTCAGAGACACCACCTGTTCATTCCAGATTGCTTCGCGAAGGCCGGGGAAGTCTGCCTCAGATGTGGGCGTGTTGCGCAAAATGTGGCTGCCGACGGTTGCATGCCGCAATCGCTGGCGCATGCTTTGCGGAAGGCTTGCTTCCAACTTCACCAAAGCATTTTGTGCTGCATACGTGAATTCTATGTTGCCGAGTTTGGCGACGGTATGCAGGCCAAGAGCCAGCGCTTCCACCTCATCAGCTTCAAAATGCATAGGCGGCAAGGAGGGGTCTTCTGTCAGCGTAAAGCCAAAGCCTGCTTCTCCATCGATGATTGCGCCGGAGGACCGAAGGCTTTGAATGTCTCGGTAGATGCTGCGCTGGGAGACTTCCATTTCCAAAGCCAGCCTTGATGCCGTCACTGGTGAGGGCAATCGCCGTAAGACTTGCATCAGGCGAATTAAGCGGTCAGAGCGGCTCACGAACAGTCTCCAGATTCAACATGTCTACGCATGATTGAGTTTAAGTATAACCATGCTGACAAGAATTGTCAGGAGCTCTTTCGTATTTAGGTGCAGCACAGAGCTAACACATCAAGTTCCAGGAAACTGGCCATGGAGACGGGCATGTCGCACCTAAAGAATATTTTTGTAATTGGAGGACTCCTCGCAATGTCTACTAGTTTTTCAACCAGCACTTCAGCCGCTGAAACTGCGGATAAACTTAGTATCGTCAATCCCCAGAGCCTTTATGATCCATCTGCTCATGGCTACAGCGTATCCGTGGTTGCGCCAGCTGGTGCACGGGTTGCTTATGTTTCCGGGCAAGGTGGGGCCGACGATAAAGGCGCTTATTCGCCAGAGTTTTCGGTACAGGTTAAACAGGCTTATGCCAATTTGAAAAAGGTGCTTGATGCGCTTGATGCCACACCAGCTCAGGTTGCCAAGCTCACCGTTTATGTGGTGGACCATGATCCGTCAAAGCTTGGCGTGCTGACACAGAATGTCATGGAGATGTTTGGAGAAACGCTGCCGGCACAAACGCTGGTTCCTGTTCCTAAGCTGGCAATTGACCCGATGCTGTTTGAAGTGGAAGCGGTTGTTATTCTTCCATAGTTTTTGCCAGGCACGCGTTTCCTCTGGGATGCGCGAGCAGCTGCGATGAAGCTCTCTTATTCCTCTCAGAGCAGTCCCTAACTGAAGCGTTTAATGATGCCTTTGCAGAAGTTGAGGCATCATTGCCGGAGCCGAGGAACCGAACGCCAGCAGTAAAGGTCTCTGAGCATGCATGATGTGATTGTGGTTGGGGGGAGTTATGCCGGAATGGCGGCTGCTTTGCAGCTGGTGCGGACTCGCAGGTCTGTTCTGGTGATTGATGCTGGTGAGAGGCGAAATCGATTTGCCGAGCATGCCTATGGCTTTCTGGGGCAGGATGGTGTGCCACCTTATGAGATTTGGAGGCAGGCGCAGCGGCAGCTTGAGGCTTATCCTAATCTGGGCTGGCATCACGGAACGGTTCAGGAGTTCTCTGGTGAGATTGGTGCGTTTTGCGTGCGTACGGACAAAGGCGAGGCTTTCGCTGCGCATCGTATTTTGCTTGCAACGGGAGTTCGTGATGAACTGCCCGATATTCCGGGTTTGGCAGAGCGTTGGGGCAAGTCGGTTTTGCATTGCCCGTATTGCCATGGTTATGAGTTGAACAATGAGCCAATCGCTGTGATTGCCTTTAATCCCGTCTCACTGCATCAAGCTGAGATTATGCCGGAATGGGGGGCGACGACCTTCTTCACGAATGGTGCGTCTTCACTGGAAGATGAGCAACGCGCACATCTGCTTCGTAGAGGCGTTACTCTCAACGATATTGAGATCAGCCGTATTGAGGGCACTGCCGATATTGTGCTTGAGGATGGTCGTAAACTTGAGTTCTCCGCTATCTTCGTTGTTTCCAACACATATCCGTCTAACTCACTTGCTCAATCTGCTGGTTGTGCGTTGGAGGACCATTCCATGGGGCAACAGCTTGTGACCTCTGAGTTCAAGGAGACGACTGTGCGCGGTGTTTTTGCCTGTGGTGACGTTGCCCGTGTGCCGCACTCCGTCTCATTTGCTGTTGGAGATGGTGTTTGGGCCGGAATGCAGGTGCACCGGTCATTGATCGATCCGCAGATGTCGGGCGTCTGAGTGAAGCTTAATGTTTTGACGCCATTGCGTCTTCCCAGCCCTTGATGAGCGCTTTGCGACGTCCGGGGTATTTATCGGGCTGAACTTCCATGGAGTGAACCCTGTCTGTTCGAAAATGCCGGTAATCCTCTCTGGTTTCGCACCAGGCGACGATGTAACGGGCTTTGTTCAGGTAGGCGATGAGCAGAGGCCAGATGATGCGCGTGGTTGGTTTATCGCTGCCGTCCTTATAGGTGAGTTGCAGCTTGGTGTGGTCTCGAATAGCGCGCCGCAGAATGACACCATCGAACCGCTCAATGGCGACTGGTGTTGTTGCGATGGGTTTGAGGCCAGCATCCAAAATTATCGGGCGCAGCTCTGGTGGTACGGCAGCAGACAATTTGGCCACTAAATCTCTTGCAGAGCGCGCAAGGGCTGGGTCTGCTTGTGTTGCGACCCATGCGGCCCCAAGAGCGGCTGCTTCCAACTCATCTGCGGTCAGCATTAATGGTGGCATGTCGTAGCCATCATCCAGAACATAGCCGGTTCCGGCTTCTCCGGTGATAGGCACCCGCTGGGCCATGAGCTCTGCCATGTCACGGTACAACGTGCGTAGAGAGATTTCGAGTTCGTCTGCAAGAGCACGTCCTGTCACAGGAGACCGGCTTGACCGCAAAATCTGGATGATGTGGAAAAGGCGGTCCGTACGACGCATTGTGAGCTCCTGCTGTCATGCTGCTGCCATAACGGTGTCAGCAGCGCCACTGTATCAATGGTTCAGTACCAAGCAAGATGTTTGAGATGACTGAGGAGAAACCGATGATACGCTGCGAAAGAACGATGGTGATTGATGCCAGTCCGGAAGCAATTTGGAATGTGATTGGCCGGTACATGGACCTTGATGAGTTTGCCCCCCTTGTGAAGTCTGTTGAGGCGTTGACCGAAGGGGCTGATGGCGTTGGTTCTGTGCGGCGTTGCCACTTTGAGAATGGCACCTTCATCGATGAGGAAGTGATGGAATGGGAGCCTAATCACAGAATGCGGGTGCGTCTCTCTTCTATGGAGGCTTTACCGCTGAAGGAAGCGCAAGCAGAGATTTGCATCAAGTCTTATGCCGGTGGGAAATCCCAGATCATCTGGTATCTGGAGTATCGTATGAAGTACGGGCCGTTAGGGTGGTTGTTGGGCCAAACGCTCGTGAAAAGCGGGACGGGTAAGGTTATTGATGGCAACCTGAAAGGACTTGCCGAGAAGGTGAAATCCCCCCGTGCAATCGCAGCGTAAAGCATCGAGCGTATCTTATTTTGGAAACCGGATTCCAGTTTCTCGGGATACGCTCCAGAAAGAAAGATGCTTGACGAAACCCACGTGGGCCTTGATATGAGTCAGTGGTTCGGGTGGGTTAGGTCCTTATAGTTCAAGCCGGACTCGCGAAATGGAGTATTCTGGCTGTGACTGGTTTCTGGCGTTTTCTTTCTGCTGCTGTTGTAAGCCTCGCGCTGGTTGTTGGCGGTGGGGCTGCATCGTTTGCGCAGGAGCCGGAGCGTATTCTGGTGTTTGCAGCTTCCAGCCTGAAAGATGTGTTGGAAGATGCCGGTGCGCAGTTTGATCAGACCCACAACACCAAGACCGAATTTTCCTTTGGTGGTTCGCAGACCATAACACGCCATGTTGTTGCCGGTGCGCCTGCTGATTTGCTGGTGACAGCGGATGATGCGTGGATGGCGTATGCGGTGAAGAATGGTGTGCTGGTGGAGGGCAGTGTTGTGGAGTTGGCCTCCAACGGGCTTGTGCTGGTTGGTTCTGAAGCGATGGGCGCTGAGGCGGTTGAGCTGAAGCCGCAAGCGTTGCAAGCTGCATTGGCGGATGGGCGTTTGGCGATGGGGGAGCCGGAGACAGTGCCTGCCGGGCGCTATGGCAAAGAGGCGCTGATTAATCTCGGTTTGTGGGAGAGTGTTGCTCAGCGTGTGGCACCGATGGAGAATGTACGCATTGCTCTGGCCGCTGCTGCACGGGGGGAAGTGCCTTTGGCACTGGTCTACTCTTCTGACGCAAAAGTGGAACATGGTGTGCGGGTGCTTGCGGAAATACCGCAGGACAGTCATCGTGCTATTGTGATTCCGGGAGCCTTGACCTTAACGCACTCCAAGAGTAGCGGAGAGTTCATGGCGTTTTTGAAGAGTGCTGAGGGGCGCAAGATCTTTCAGGCTCATGGTTTCAAAGTGAGCGGCGATTGAGCTTTTATCTGACGGATGCAGAATGGGCAGCTATCCAGCTGTCGCTGCAGGTTGCGAGCCTCGCAATTGCGATTGCGCTGCCGCCTGCGGTTCTGCTCGGCTATGCTCTCGCCCGCTGGAAGTTTCCCGGATACACGCTGGTGAATGCCCTCGTGCATTTGCCGATTGTGCTGCCGCCTGTGGTGACAGGTTATGTGCTGCTGGTGCTGTTTGGGCGGCAAGGCATGTTGGGCAGCTTTTTCGCGGATGTATTCGGCATTGTGTTTGCCTTCCGCTGGACAGGAGCGGCGCTGGCGGCGGGGATTATGGCGTTTCCGCTGATCATTCGGCCTGTAAAGCTATCCTTTGAGTCGTCTGATGGACAGCTGGAAGAAGCGGCGCATTCGCTGGGCACGTCTCGACTTAAAACCTTTTTGCTGATTACGCTGCCATTGGCGTTGCCGGGAATTTTGAGTGGAGCGATCCTTGGATTTGCCAAGGCTATGGGTGAATTTGGGGCGACGATCACGTTTGTTTCCAACATTCCCGGTGAGACGCGCACACTGTCGCTGGCGCTTTATACGGAGATGCAGAGCCTTTCCGGTGATGCGGGAGCGATCCGTCTGACGGTGATTGCGGTTGTGGTTTCCATCGGTGCTTTGGTGTTCTCCGAGGTGATCTCGCGGCGGCTTTCCCGCAAGTTGGGAGGTCAGCATGATTGAGGTTGATGTTTCCAGCCGGCTGGGTGACTTCTCACTTTCTGCCAAGTTTGCGGTGAACAGCGGGATCACGGCGATCTTCGGCAAGTCTGGTGCTGGTAAATCCTCGCTGATCCGTATGATCGCAGGGCTGTCTGCTCCAGATAGCGGACGCATTGCGCTGGGCGAACGGGTTGTGTTTGATCGCGCGGCTTCCATCAGTGTGCCAATCCAGCAGCGCGGTGTGGGCATGGTGTTTCAGGATTCCCGTTTGTTTCCGCATATGAATGTGGAGCGGAACCTGCTTTACAGCCAGTGGGCGGCGGGGCGTAAGTCTGCCGTTGGTCTGGATGAGATTGCAGAGCTGCTGGGGATCTCTCACTTGCTGAAGCGCCGGCCTCATGGGCTTTCCGGCGGCGAAAAGCAGCGGGTGGCGATTGGGCGGGCGTTGCTTTCCAATCCGCAGCTGCTTGTGCTGGATGAGCCGCTGGCCTCGCTGGATGCTTCGCGTAAAGCGGAGATCCTGCCGTATCTTCTTAAGCTGAAGAACGAGTTCGGCATTCCTATGCTGTATGTGAGCCATAGCCTTGGTGAGATTGAGCAACTGGCGGATACGCTGGTGCTGCTGGACGCTGGCAATGTGGTTGCGCATGGGCCGATTGCGCAGATGCTGAGCAATCTGGAACTGCCGCAGTTGGCGAGTGGGCCGGACGCGGGCTCGCTGCTGTTTGCCACGCTGAACCATTACGATGAGCAATGGCAGATCACCGAGTTTGGTTTGGAAGGGCAGACATTGCAGCTTCCGGGGCAGTTGGGGAACGTGGGGCAGGATGTGCGTGTTCGTATCAAGGCCAAGGACGTTGCTCTTGCGCGTAAAGCGCCAGATGAAGCTTCCATCCGCAATGTACTTTCTGTCGTGATTGAAGGCATTACGGAGACCTCCGGCCCATATGCCGAGGTGGACTGCCGTGTTGGAGAGCAGCATTTGCGGGCGCGGCTGACACGCCATTCTGTGCATGAGTTGCAGTTGGCTGCCGGACAACAGGTATTTGCTTTGATCAAAAGTGTTGCGCTAGACCAGTGAACGAACACGGGTTACACCGTAAGTGATTAGGCGCATTTGGTGATGTCTCGGGAGGCATCACGACGATATTCAAAACCGGATAAGCGACGTGAACAGGACAAGCAGATCTGAGCGATGGCAGCGGGTCTCCAGTGTTGCACTGGTGACATTTGCTGTGTTTGCGCTTGTGGTTGCCTGGGTCGCGATGCAGTTGAGCAGCCAGTTTTATCTGGCTGACTTGCAAACGCGTGGGCAGGCGACGTTGTCTGTGCAGGCGGCAGGGCTTGAGAAGTACCTCGATAAGTATCGCTTGCTGCCACCGTTGTTGGCGCGGCGCTCTGATATTGTGCAGATCCTTGCCAATGATGAACATGAGCGCGGGCAGAATGTTGCCAAGGTAATTGCAGGGATGTCTGGCGCGCAGGAGGTCTGGTTTCAAAAGCCTGACGGCCAGATTG
Source organism: Pseudovibrio sp. W74 (assembly GCF_001623085.1). Classification (NCBI taxonomy): domain Bacteria; kingdom Pseudomonadati; phylum Pseudomonadota; class Alphaproteobacteria; order Hyphomicrobiales; family Stappiaceae; genus Pseudovibrio; species Pseudovibrio sp. W74. The sequence continues at coordinate 14,620 of NZ_LMCJ01000055.1, forward strand.
TTGCGTCCAACCTGATCGACAACGCCAGTATGGCGGAACAGGGCATGTCCTCTTATGCGGATGCGTTGCAAGCTGCGCGGCAGGGGCGTCTTGGGCGGCAATTGGTTCTTTCCCGCAGTGGCGGACCAGCCAGCTATGTGTTCATCGCTCCGGTTCGGCAAGGGGAGCAGGACTACGGCTTTATTGCGGTTCGTGTAAGCCTTGAAGGGGTTGAGCAATCCTGGGCGCTTTCAAAGGATCGCCTTGTTGCTGTTGATCAAAACGGTATTGTGGTTGCCACCAACCAATCCAGTTGGCGCGGAGAGCGGTTGTTTGCGCAGCGTACAACGCGACGCGGACGTGTGTCTGCTACTCTCAATGGGGTGATTGAGCAGCGCTGGTATGATCTGGATTTCCAGCTTGTGCGATTAAGCCCGCCTTTCAACAAACCCAACTTCCAGATGATTGAGCAGGAGCTGCCTGTGCTGAACTGGAAGGTGGTGTTGTTTGCCGATACCTCTCAGGTTCGACAGCAGTCCATCTGGGCGGCGCTGGTGGCTTTGCTGCTGTGTGTTGTGAGTGGTGGTCTGTTCTGGATGGCGGGTGAGCGGCGACGCCGGTTGCTGGAACGTATCCGGCAGGACAAGGTTTATGCAGCGCGGCTGGAAGAGCGCGTGCATGAACGTACCCGTGAGCTTTCCACCATGAACGCTTTGCTGGCACAGGAAGTGAAAGAACGTGAGGCTGCAGAAAAAGGCTTGCAACAGGCGCAGGCCAGTCTGGTGCAGTCTGCCAAACTGGCAACACTGGGCGAAATGTCTGCTGCGCTTTCTCATGAGTTCAACCAGCCGCTGGGTGCGATCCGCACGCACTCCGAAAACGCTCAGGTGTTGATTGAGACAGGTAAGTCAGATCGCGCACTGAAGAGCCTGGGCAAGATTGTTGCCATGGTGGAGCGGATGGCGGCGATCAGTCAGATCCTGAAAGGGTTCACCCGTAAAGCGGGACGTGACCTTGTTCCGGTGAAGGTTTCTGCCGTTGTTGGTGAAGTGTTGATGCTGACGGGGCCACGCTGCAAGCAGATGGGCGTGCACACTGAGGTGGTGCAGGACGACAAATCCATTGAGGTTCTGGCTGGGCAGGTTCGGCTTGCGCAGGTGCTGATGAACCTGATGAGCAATGCGCTGGATGCCATGAAAGCGCAGGCTGAACCATGCATCCGGATTTCGGTTACTCATCATGAGCAACAGGTGGTCATTCGCTTTGAGGACAACGGACCCGGCGTGCCAGAGGATGTTGTTGCGAGTATTTTTGATCCGTTTTTCACGACTAAGGATGTGGGTGAAGGATTGGGGCTTGGCCTTTCCATTGCCTATAAGATAATCGAGGATCTGGAAGGGCAGTTGCGCTATGAGCAGTCTGAGCTTGGCGGCGCATGCTTTGTGATTGTGCTGAAGGATGCCTCGGAGACTTCCGGCGATCTTGAGGAAGAAGAAGTTTAGTATGGACGTATGGGCGATCGATAAAGCCACCATTCTTCTGGTCGATGACGACGAAGATATGCGTGAAGCGCTGGTGGAGGGGCTGGAACTGGCCGACTATCACGTGGTGTCGTTTTCTCGCGCTGAAGAAGCGTTGGAGCACATCACGCATGAGTTCTATGGCGTTCTGGTCAGCGATATCCGTATGCCCAAGATGGGCGGCTTTGATCTGATGAAAGCTGCCTTCGAGATCGACAGTGCGTTGCCTGTGGTGCTGATTACGGGCCATGGTGATGTACCGCTGGCGGTGGAAGCCATGCGGGCCGGGGCCTATGATTTTAAAGAGAAGCCGTTTCCGGTTAGCGGGCTGGTTGCCGTTGTTGAGCGTGGGCTGGAAAAGCGCCGTTTGACGCTGGAAAACCGCGTGCTGCGTGAGGAGCTGGGCAAGCTCTCAGGTCTGGAAGAGCGCATTGTTGGCAAATCCCCGTCCATGGAAGAGCTGCGGAGTACTATTACCGCGCTGTCTGGCACGGATGCGGATGTGCTTATTCTTGGTGAGACAGGTTCTGGTAAAGAGGTCGTTGCTCGTGCGTTGCATGAAGAAGGCCTGCGCAAAGATGGACCGTTTGTGGCGTTGAACTGCGGAGCGCTACCTGCTGATATCATCGAGAGTGAGCTTTTTGGGCATGAGAAAGGCGCCTTTACCGGTGCAAGTAGCTTGCGGATTGGCAAGCTGGAGCATGCGCATGGCGGGACGGTGTTTCTGGATGAGATTGAGTCCATGCCACTGGACTTGCAGGTAAAGCTGCTGCGGGTGTTCGAGACGCGAACGATTGAGCGGCTCGGGTCAAACAAGTCTATTCCGCTGGATCTGCGCTTTGTGGCTGCAACCAAGGAAGATCTGGAGGCGGCCTCCAACCAAGGGCGGTTCCGGAAGGATTTGTTTTACCGCCTTAACGTGATCACACTGGCTATTCCGCCGCTGCGAGAACGGCTGGAGGATATTCCGGTGCTGTTCCATTACCTCACCCGTGGCGCGCGGGCGCGTTACCGGAAAGAAGTGCCGGAGATTTCGAGGGAGTTTCTCGGTGAACTTATGCAGCGGGAGTGGCCAGGCAATGTGCGTGAATTGCGCAACGTGGCAGACCGGTTTGTGCTGGGGCTGGAAGGGCAGCCGAAGGCCGCTGGTGCGGTGGCGGCTGTTGCGGGCCCGCAGAGTGGTACGCTTGCTGAGCGCGTGAGTACCTATGAGCGCGATATTATTGCTGCTGAGCTTGAGAAGAACGACGGCAAGATTAAGCCGACGTATGAAGCGCTGTCCGTCTCCCGCAAGGCGCTTTATGAGAAGATGAAGAAGTATGGCTTAGGGAAGGATGAGATTGGTGAATAGAGATGTGTCGAATTCGACACATCTTTGAGTAGTCAATGTTACTTATTCGTAACAAATGTAAATCGAATAATTAGGTAAATATCCGTAAGTAGCTGAAAATACTATTAGTATTAAAACTGGCACGCAGATTGCTTTTGGTGTCGTGAGGAGCTTCGCTCCGTTCCATCTGGGAGGATACTATGAAGAAATTGGTTACTGCTGCCACAGTTGCAGCTGGCATGTTCACCGCTACTCAAGCCGTTGCTGCTGAAGCGTGTGATCCGGGTGAAGTTGTTATCAAGTTCAGTCACGTTGTGTCTGCGACCGGCCACCCAAAGGGTGACTTTGCGACTGCATTGGCAGAGCGTATCAACACTGAGATGAATGGTAAGGCCTGTATGCAGGTTTTCCCAAGCTCCCAGCTGTTTGATGATGACAAAGTGATGGAAGCTCTGCTGCTCGGCGATGTTCAGATCGCTGCGCCTTCTCTTGCTAAGTTCGAAGCTTACACACTCAAGTACCGTGTGTTTGACCTTCCGTTCCTGTTCTCCGACATGGATGCAGTGAACAACTTCACACAGGGTGAAAAAGGTCAGGAACTGCTGGGCGCGATGTCTGACATCGGCTTTGTTGGTCTCGGCTACGTTTACAACGGCATCAAGCACTTCTCCGCCAATAAGCCTTTGCAGACACCTGCTGATGCTGCTGGCCTGAAGTTCCGCGTTCAGACCTCTGATGTTGCTGTTGCGATGATTGAAGCAATGGAAGCAAACGCGCAGAAGCTTGCGTTTAAAGAAGTATACGGCGCACTGCAGACCGGTGTTGTTGATGGTCAGGAAAACACCTGGTCCAACATCTACACCAAGAAGTTCTTTGAAGTTCAGGACGGTATTACAGAAACCAGCCACCAGCTGCTGTCTTACCTTGCTGTGACCTCTCAGGAATGGCTTGATAGCCTTGATCCAGAAGTTCGCGACCAGTTCATCACTATCTTCACCGAAGTGACCAACGATGCGAACGCTCGCTCTTCCGCTATCAACGAAGCGAACAAGCAGAAGATCATTGAATCTGGTGTAGAAGTTCGCAGTTTGACACCTGAGCAGCGTCAGCAGTGGGTTGATGTGATGAAGCCTGTATGGGGCAAGTTTGCTGATGACATCGGTCAGGATGTGATCGACGCTGCCGTCGCAGCAAACAACTAATCCAATACATCTTGATAGGTCTGTCCGGCTATTGGTCGGGCAGACCCTGAAAAACCACAATGGTTTCTTTCTCCGTGCCGCAACACACTGAGAAATGAGAGTGCTGTTGGGGGAGGGCGCTTTGTCTCGACTAAATAAAATAATAGATGCTTTCGAAGAAGGCTTTATCGCCACCATCCTTGCGGTGATGACGCTGGTCACCTTCTGGCAGGTCGTCATGCGGTACGGCTTTAACTCGGGTTGGGGTGGCGCGCTACAGTTCACCCGCGTGCTGTTTGCATGGCTTATTCTTTTCGGCATGAGCTACGGCCTGAAAATTGGCTCGCACCTTGGCGTTGATGCTTTCATCCGCCTGTTTCCGAAACCGGTCTTCCGCACCTTCGGGCTGATTGGTGCGCTGGTGACGTTGCTGTATGCGGCGCTGCTGTTTGATGCAGACTGGTTTGGCTGGTTGCTTGGGCTTGATAACCGCGGGTCTTCCGGCGGTGCATTCGACTACGTGGCGAAATACTACAAGCTTCCAATCGGCATGGAAGATCTGAAGTTTCCTGAGTGGTATCAGGAGATGTTTGGCGTGAAAGAGCGTGTTCCACGGTGGTGGGGCTATGTCATCCTGCCAATCGGTCTTGCCCTTCTGGCTTTCCGGTCGCTGCAAATGTGCTGGTTCATTCTGACTGGCCAACGCGACACGATGATTGCCGCGCACGAAGCTGAAGAGCTCGTTGAAGAAAACAAAGACGTGCTGAAGGACTAAGCCCAATGGAAACCGCTGTTCTCTTTTTGCTGCTCTTTGGGCTGCTTCTTATCGGGGCACCAATCGCGATTGCGCTTGGTTTGTCTTCCGTTCTCTACATCGCATTGTTCTCTCATGACTCCATGAGCTCTGTGACCATTCAGATGTTCAATGCGTCGCAGAACTTTACACTGCTTGCGATCCCGTTCTTCATTCTGGCTTCCAGCTTCATGTCCACTGGCGGCGTTGCCCGTCGTATCGTGAACTTTGCTGTCGCTACTGTTGGCTGGGTGCGTGGTGGTCTGGCTATGGCTGGCGTGCTGGCCTGTATGATCTTTGCTGCGCTTTCTGGTTCGTCTCCAGCGACCGTGGTTGCGATTGGTACCATTGCGATTGCTGCGATGCGTCAGGCTGGTTACTCCAAGGAATTTGCTGCAGGCATTATCGCCAATGCTGGTACGCTGGGAATTCTGATCCCGCCTTCCATTGTGATGGTTGTTTATGCGGCTGCAACCAACGTTTCTGTTGGGCGTATGTTCCTGGCGGGTGTTATTCCGGGCATTGTTGCTGGTCTGATGCTGATGGTGACGATCTACATCATCGCGCGTAAGAAAAACCTGCCTGCGCAACCGTTCCCAAGTATCAGGGTGCTGTGGTCCACGTTTGCTGAAGCTGCGTTTGGTATGTTCCTGATTGTGATCATCCTTGGCGGTATTTACGCAGGTGTGTTTACGCCAACAGAAGCAGCGGCTGTGGCAGCTGTGTATGCGTGCCTGATTGCTCTGTTCATCTATCGTGATATGGGGCCGCTGAAGGACAAGAAATGGCGTAAGTCTGGTGAAGGACTGCTTGAGGCAATTGTCCGTAACATTGGATTGAGTGTTCTTTACTTCTTCCCTGCCTTCTTCCACCGGGATACCCGCAAGGTGCTGGTTGAGAGTAGTAAGACCACGATTATGTTGATGTTCATCATCGTGAATGCGCTGCTCTTTGCTCACACACTCACTGCTGAGCGTATCCCGCAGGTCATTACCGACTGGATGTTAGGTGCAGGTTTCAACTGGTTCACCTTCCTGATTGCCGTCAATATTATCCTGCTGATTGGTGGTCAGTTCATGGAACCATCCGGTTTGCTGCTGATTGTGGCGCCTGTGGTGTTCCCGATTGCTGTGGAGCTGGGCGTTGATCCAATTCACCTAGGTATCATCATGGTGGTGAACATGGAGATTGGCATGATCACACCGCCTATCGGGCTCAATCTGTTTGTGACCTCGGGCATAACGGGTATGAGTCTGGTGCAGGTGGTGCGTGCCGCTGCACCGTTTGTGATGGTTCTGCTGGTGTTCCTCGTATTGGTTACGTACTTGCCATGGCTCTCCACGGCGCTGCCGACCTATATGATGGGGCCAGAGGTTATCGTCAGGTAGCTGGCACCAAGATATGTTTTGAAAGGCCGGGGCATTTGCTCCGGCCTTTTTGTTGCGGCTTATTCGAGGCAAATGCAGAGCAATAGCTTAGGCGGATTTTGGGGAGAAACTGCGATAATAGGCAGGTCCCATAATGTTGCCGTGAGGAGCTGATGAGGAGAGCGATCACTGCTGTAACTCTTGCTTTGGGCGTTGCTTTCGCCACACCTGCGTTCGCCCAGATTGATTGTAAGCCTGGCGAAGTTGTTATCAAGTTTAGCCATGTTGTGCCGCCGAGAGGCCATCCCAAAGGGGATTTCGCGCGCATGCTGGCCGAGCGGGTGAACATCGAGATGAACGGTGTGGCCTGCATGCAGGTGTTTCCCTTCTCCCAGCTTTATGATGATGAGAAGGTGATGGAGGCCCTGATACTGGGTGATGTGCAGCTGGCGGCGCCTTCTCTTTCAAAACTGGAAGTTTACACCAACAAGTTCCGACTCTTTGATCTGCCTTTCCTGTTTGAGGATATGGATGCAGTACAGCGTTTTACTGCCAGCGAGAAGGGGCAGGAACTGCTTGATGTCATGTCTGATTTCGGGGTTGTGGGACTTGGGTATCTCTATGATGGGTTAAAGCACTTTTCTGCCGATAAGCCGTTGCTCGTACCTTCTGACGGGGCAGGGCTGAAGTTTCGGGTGCAGAACTCTGATGTGGCTGTTGCGATGATTGAGGCGATGGGAGCGAGTGCGCAGAAATTGGCGTTCAAAGAGGTCTACGGGGCTTTGCAGTTGGGGGTTGTTGATGGTCAGGAAAACAGCTGGTCCAACATCTTCACCTCGCGGTTCTTTGAGGTTCAGGACGGGATTACTGAGACCAACCATCAATTGCTGGCTTATGTTGTGTTTGCGCCTAAGGAGTGGTTGGAAAGCCTGAAGCCTGATGTGCGGGAGCAGTTTCTGACGATCTTCCAAGAAACGCTGGCCAAGGCCAATGCGCAAGCTGCGCAGACGAGCGACGAGAACCGGCAACGGATTGTCGATGCTGGTTATACTGTGCGTGAGTTGACGCCAGAACAGCGCCAGCAATGGGCGGATGTGATGCGACCTGTTTGGGGGGAGTTTGAAGATGAGATCGGCAAGGATCTGATTGCTGCTGCTGAAGCCTCAAATGCGACCAAGGGCAACTGACAGTCTTCTGATTGAACATCTATAGTATTGCGTGTGCCTGCCTTATTCGTATGATCAACGTTGATCATGTAATAGGTGCGCCATGTCTGAAGTTATTTATCTTTCCGCTAAAGAAGCTGCCAATGAGTTGGGGGTGCGGCCGGCCACGTTGTATGCCTATGTGAGCCGTGGGTTGGTTCGCTCGGTTCAAGGGCCGGGAAGGACGCGGCTCTATGATGCTTCAGATATCCGCTTCCTGCGAAGTCGACGGGCTGGAGAAGGCTCTGAGGAACGGGATGGGCAGTCCCGGAGTGCTGCTGCAACGGGCGTGCTTGAGACCAAGCTGACGCTTTTGACAGATGAGGGGCATTACTACCGCGGTCAGTCTGCACTGGAACTTGCAAAGGCTGGTACGCTTGAAAGTGTCGCCACGCTGCTGTGGGATTGTGAGAATGATCCGTTTGCCCAGCCTGCGCCTCATGCCGTTGAGGTGATGAGCGGGCACCAGAGACCCGCTGAGCGGGCGATTGTGGCGCTCTGTTCCTGGCCGGAACAAGACAGCGCGGCCTACACGCTGTCTCAGGAGCTGCTCAAGCGAAAAGGGGCGTGCCTCATTCGCCTTGCAGCCAGTGCGCTACTGATGCAAGCACCGAGCACTGACCCGATGCACCGACAGATTGCTCAAGCCTGGGGCGTGAAGAATGAAAAGGCTATCGATCTGATCCGTGCGACGCTTGTTTTGTGTGCTGACCATGAGCTTAATACCAGCGCATATGCGGTGAGATGTGCGGCTTCGACTCGGGCTCCGCTGCATGCTGTTCTTGTTTCGGGGCTTGGAGCGTTTATGGGCCCCAGACATGGAACAAACGCAGAGCGCGTGCTGAGTTGGCTGAAGCATATTCATGTAGCTGACGATATAGAGAACGTGTTGCAAGAGCGATGTATGAACGGAGAATATCTGCCGGGACTTGGGCATTCCGTATACGGCGGGCCTGATCCAAGGGGCGAATTTCTATTAGGCAAACTCATGCAAAGTGAGCTGGATCACCCGCTTGTTGCACTGATTCCACCATTACTGGAAAGATCTCGGGAGCTTTTCGGAAAGCACATGAATGTGGATTTTCCACTAGCACTTTTGGAGCAGATTTTGGGCTTACCAAAAAATTCTGCCGGAATTTTGTTTTGTATTTCAAGAATTAGCGGCTGGATCGCTCAGGCGCTCGAACAATATCAAATGCAAGAACAAATACGTCCGCGTGCTGCATATGTTGGTATTCGTCCGACCTAAAGCAGGCGTCAGTTGAATAGTTAATTTTTTTGATCTTTAACCTAGGCGTGTATCCCGACCCTATTCTATGATCTCCTAGCGTAAAATTGATATTGTTATGTTCTTTCTCTGTAATGAATTTTATATCGATTATATATACTAAATATCATGAAGTATTTCATAGATTATCAATAATTGAGTAGTTCGTGTGTGGTGTTATCTATTGTGGAAATGTGCTCTTTTACATAACTTTTGACGTGACCTAGTTGATTTGAGGGTGTTCAAATTGGGGAGGCGCTATGTTACGTCTACATCATTAATCGGAATATTGGTTGTATCTCTCACTCTATCAAGAATAAGGCATTTCATGAATCGTTTGCCCCCTTTGAATGCTTTGGTCGCGTTTCGTGCAGTTATGGAAACTGGGAGTTTGGTTTCGGCGGCCCAAAAGCTAGCAATTACCGCTAGTGCGGTCAGTCACCGGCTCAAAGCGCTGGAGGATCACCTGGGACTGGAGCTGTTTGAGCGCCGTTCCAGAGCGGTTTTCCCGACTGCAGCGGCCTATCGATATGCCTCGGAGATTGCCGAGGCATTTGACAGAATCTCAACTGCGACGCGCACTATCGAAGCCGTCGGGAACAGGGATACTTTGAGTATCCATTGTTCTTCAAGCTTCGCCAGCAATTGGTTGCTGCGCCGTCTTCGTTCGTTTACTGCGCATAACTCAGAGATCACCGTGACTGTTTCCAGCAGTGGCTCTGATCAGAATATTGAAGGCGGGCTGTATGACCTTGTCTTCACACGTCAGTCCAATACTCCAGAAGAGTTTCAGGAAATCTCCTTAGGGCGCGAGAAGTTTCGCCCGCTGATTTCACCTGAACTGCTGGATAATCTTGGCTACCCTAAGAAGCCGAATGAGCTGCTGAAACTGCCGATTATTCGCAGTGAAGGTGCCACGGTTTCCTGGGAGACATGGCTGTCTGAAGCTGGTGTTCCAAACCCGATCGTCAATGAGATGATGGTGTTTGAGAATGCAGCGCTTTCTCTTGACGCTGCCGAAAAGGGGTTCGGCATTGTTCTTGAGTCCAATCTTTTAAGTGCCGAAGCTGAGACCGCCGGACGTCTTGTGCCGATCTTCCCTGAATATCAGCGGGACGGTCGTGAACATAAACTGATGTGGCGTGAGAAGCGTGGAGCTGAGCCAAAAATTCGCAGCTTCCGTGATTGGTTTGAAAATCAGTTGCGCTACGATTTTGTAGATGAAGAAACTTACGAACCAGTTGCAGCGCTCGTCGATTAAACGAGCCTTGCTGTTTGCAGCTGACGGCGGGGGCAATTAACCGTCAGCTTACATGAGTGTTCTTATGATTTGGGTGGGTACTTCGGTATCCGCCCATTTCTTTGTAAGCGTAGTTATTCGGATTTGTTGGAGTGGTGTGTTGCTGAGCGATGGAATTGCAGGAGCCCATCAAACTGGGTGAGACAAAATTGTTCTGTTCATCCTTGATGAAATCCCTTAGAAGCACCCCTAAATACGCGCCCTTTTGCTGTTTCCCAAAGACACTGCCGAGGCGCTGGTCAATAGCTCGACAACAGAGCTTTAGAAAACACCAGAGAATTTGGTCGCCACTATGAGAACTTCAGAACTCCTGATGCCTGCGGGCAACCTTCAGAAGCTAAAGATTGCTGTGCTTTATGGAGCAGATGCGATCTACCTTGGTACGCCGGATATGTCCTTGCGTACGAAGGCAGAGTTTACGCTTGAGCAGGTTGTTGAGGGGATTGAATTTGCGCATAAGCATGGCAAGCGTGTTTATCTGACGCTGAACCTGTTTTCTCATAATAAGGACGTTCCAAAGCTGAAGGAATATGCCGAGACTATTCGCGATATTAATCCGGATGGTTTGATCATTGCTGATCCGGGTGTGTTCCAGTTTATGCGCAAAGAGCTGCCGAACGTGCCGCTGCATATTTCCACGCAGGCGAACGTTTGCTCCTGGCTTTCCGTTGATTTCTGGAAAGAGCAGGGCGCGGATCTGGTTGTGCTGGCCCGCGAAGTGTCGTTTCCTGAGCTTTCTGAAATCCGTGAGAAGTGCCCGGACATTCGTCTGGAAGCATTTGTTCATGGCGCGATGTGCATGACCTATTCCGGCCGCTGCCTGCTTTCCAACTTTATGGCAGAGCGTGGCGCGAACCAGGGGAACTGCGCAAACTCCTGTCGTTGGAACTACAAAGTGCGTATGCGCATGAAAGACGGCACGATCAACGAGCTTGAGCTGAATGAAGACAACATGGACATGTTTGAGTTCTTGCTGGAAGAGGGATGCCGCCCCGGCGAGTTGATGCCAATTCTGGAAGATGGTCGTGGTTCTTATATTCTGAACTCCAAAGACCTGTGCCTGATGCCGAAGCTGAATGACTTCCTGCGCATCGGTGTGGATTCGCTGAAGATCGAAGGCCGTGGCAAGTCCATGTACTACGTGGCGGTTGTTGCACGCGCTTACCGCATGGCGATTGATGATTACTACCGTGATCCTGAGAACTGGAACCCGCAAAAGTACATGGATGAGATGTACAGTGTTGCCAACCGTGGCTACACAACTGCGTTCCATGAAGGTCGTTTGAACAACTACGCCCACAATTATGAGGACACACACTCTATCGGTGAGTGGGAGTTTGCCGGCATTGTTGAGAAGGTGACTGACGAAGCGTTCTACATGAAAGTGAAGAACAAGATTGTTGCCGGGGAAGTGCTGGAGTTTCTGCAACCTCTGTCCGACGACAGCGTCTTGCTGCGCATCTATGAGTTTGAAAACGCTAAGTCTGGTGAGATTACAGAGGAAGTGCACGCTGGCAAGCAGCCGCTGGTGCGTATCCCGTTTTCGCTGTTCGACAAAGACGATGCAGCTGACTTTAAAGATCGCTTCCCGGTGAACACTGTGGTGCGTAAAGAGCGTCCGTTGACACCTGAGCAGTGGAGTCGCCTGAAGCTGGACCGGACAGCAGAGCGTATTGAAGCGCGTGGTGAAGCGACGAATGCGCAGCAGAACAAGTATGAAAGCCAGCGCGACCGATTGATTGATGCGATTGCTGAAGGCAGTCAGGATCGTAAACCGAAGTCTCCTCGTCTTGGCTTGGAAGGTTGTTGTGGTCGTGGCTGTAACGGTTGCATGATCTTCTGGGAAGATCCGAAGTTTGAGAAAGCTCGCGAGATCCTGAAGACCAAAAAGCAGGGTGTGATGTTGGCGCGGAATGCGTTGAAGCACGAAGTGAGCTGATAGCTTAGTTAGATTGATGTATTTGAAGCCCCGGCCCGAAAGGTCGGGGCTTTTATTTTGTCTGACCCTTATGAGAACCCATTGAATCTCAAAGCTAAAACCATGCTTATTAAGCGAATAAGCTATTATTAGTAATAATTTATGTATGTTTTAAGCATGAGTCTTTCAAGCTCATGAGTTTGACGTTGGGATAGTTGCGCTTGTTGTCTTGAATGACCTGTTGTGGGGTACGTAAATACGCTGATCTTACTTGCTCAGTCTCTCGTGACTTGGCTGGGTTGTGGTGGTGAGAGATTGGCGGCTAGGGAATTATCTGCACTGAATGTGCAGTTTGGAAGGTAATTCAAGATGAACTGGTCCGGAATGTTGAAGAGCGCACCTAAGGCTGAGGGATCACATCAAGCAGATGTGGGCGACATCAATCGTGAAGGAATTGATGCACTTCTGTCGGCTTTGATGGAAGATCGTCCACTTCCCGAAGTGGAAGGAGTTCCTGTAGATCTTTATGAGCGCTTTGAATCGCTGAAGCAGAAGCTTGATGATCAAGACGAGCGTACCCTTGGTCAAACGGTAGAGTACTCCCTGCAAGCCAGTGAATCGATGGCCGCGATCTCCCAAATCACATGGCATATCCGCAAAACGGATGAAGGTGCGCAGACAATTGCGACTGGTGTTGAAGAGCTGAACGTTTCCTTCTCTGAGATTGCCTCCAGCGCTCAAGGAGCTGCGGATGCGGTGGAATCTGCAAATGAGGCCATGCAGCAGGGAGAAACAGCAACTCGAGAATCTGCAGATGCCAGCCAGCATATTGGTCGGTTCTTTGAAAGTATGACTGCTGCTGCAAATGAGTTGACCGCTGCCGCTGTTCAGATTGGGACCTTTGTTGGTACGATTGAAGGACTGGCCAAGCAAACAAATCTGTTGGCACTGAATGCGACGATTGAAGCCGCGCGTGCTGGCGAGGCGGGCAAGGGCTTTGCTGTCGTGGCTTCCGAGGTGAAGGATCTATCCGGTCAAACACAGCAGGCAACCGATGATATTCGTTGCCGGATTGAGACCTTGCAGGCTCACGTGAACGATGTGAACTCAGCTGTGAGCGATGCACAGTCTCTGGTTGGCAAGAGTATTGATAATTCACAGAATGCCGAGAGTTTGATTTCCGAAGTGATGCGCGATGTAGGAGTTGCGAGTACGCAGATGCGTGAAATTGCACACCAGCTGACGCAGCAGGAAGAGGCAACCAGCGAAATCAATCGCGGTGTCCATGCCATTGCAGGGCATGCACGCGATGTGAATGAGCGGATTGAACATGTGATCCAAACGGTTGCTCAGTCTGAATCCATTGTGGAAGAGCAGTTTACTGAATTTGATAAGCGCGGCGTACCGAACTTTATTCTGCATCGTGCTAAGGCTGATCACATAATCTGGAAGAAGCACCTTGCCGAAATGTCAGTTGGCCTCAGTCATTTGCAGGTGAGTGAGCTTTCGGATCATCATCAGTGCCGTCTTGGTAAGTGGTATGACAAGGTAGATGATGCTCGCGTTCGCGATAGTCTGGCGTTTAAGAAACTGTTGCCTGTTCATGCTGAAGTTCACGAACAAGGCAAGGAATGCGCACGCCTGCTGGGAATAGCAGATCATGCAGGCGCAGACGCTGCTTACAAACGCATGGAAGACGCTTCTGCTGAGGTACTGCGCTATCTGGACGAGTTGTTGACCGAGCGGTGATTGGCGCCGGTCAATCCAGAAACGAGTGCGATTGCGTAATGTGACTGCCTTCGTTGCTGAGTTGAGCTAACTGACATAATGAAAATCACTGTGGTGTCAGACAAATGCTACAGTGATTTCTATTTGTGTTTGCTTCGATGAACTCAGGATCAAAAAAAGTAACTTAAATCACCACTCGTGTTCAGGGAAGAATGCGATAACATTGTAAGATGCTGATTTTTAACGTTATTTTTTCTCGAGCGTGAATGTTCGGAAATATGTGTTATGCTTCAATTTAAATGCACTCTGTGTATTGATAGTCAGTGAAATCGTGTTTCTTATCTCGTCTGCAGCAATTGCTGAATGAATGAATGAATGAATTCTGAATTCTATTTTTGGACGTGGAAATGCTACGTCATATTCAGCTAATCTCTTTTAGTAGATACTAAAATAATGAGGTGTGTATCTCAATCTAGCGAAGTTTCGTGCTGATTTGGGATCACACATGAAATCAGGATTTCATATATTAACTGGCTGTACTTTACTGCTGACAGGCGCTTGCGCGCAAATGCCTGATGATGTTTTGCAAGTGACAGAGCAGCACAAAGCCATGAAAGTGGCTCAGTCCAGAACCATCGCCACACCAAAGAAAAAAGAAGTGCTTCTGGCTGGGGCCGCGGCTCTTCAGGATATGGGCTTTTCCATTGACAAAACAGATCCAGAGTTAGGGCTTGTTGTTGGCTCGAAGCAACGTGATGCGACAGAAGGTGAGCAAGTTGCTTTAGCCGTTGTTGGTGCTGCATTGACGACATTACTTGCTGGACCGATAGCAGGGGCAAACAGTTTTAAGTATGATGATGAGCAGTTTGTACGCGCTTCTATCACCGCTGGCAGTGAGGAAAATGCGACTGACCTGCGGATCAGTGTCCAGCGTATTGTGTTGGACCAAAGGGGTGAAATTTCCAAAGCAGAAACAATTAAAGATGAGAAACTTTACAGCCAGTTTTACGAGACACTAGGCGCATCCATCCCTTGGGATGTCACAGGAGGTTAATATGATGCTAGATCGATCTAAAGCCCTTGTGAGCGTTGCTGTTCTGGTTTTGACATTTGGTGTTACTGGCTGCCAAACGTCTTCAAAAGACAACGTGTTTGACATTGCAGTCGAAGAACAGAGCGGACTGCGACAGGTTCAGTCCAGAACTTTCAAAACCAAGGATAAAGAGAATACAATCCAATCGGTTATGATAACTATGCAGGACATGGGGTTTGTTATTGGCAACGCCGATAAGGAACTGGGGACTGTAAGTGGGATGAAATTGGATGGATACCAATTGCGAATGACGGTGAGTGTCATTCCGAGGATGGATGGTGAGATGTTGGTGCGTGCGAACGCATCCTACAATAATGAACCGGTAGATTCAGAGGCTGCTTATACTGATTACTTTAAAGTTCTAGAGCAAGAGTTGAAGCTTCCTGCTCAGGAACTGGGATAGTAGGATTAGTCAGAAAAGCCCGGGCAGGTGATGCGCCGGGCTTTCTTTTTGTGTTGTTTTATTTTTGTCGTTTGGCCCTATCCGTTATTGAGAGGTTTTGGCTTCTCAAGGATACGATGAAGATCAAACCGGAATGACGACCCAGTAATCCAGATCAAGGATCACGCCGTCTTGGTATTTCCCGTCTTCATTCTTGTATGGGAAATCTCCGCAAATAAGATCTTTTGTTGCAACGAGGCGCAGGCGTAGTGCTGCGATATCGCTTCTTCCTTCAATCCGTTTTTTATCCAGAACCTCAGACCATGCATAAACGGTGTCACCCGCGAAGAGCGGTGCAACGTGTCGTCCTGCATTGATGCCTGTGATATGAAAAGCATTGCCTAGTCCGTTGAAAGACAAAGCACGCGCAAGCGAGATGACATGGCCACCGTAGATCAGGCGTTTGCCAAAGCGGCTGTTTTTCTCGCTATGATGATTGAAGTGGACTTTCGCTGTGTTCTGGTAAAGACGTGTTGCGAGCTGGTGTTCAGCTTCTTCCACGGTCATACCGTCGACATGGTCGATCTTTTCACCCACTTCGTAGTCATCGAAGCGGAATGGTGAACCGGACAGGTCAAAGTCCCAATTATCGATTGAAAGCTCTGGAACGGCTTGCCCCAGGCAGTCCTCGGAAATTCCGTCTGGCAGATCCGGCAGGGTGGTTTCTGGTGCAGACGCATCTTCATCGCGCTTTTTCACCATGACCCAGCGGGTGTATTCCAGAACCTTTTCAGGGTTCTCTGGCTCTTTGTGGCGATAGCCAGTAGAGCGCACGTAAACAACACCGGTTTTGCCGTTTGAATTTTCTTTCAGCCCGATGACTTCTGACGTGGCGGAGACTGTATCTCCGGCATAGACAGGCATCAGGAAACGGCAGTCGGAATACCCCAGGTTTGCGACGGCGTTCAGTGAGATATCTCCCACTGTTTTACCGAAGACCACGTGGAAGACTAGCAGGTCGTCCAACGGGTAATATGGGTATCCAATGTTTTCTGCAAAAGCAGTTCCCGACTGTACCGCAAATCGAGATCCGTATAATGCAGTATAAAGAGCTGTATCTCCTTCGTTTATTGTCTTTGGTGTTCCATGTCTTATGACCTGGCCCACGTGAAAATCTTCAAAAAAGTTACCGCAAGACGTTTTTGTCTTAACCGCAGTTAACGTCATGTATGTAGTCCCCCAACAACAACACGGCAGGCATTGAATAAGAAGTATTTTTAGTTATCAAGCAACACCTTAGAAGGTTGACACTTCGCATAGTATGTGTCGCTTTTGATCTTTTTTCTCGTGCCTTTGTATTTTCCTTGGTTGTCCAATTGACTTGTTTAATTGAACAAATTCAATAGGTTGACGGATAATGTGGTGGTTTCCGCAATCCGTGCTCCAGATGATCGACAAAAATACTCGAGAGAAACAAGCAAGCTTTCTGTCCGTTTGAGACCCTTTATATCTCAGAATCAGTAGGAATGAGCAAATTAAATGTAGATTATGATTAGGTAATTGTGTCCTGTTTTTAGCTAAAGCTACATCCTGACGTTGAAATTGTAGGATTGTGCAAGCGAATCAGTAAAAATGTTAGCAAATCTCGACTGATTCACTTTGAATGAGTGTGCTGAGTTGTTCACTGTTTGGCCCCCTAAAACCGTAGGTTTTTCTTCAAGATCAAACCGTTACTATGGGTGGTAGGAGGTTTTCGCCCATGGTGAGCTTTTTCTGGCGGATTGTAGGTGTTGTTTTGCTGTCGTGGGTCGCGTGGGATCTCTATGCGGGATACACGCTTCTTTATGATGTCATCTACCGGACAGAAGACCCGCTGATGTACTGGATTGGTATCGCTTTATGGACCGCACTTGGGCTGAGCTGCTTTTTCTCATCAAGTCGTCAGGAATAAGGCGCCAACTTCTCAATTGATCTGAGCTGTCCCGGTTGTATCCTACAAACAATAAATGCTGTTGGTGGTTCTGCCACAGCGTGTTGAGTTGTAGTCGAGGGAGGTTGTTATGTCGGAGAGAAGCCTAATTTCTTCAGGATCACCCTTTGAAAAGGCCGCTGGATATTCTCGCGCAGTTGTAGATGGCGACTTAGTCCATGTTTCTGGCACAACCGGATATGATTATTCGACGATGAAAATGCCAGAGGATGTGGGCGCACAGGCCGTTAATGCGTTGGAAACAATCAAAAGTGCGCTTAGTGAAGCCGGATGTTCACTCGAGGATGTGGTTCGTGCACGTTATTATGTGACTGACCGGAGTAACGTTGAGGCGGTTTTTGCTGTACTTGGTGAGTATTTTGGTGAAATCCGTCCTGCTGCAACCATGGTTATTTGCGCTCTCATCAAGGAGGAGATGAAGGTCGAAATAGAAGTTATGGCTCGAAGGAGCTAATCTGGCTTTTGGCTTTCGAGAAACTGGCAAGGTACATTGTGGGCGTATATGCTGAGAGACTTTTAAGTTTCTGGTCTTTTCGCCAGTTGAAAGATCGTTTGCCTTAGCTATATAGGCAGACAATACCGACACTAACGAGATGGCGACGCATGACTGATTTTCCGAAAGAACTGCTGACTGGATACGGCCTTTATAAAGAGCGGATTTATCGCCAGTTTGAAGAGGAATATCAAAACCTCGCCATCTATGGCCAAGAACCTGAAGTGATGGTGATTTCCTGCTGTGATAGCCGGGTTACACCTGAAGGTATCTTCCATGCGCAGCCGGGTGAACTTTTTGTAGTTCGTAACGTGGCAAACCTGGTGCCTCCATTTATCCAAGGCGGTGGCACGCACGGTACCAGTGCAGCGCTTGAGTATGCAGTGACTGGCCTGAAGGTGAAGCATCTTGTTGTGCTGGGCCATTGCAAGTGTGGTGGTGTTCAGGCTTTCCGCGAAAGTAATGGCAAACTCAGTAAGACTGGTCAGTTTGTTGGACCGTGGATCAAGATGTTGGAACCAGCTGCGATCACGCTGGCTTGTACTCCTGTCGATAAACATGAAGATCCGCAACTTGCGCTGGAATATGCTGGTATTCGTCAGAGCCTGAAGAATCTGATGACGTTCCCGTTTATTGAAAAGCTTGTCACACAGGGGAACCTGGACATTCACGGTGCGTGGTTTGATATTGGCTCGGGTTCTTTGCGGGTTATGAATAAGGAAACCGAAATCTTTGAAGACGCACAGGATCTGCGCGCGCGTTTGAAAGAGCAGGAAACAGAGGACTAAGCCTTTGTAGGGTAAGAGAGCCAATCTGAGTGTTGGTTTGATAGAGTTTTGGAGGGTCGCGTTCTATGGTGTAGGGCGCGGCTTTTTTGTTTGTTTACTGGCTTTCCAGTTAGGGCGGCGTACCTTCCAGAGAATGAACGGAATACTGAGTGTGAGGAACACGCCGGGGATGATGATTGCCAGGTAAGTTGTTGCCGGAAAGTCGGGTTCGTCGGGAGGTCGGAAGCCGATCATGAAGGCAATGAGTGAGATGCTGAAGCCGATACTGCCCAACACCCAGATGCCCCAGTTGCCGAACGGGACCTTATAGGTCCGCGGAACATTGGGGTATTTGTATCGGAGCCGGATTGCAGTGCTGTAGAGCAGCAAATACATGACGGAGTAAAGCAGGACGGCTGTTGAGGTGAGGTACAAAAACACTTCGTTGGTCTTCACGTGAAGTAGGAAAGCGGTTGCTATGAGTGTGGCGATGGTAGCCTGCACCAACATGAGTGGTACAGGCATATCGTGGGTGTTTGAGCTATGTAGGAATTTGGGAAGCATGCCATCGCGTCCGGCGACTGCGAGACTTTTCACGGGTCCTGCAATCCAAGTGCTGACTTGTCCGGCTGCGCCAACAGCGATGAACATGGCCGCAATGGGTAAGATGTTTGGCACACCATAGTGATCCAGCAGTATTGTGAAGGTTTGCAGGACGCCAAGGGTGTTCGAGATCTCTGTTACCGGGATGATCATAGCAATGGTCAAACCACCCAGAAGAGAAATGGAAAAGCCGATGAATGCTGCGATGAGGATTGCGATTGGGTAGGTGCGCCGAACGTTCTGAACTTCTGTCGCGTGGCCTGCTGAAACTTCCATTCCAATAAAACCAAAGAGGAAACTGAGGAAGAGGAACAAGGTTGAGGTTTGAGAGAGGGATGGGATGATATTGGCTGTGGTGAGGCTGATATCAATGGCGGGTTGTGCTGGTCCAGTCACGAAGAGCAGGCCCAGTGTGATCATGGTGAGGGATGGAAAGATGGTTCCCGCCAGCAGGCAAATGCCAGCAATACGTTTTGTGATGCGAGTACCTTTGAAGTTTGCGAAGGTTGCGCCCCAGTAGATGATGATGACACCCGTGAACATGAGCCATGGGTTTTCATCAAGTGGACGGTCAAACACAAATGCGAGGGCTGCGGTGGTGTAGGCAACGGTTGCGACCATGGCGAAAATGGCCTGAAACCACTGCAGGAAGATTGCCATGAACCCGAATGGGGCGCCGAAGGCTTCCTGCACCCAGGTGTAGACACCATGCTTGGGCCAACCTGTTGCCAATTCTGCTGAAATGAGGGCGACTGGCAGGATGTAGCAGAGGATCACTGCTGTGTTGAAGAACAGGATCTTCATGCCGGTTTGTGCCATGAGCGGCATATTCAGCATGGTCATGAAGAGCGCTGTGGTCATAAACACCAAGTGCCAAAGGGTTATGTGGTGCTTTGGCTGATTGCGTGGTGTTTTGGCCATCACTCTTGTCCTCTACTTTTCGAGGCGTGCGAGATTTTCTTGCGGCGCAGGAACCATATGCTGAGTGGAACCAGCAGGGCGAGAATAACAGCCACAACCATGAGGCCTTCAAAGCTCTTTATTGAGAATGGCAGGGATGGTGGGGGAATGAAGCCGATCGCAAAGCAGCTTATGGCAGTCAACATGCCGATGATACCGAGCAGCCAGATGCCCCAATTGCCGCCGGGCACTCTGTAAGGGCGCGGGATATGCGGATGAGTGTAACGCAGGCGAATGGCTGCTACGAACATCAGCAGGTACATCAATGAGTAAAGCAGTACAGCTGTTGAGGTGAGGACGAGGAACACCAGATTGACGTTCTCGAAGAGAATGAAGCTTAGAGCAATGAATGAAATGAGAGATGCCTGCAGGATCAGAAGTGCTGTGGGGACGTTGTTTTTGTTGGCTTTAGCGAAATGTGCTGGCAGCAGTCCCTTTCTGCTGGCTGCCCACATGCCTTTTACCGGACCAACAATCCAGGTGCTGACCTGACCGGCTGCCCCGACTGCGACCAGCAGTGCGATAAAGGGTGTTAGAATGGAAAGGCCGTAGGCATTCAGATAAGCGGAGAAAGCCTGAAGGGCGCCGTTGATGTTGGAGATATTGCCTTTTTCGAGGATAAGTGAGACGGCAAGCCCACCCGCAAGGGTGATGACAAAGCCTGCGATCGCTGCTGTGAAAATTGCACGCGGATAGTTCTTTTGCGGGTTTTCTACTTCGTTTGCATGGCATGCAGAAACTTCTATGCCGACAAAGCCGAACACGAAGCTCATGAAGAAGACGAGGCTGGTGGTGTCGGAGAGTGATGGAACCCAGTTTGAGAGTGTTGCTGAGGTGTCGAGTGCAATGGTTTTGCCAACAAACAGATAGTAGATGCCAAAAAGGATCAGCAGGGCTGAGGGAAAGAAGACGCCGATGGAGACAGCGTAACCTGAGATCTTCTCTGAAGTTTCTGTTCCTCTGAAATTGATTAGTGTTGCAGCCCAATAGAGGGCGAGCACCGAGAAGGTGATGTAGTAGCGATTTGAGCCCAACTCCGGATCAAAGGCATATGTGAGTGTGGCTGTGGCATAGGCGACGATTGATGTGACGCCGAAGATGGACTGTATCCATTGCAGAAACACTGCCACGAAGCCGACGGGCGTGCCGAAAGCAGCTTCGACCCAATGGAACACACCATTTTGCGGCCAACCTGTTGCAAGTTCTGCTGAGATCAATGCTGTTGGAATGAGGAAAGCAAACACGGTGATGGCGTTGAGCAGGACCATTTGCATACCGGTCTCTGCCATCATTGGCATGTTTCGCAGGGTCATAAACAGTGCTGTGGTGATCAGCACCAAAGGGATGAATGCGATTTTGTGTTCAGCGCTGGGCGGTTTTTCCTGCTGCATGGGCCACCGGCATAGTCTTTGATGCTCTAAACTTTAAATTGAGGGCCTGAAAAAAGACTGAGAGTGCAGGTGGGAAGCGCTTTGGTGGCATTAAGTTGCTGTTAGGTGTGAGCGCTGGGCTAGATGTCTTCCTTGCAGATGGTGCGATCAATTTCCATCAGCTCAACAGGTGCTCCATTTACCTCGATAAAGGCCACGGTTAGTCCGAGGATGGGGGAGTTGGGTTCTATGATAACCTTCTGGTCTTTCAGCGCCTCTTCCAAATCGTCAACTTCAAAGGCCACATGTGCCACTGTCTTCACGATCTCAGGATAGGGCGCACCTTCGTCATAGCGCTGCCACTGGATGCCGAAGGGATTGTTTTTGTGATCGCTGACGGTCATGTGCAGGTGAGGCAGCGGAATCTCTTCCTCGAAGTATCCCTTGGTTGGAATGCCGATATGGTTGAATTTCATTGGTCATCTTTCAGTATAGCTGCATGGGACCATGTTTGAGACCAGTGGCCTAAGGGTTGCAGGTAGGTGAACAGGTCTTCGCCTTCTGCTGTCAGTTCGTAGCCGCTTTCTCCATTTATGACGATCCCGCATTCTCGTAGTTCTTTCAAGCGCGTATTGAGCACAGTCGGTGAAACAGAGTCGCAGTTGGACTGGAGGGCGCGGAAGGTTTGCGGGCCGGTTGAAAGGTTCCAGATGATGCCAAGAGCCCATCGTCTGCCAAGCAAATCAAAGAGAACCATGATTGGCTTACCGGATTTTGAGCCACGAACCGGGGTTCCTGCCTTAGGTATTTTCACAGATATAGGGCTTTCCTTTTTGCTAGGTTTGTTATAGCGATGTATTGCTACAGATATTGTAGCATGTTTGGAGAGTTTTGCTATGGTTGTTTTCGCGGTGTCGTCTGCTCTGGCGGCATCATTAGGGTGGGCATGTGGATCAATGTTGGCCCACCGACCGCTACAACGTGTTGGCGTTTTTGAATTTACGCGCATTCAACTGCTAACATCCGGCGCTATCCTGTGTGTGCTTTGCTCTGTGTTGGGGTACTGGCAAACAGTTGATTGGAGCCAATGGCCTTCCTTCGTGGTGAGCGTTGTTGTCAGCGTGATTATTGGAAACCTGGCTTTGATGGCGTGTTTGCGCCGAGCTGGGCCGCGGCAAACAGAGTTGTTGCTCTCTCTCAAAACGCCGATCGTTGCTGTGCTTGCCTTCGCGTTTCTTGGTGAGGAGCTGAGCTTTACCGAAATTGTTGGCATCGCAATCGCTCTGTTCGGCATTTGCCTGGCGATTTTGTTTGGAAGTTCTGATCAGGAAACAGAAGCTACTCGCCGCAGTGGCGGGTTGGTTGTGATTGTGTTGCTGGCGCTTGTTGCAGCTGCTTCGCAAGGGATTGGAATGCTTGTCCTGAAACCATTGCTTGTTGCTGGGACCGAGCCTCTGGCAGCTTCAGCTGTGCGGGTTACCGGCGCTGCGTTTATTGTGGCGCTGGTTGGATTGATGCCTGTTTCTGCTGTTCAGGCTTCAACTGAGATGAGCTGGATGTTGTTGTTTCGCGTCGTGCTGCCCGGGTTTATTGGATATGGCATATCTGTTTCGCTGCTGCTTTATGCCTACGCTCATTATGATGCAGCAGTTGCCAGCATTCTTGGCTCTCTGTCGCCTGTCTTTATTCTGCCATTGCTCTGGATGCGAACAGGAAACATGCCAAGACCTCTGGCCTGGGGTGGTGCTCTGCTTTCGCTTGGCGGAACAGCAGTGATTTTGCTGTAACAGGACTGGTGCCAGCAGTTGGATATTTGCTGGCACGCTTTGCTAGATCAGAAGTCGAGCTGAAGATTGTGCTTCTCAAAGAGATTATGGAAGCTCTTTACAAGACCGTTTGCAATTTCAGCTGCGTCTTCCGACGGATCACTCGGGAAGAAAAAGGCATCTGTTACGGCCTGCTTTTGCTCAAGGAATTCGCCTTCGGAGACTGTGTTTTCATCAGGGGAATCTAGCGAGTCCAGTAAAGGTGCAAACAACTGAACGAATGGGCCTTTCAGTGTGGATGAGATCACTGAAGCGGTTGCATAAGCTTCTGTCGGGTGTTTGCCTGCCTGCTGAAGACGGTTGACCAGTTGATCCTCGACCTTTTTCGTGATGAGCTCGATAGCCTCACTCACAATTTGCGAATTTTCCTTAAGTTTCTCGGAGTGGAAAGCGTCGTTCAGCTGTTGCTGGATCTCCGGATGCTCCTTAAAAATCTTCGTGAAGTGGCGCTCTGCGGCGAACTTGTTGTCGTCACCGCCCAAACCATCCGCGTTGTTGGAGTGCTTTGCTATGAACTCGGTCAGCAGCTCTGCATTGATTTCATCAGCCGTCAGGTGTTCTACAAAGCCCTTGATGATTTCATTGGTGCTTTGAGCTGTCTCTATCTGCTTGCCGAGCTCAGCCTTTGCTGCATTGACGATTCCGCCTTGCTCCTGAAAGTCATTGTCGTCTTTTATTGAGCGTACAATTTCTTTGGCAGCCAGATCAGGCAACCATTTCTGCGCGGCTTTTATTTCTTTTGGGGTTCCTTCAGGAATAAACGGGGCAATCTGGGAGCTGAACTCATCTGTTTGGGCTGCTTCTCTCAGTGTCGATTTCAACACGTCCTGAACAGCGCTGTTGATGATGCTTTTCTGAAGAATATCATCGATTTGATCTGTAATGTCGTTCGTGCCTTCAGGACCGGAAACCGTGTTGAAGACGCCATTCAATACGGTTGCGATTTCACCAAATGCCGCTGCGCTCACCTTCTCTGCAGGCAGGCCCAACTCTGAGAAGACGCTTACAAGCAAAGTGCCGCCTGCGCTTGCTGATTGAAGCGCTTCGATGGCGCGCAGCTGGTTGTTTACGGCCTGTTGAATGTGTTCATCCTTCAAGCTGCTGCGAATAGAAGAGTTTGATTTGTCTGGTCTGGATTGATTTTCTAGTTTGCCTTGAACGTTTTCCTGCAGTTTTGTGATCTGCTCAGGGGAGACATTGTCCCAGTCGATCTGGATGCCAGCCTCTGAAGCGGCTGCTGCCAGGTGTTCACGGTCGCCCAGTTTCTCGATGTGCTGAGTGATGCTGGCGTCTATTACTTCCAGATTCTTCGCAACATCCTCTGCAATCTGTGAGACAATTGCTTTTATTTGCTCAGGATCGGTTCCGACATTTGCAAACTCGCTTGAGCCTTCCAGCAATTTGGTGACATTGGCTGCGACCTCTGCTCCATGCGTATTGGTGATGCTTGTGAGGATAGCCGCTTGTGTAGTTACATTGAGCTCTTCGGCTTTATTTTCCTGAGTTGTGAGTGCTAACTCAACTGTGTCCAGTACCTGTGCTTTGGTCAAGCTGTGGGCTTTCCCATCACCTGGCGCGAAAGCCTTGTAAGCGGCTTCACCGACGTCTTTGCCGAATTCTGTTTTTAATGCTTCCTGAAAACGGGTCTGATCTGCAGATTTCTGGCCATCTCCAGTGATATGGAGCTTGGCCCAGGAGAGTACTTTTCCGCCAACCGATGTATGAGAAGTGCGTTGTGTAACGGTCTCTTGCGTGGTGTGCAGTTTGTCCAGACCGTTGTCGAATTGGGCTGCAGCTACAAAACTGGAGAGTTCAATGGTGCTCATACTCTTGCTCCAAAATCTGCGAAATTATCGGCCTGACAAGGGTTGGTGTGGTTTGGGTTATCCCAATTTGGGCTGAGGCCTTCCGGGTTCTTGAGGCGCTCGTGCCAGGAGGCAGCTGTGCGGATGAACATGTCCAGCTTGTTGTGGAGGGCAAAGGAGGATCTGTCGGAGATCGTCACCACCATGGAGAGATTTATGCAGCTTGCTTTTGGGCTGATGTTAAACGCCATGGCATGACTGTCTGCAAACACGCAATTGGCCTGCATCAAAGCCTGAAGGACTTGCGGGTTGTTGGTGTCGCGCTTGCTGACAACTGCATTGAAAAGGAGGGTCTGGCTTTCATCTCGCCAGACGATGCTCATGGCGAGGTCCTGATCAAGACCGAGGAAAATCTGGAGGTCTTCGTTCAGGGAGAAGTTGTCAAAGCCAATTCTGTTGCCGAGTTCGATCAGCAGTGCGTTTACCAAATCAGTCATGCAGTCTCGCGCGCCTCACCATAGAACGTGTATGCCGTTGATGCTGTTTCTTGCAATAAAGACGGTTGGTCTGTTGCAAGTGGATGCATCCATGAGACTAGATTTAGCGTGGGTGAGGAGAGGCTGCTGTCTTGTTTGGTACAGGTTGCAAACAAACTTGTGCCCCTCGCATACCGTGAAGAGTGTGCGAGGGGGTGGTGGTTATGTGTTCGCGAGAACTGTGGCTGGAGTCGCAGCTCGTTTATGAGCCAGCACGACGACAAAGGTGAGGCCCAGCAGCAGAACTTCTGAGAACACACTGGCGTACCAAATACCGGCTTCTCCCATTGCATAGGGCAGGATGAGGGTAAGCGGGACTGCGAACAGGTAGGTTTTGGCCAGCATCAGAATGCCTGCGCGGGCGGCATCGCCGATCGCCTGAAAGAACGTGCCCACCATCATCAACGGACCAGAGAGGAAGAACATCATAGACACGATCGGTATGATGCGTTCGACGTCTGCAATTGTGGCTGCATCATCGACAAAGATCGCGCCCAGTTGGGAGCTGAACAGGAAGTAGATTGCCTGAACTCCACCGCAATAGATGAGCGAGATTATGATTGCGATCTTTAGGGTTTGCGCGGTTCTGTCGTGCTTTTGGGCGCCGTAGTTGTTTCCTGAGATGGATTGCAGCGCCATGCTGAGACCCAGCAGAGGGAGGAACGTGAAGGTCATCATTCTGGTGATGATGCCATAGGCTCCAGCGGTGACTTCATAGTTGCTTCCGGCCCAAAGCTGAATTGCAAACAGCGTGACGGCTGCAGCCAGAGAAACACCCGTATAGCCAAGGCTTTGGGGGACACCAAGAGCGATGAGGGACTTCCATTGGAAGCTCACTGGTCGCCAGTTCAGGAAGGAAAGTTTCCCGCGTTTGGATGTGTAGTAGACGACCAGCGCAACTAGGGAAATCAACTGTGCAGTCAATGTTCCATAAGCAGAGCCGGCCACGCCCCAGCCGAATTGAACCACATAGAGCCAATCAAAGAAGATGTTCAGGAATGCAGAACTCAGGGTGATGACTGTCATGAGGGGCAGTAGTCCCTCACAACGGAGCCGGTCGATGTTGATGGATAGGACGAACCCCAGCGGTGAACCCAGAATGAGGATCGCCATGTATTGATAGCCAATACGGGCTAGTTCGTCGGAGCCGTTGGTCAGGAACAGAGCGAGCTGAAATCCTGCGACCAGAAAACTCACGATAAGGCTGCCGCAGACGATCAGTGCGAGGGCGATCGCGCTGTCGATGATCTTCTTTGCGATGCGGTGGTTATTGGCGCCAAAGGCCCTTGCATAGATGCTGGCGAAACCGTTGGACACGAGCGTGAACAGGGAAACCAGAATCATGAAGAGAGGGAACATGAGTGTGACGCCAGTCAGGGCCTGTGTACCCACATAGGTTCCCAGAAAATAGGCGTCGACGACCGTGTGCAAGCCGTTGACCATCATGACAAGGCTGAGGGGGATTGCGGTTTTTGCAAAGAGAATAGGTATGGAGCCGGACAGAAAAATATTGTCCGGTTTGGAAGAAGAAACGTCAGACATCAAAACTGCTTTCAGTTCAGAAGCGGGAAAATGCTGGAGCTCGCGTTGCCAGTAAACCGCTGAAATTATGCGGTTTGATGCAGAAAATATGGAGCTTCACCAGAGCGGTATGCTTGCGAGCGGCGGGTGTCC
>NZ_LMCJ01000055.1:41754-51562 GCF_001623085.1 Pseudovibrio sp. W74
CGCTGCGATCATAGGTGGCGTGCATTGTTACTGCAAGTGGCCCAGCTCAATTGAGCAAGATTTGTGAACTGGTAAAGGGCAGTTCGGATATGTGTCATGTTGCGGTTGACGACGGTGGCTTGTGCGACCTACTCCTCTTGCAGTTAATTCTGCTGAGAGGTCCTTTCATGGCAAAAGCAATTCACATGATGATCCGGGTTCTGGATGAAGAGCGTTCGCTTGCGTTTTATCGTAGGGCGTTTGGTCTGGAAGTTGCCGAACGGCTGGATTTTGACAGCTTTACGCTAGTTTATCTACGGAATGCGGAGAATGATTTTGAGGTTGAGCTTACAGTCAACAAAGACCGCAGCGAGCCATACTCATTAGGTGACGGGTACGGGCACATCGCGTTCTGCGTGGATGGGTTGGCTGCTGAACATAAGCGTTTTCAGGAGGAAGGGCTTGCGCCGGAGGACATCAAAGAGTTCTTCGTGGAAGGCAAGTTGCTGGCACGGTTCTTCTTTGTGACTGATCCCGATGGATATCGAATCGAGATGTTGGAGCGGCATGGGCGATACCAGTAGCCGCTTTCGAATTTAGTACTCGATCGCCTTTTCAGCCAGTGTAGGAGGGGAGCTTTTGGCGAGCTCCTCTTTGCTGTGGCTTTTGAAGGTGTGCGTGAAGCCATCACGTAGTTTGTACTGCGGTTGCCAATCGAAGTTTTCCAGGTATCTGGTCACATCGAGTGCGCAATCGTAATCGCGGAACGGGAAATACTCACGGGCTGGGATGCTGGGCGCCATGTCATTGCCGTAGAGAATTTCTGGTTCGACCTCCGCAATATCGCAGAGCATCTTCACCCATTTTTCGATGGTGAGGATGTGCGGGTCAGCCAGATTGATAGCTTCGGTCGGCATGGCATGCATCGCCAGCAGATAGAGGATAAAGCTTGCGAGATCTTCTTCGTGCAAAAACTGCAGTTTGGTCTGGCCATCACCGGGCAGGATGATCGGGCGTTCTGTTAAAGCACGCGCCCAGACAAATTGCTCGCGGTCGATATCATTGTTGGGGCCATATAGATAAGGCGGGCGGATGGCGACGGCTGGTGTGTGTTCCTGATTTAGCAGGAAGTGGTCTGCTTCAGATTTATCTCTGCCATAAACGCCCCACACGGACGCTCCGCCGATCGGGTCTTTTTCGCTCGGTAAGTGCCCTTTGGTTTCTTTGTAAACCGCTGCGCTGGAGAGGTGAATCCACTTTTTGGCATGGATGCCGAAGGTGTTGAATGCAATCCTCGACTGCTCTCGCGTATAAGCGCTTGTATCGATTACCGCTTCGAATTTATCGGTGATCTGCTGCATGGCAAAAGGATCGTTTCTGTCTGCAACCAACTGCTTGGTTCCCGGAACCGGGCGTGTGCCTCTGTTGAGCAGGGTTACATTATATCCCTTCGAAAGTAAGGCCGGGATGAGAGATGCACCCACAAAGCCCGATCCACCTATGACTAACAAGTTATGCATATTTTGCAGTGCCTTAGAACTGTCCACTCTCAGTTTCAAAAATCTAGCATAGTGGGATTAAAGAAACCTGTCTGTGTGGCAATAGTTGAGCACCCATCCATTTTCGTTGAAATATTGAACCTTGCAATGAGCGAGGCGAGGCGGCACAAATGGTCAACTTCAATTTGCAGAAAACGGGGATATTGACCCATGGCATCCAACAAGCTCCTGCTTCTTCCTGGTGATGGAATTGGTCCTGAAATCATGGAGGAGGTGAAAAAGGTTATCGCCTGGCTCAACGAGCAGGGCGAAGATACTTACGAGTATGACGAAGGCCTTGTTGGTGGCAGTGCCTACGATGCACACGGCGTTTCCATCTCTGAAGAAGATATGGCGAAAGCACAGGCAGCTGATGCTGTTATTTTTGGTGCTGTTGGGGGTCCTAAATGGGACGATGTGCCTTATGAGGTTCGCCCGGAAGCTGGCCTGCTGCGTCTGCGTAAAGACCTTGGTTTGTTTGCCAACCTTCGCCCTGCGATTTGCTATCCAGCGCTGGCTGATGCGTCTTCTTTGAAGCCGGACGTCATTGAAGGATTGGATATTCTGATCGTTCGCGAACTGACTGGTGGTGTTTACTTCGGTGAGCCGAAAGAGATCATCGATCTGGATAACGGCCAGAAGCGCGGTATCGACACGCAGGTTTACGACAGCTACGAAATTGAGCGTATTGCTGGCGTTGCATTTGATCTTGCGCGCACCCGTGACAACAAAGTTTGTTCCATGGAAAAGCGCAATGTGATGAAGTCCGGCGTGCTTTGGAACGAAGTTGTGACCGCAACGCACAAAGCAAACTACGCGGATGTTGAGCTGGACCACATGCTGGCAGATGCTGGTGGCATGCAGCTGGTGCGTTGGCCAAAGCAGTTTGACGTTATTGTAACCGACAACCTGTTTGGTGACATGCTGTCTGATGTTGCGGCGATGCTGACTGGTTCTCTGGGTATGCTGCCGTCTGCTTCTCTGGGTGCGCCTGATGACGCAACCGGTAAGCGCAAAGCCCTTTATGAGCCAGTGCACGGTTCTGCTCCTGACATCTCTGGCACAGGTGCTGCTAACCCAATTGCAATGATCGCAAGTTTTGCAATGGCGCTGCGCTACTCCTTCCAGAAGATTGCTGAGGCCGACATGGTTGAAAAAGCAATCTCCAACGCACTGGACAAAGGTCTGCGCACAAAAGACATCGCGAAGGATGGTGAAGCCACCATCACCACCGCACAGATGGGTGATGCCATTGTTGCCGAGCTGACTGCTCTTGAAGGTGTTTCAGCATAAGCTGGCAGTTCAGAGTTTAGAGATTTGAAACAGGGCTTCCGTTGGTTCGGGAGCCCTGTTTTTTATTGCATGGGTGGCAGCAGCGGCTGTGTGGGTTTGGGACTTGGCAGATTCACGTACTGTATCTGTGCCCCTGTGACATCGAAGTCTTCAAAACTCACGCCATGCAGCGTTGGGTTCTCGTAGGTTTTGATGAAGTACTTTCTGTTTTCAATGTCAGCAATGGTCGACCACTGGGTGTAATCGTTGGCTTCCTGTTCCTGCTCAACTGGCGAAATTGCAGGCCTTACAAACCCTTTTGGAATGTCGAAGTTGTTGAGCACGTGCTCCATGGTCACAAGCCGGTTCTTGTTTAACTCAGCAGCATCAATGGTGGAGATTAAACCCAGAGCACGGATAAATCGGGAAGGTGGAGTTGGGTCACCCGGGATGCCAAGCAAGCCAGACCCCTGACCGAAGGGGGTTAGTTCCTGTCCCATGATCTCAGTAGAGCCAATGTTGAATGGAGAGAGGAACAGGTAGTTGCGGATGTTCTGGACATGCCACTCGAAGTCTGGCGAGTTGGTGAGCACGGTGTAAGGATTGTCGTAGACTTTCAACTCGCCATTTATGGGCTCGATGACGATGGAAAAGCCAGCTGCATCATGCAGGGTGTAGTGAAGCGGCGGGATCTCATCCATGCTCTCGTAGAAGGTTCCGACTAATGAGACCTGATCCAGATTGACTTTGATTTCTTCGACTGTTTTGAAGGTTGAAAGCATCCAGACGAGGAAGTCTACCTGATTGATTTCCTTGGTGCGCTGCGCTTCATCATCTGACGGGTTTTTGTAGGCTGCAGAGCCAGGGAAGTAGAGGGCGCCACCGGACAGACCGTATTCGTTCATGCCATCAACCAAGGCGGGGCTGTCGAAGATGCTGGCGCCAATCACAGCAATTTTGCCAGTCCAGCTGTGGCCCGCTTCATCATTGATTTGAGATTGGAACTTGTAACCGCGTGGGATTAGCCCAATTTTAGTGGGGATCTGCTTGCCGAACTCCATCGTGCGGCCATACATTTTGATGTTGTCAACGGTGGACAGGACGAAGCTGGTGCAGGCATTTGCGGCTATGGGCTGAAGAATAAAAGCGAGTAGGGCTAAGCTGATCTTGAACAAGGCAATTAGTTTGCTGGCAAAGCGCTTGAGCATGAGGCCTCCGGAGTGAGTTCTTTTGCTTGTGATTGTCTGCGAAGAGCACAAAAGTTCCGTTAGATGTGCCTGCTGCTTTAAGATTGGTTTTTTGGAAGTTTGGCGACTGGATGTTAATCACGGGAGTTAGCCGTGTGATTTGGTTGCGCGAAAAACCCGTGTGCGGCATAAGCCTGAGCCAAGACAAATTTTGAGAAGCATTGCTGAAAGACAGAGCATGGATGAACGTTTAAGACCCTTCCTCGGAACCTGGATTCTGGATCCTGATGCCTCAAACTATGAGCAGGGTTCTGTGCCTTGGGGCGGCAGTTTGAAAATTGTCGAGAAGAATGGCGAGATCGGTTTCTTCATGAAAACCGTTGAAGGCGAGGGCGAGACCGTTGAGGCCAACTTCTCAGGCATTCCTGATGGGGAAGATCGCCCTATGCCGCAAAACCCGTTTGCGGATACGCTTTCCCTCTCTTTGAACACGGATGGTGATCTGGTTTCTGAAGCAAAGCGCGGCGGCCTTAGCATTATGGTTGCCAAGCGCGAGCTGAATGAAGACGGCTCTCAGCTTACGGTTTATCAAACTGTACACCTGTTGGATGCCGGTTCGTTTACCAACGAAGCGGTCTATATGAGAGCACAGTGAGTGGTTTAAACCTGCATTAGCTTGTCTTTGTTGAACTTGGTTGTGTGATTTAAAAACGTAACAGGACACAACCATGTTCAATCGAAACAGGCTCGCTGGAGCCTGCGCAATACTGGCGGTTTGTGGTGCATCGAGCGCCAATGCCCTGGTGTTTGATGGCATTCCTTACATGGATGATCGCAGCACACCCCAAGCGGTGATTGAAAGCTATTATAATGCTATCAACCGCAAAGAGTATGTGCAGGCGTATAGCTACTTCAACACACCACCTAAGAACTTTGAGGAGTGGAAGGAAGGGTTTCGAACAACGGAGTCCGTGCAGCTGCGCTATGGGTCTACCCAGCCAGATGCAGGCATGAGCCAGCTCTATTGGCCGCTTCCGGTAGCGATTGAAACGCACCTTTCCGACGGCACTTCGCAGGTTTATGCGGGCTGCTATGTTTTACATATGGTGGTGCCGGGTACGATTACTGATCCGCCTTACTCACCCATTGCGATTAACAGGGCTGAGTTGAAGCCAACGGATAAGCCTTTGAGTCAGGCCCTGCCCGACAAATGTGATGAGTAGCCGTCATTATTCATCATATTAGCTTGCTGCGAAGGCCCCGGAATAAGCGAGGGTGCCTGTTGGTGTCTCTCCCTCAAAGGTGTGCTGCATAAAGTACTGTGCTGGCACGCCGGGGAAGATGAGGCCTTTTGTCTGCTGAAAGCCGAAGCGGCTGTAATATTCCGGCTCCCCAAGCAAAACGACACCTCTGGCACCAAGCTGCTTGATTTGCTGCATTCCCTCCACGATCAGGGCTGCGCCAAAGCCCTTGCCCTGATGTTTCGGAGCAATGGCCACTGGGCCAAGGCCATACCAACCTTTGTCCTTACCATCGATTGTTACAGGAGAGAAAGCGATATGACCTACCATACCTCCAGCTTGCCCTCCGATGAGTGACAATGTCAGCTCACCGTTGGCACGCAGCTGGTCGATGATCAGGTGCTCTGTTGGCTTTGCGCCGGGTTCATGGTGTGGATGGTTTTCGAAAGCTGCATAAACGAGAGTGCGGATTGCTTCGACGTCAGATGGTAGCTCTGTGCGGATGATCATCGGTTTTGTCCGTTCTGTTTAGCTTAGCTTTTGTGCCACAAAGAATAGGAAAGCTCATTGACTTATCGGACTAGAGGTACCCGAACATTCTCCCGCAGATCAGGACTCCGAGCCAGCTGAACAGCGAGATGAAGCCAGCGGATTTGAAGCGGGAGATGGTTCCGCGGGAGTCGACTTGTGCCAGATAGCGCCATGGTTTGTTAAAGCGCAGGAACAATGCGTTGAGCAGGGCGAGTGTGAAAAAAACTGACTTAGCCCAGAATATGGGCGCGTTGACGTATACTTGCGCTTTGACTGAAAGCAGGAAGATGCCAGTGGTGATCGCGATCAGGCCGCCCAGAAGGGCAATGCGGGTGAGGGGGCGTGCAAGGTCGTACAATGGTATGGACCGCCACATGCCCATCATGCGCAGGTCAAGCGGGACGAGGGAACCGAATAGCATCGCTAACCCGACGATGTGGCCTGTGTTGATTGCCGGATAGACCCACCATGCATACTTGAAGACCTCTGGCAGCTGAGAGCGTTCGAGATCGACAGCAAGTGCTTGCAATTGAGAAAGGAGGTCCATCATTATTCCGTTGTGACTTTTGATCGCTCTGTTCAAACTGAGTGCAGACGCGATGCCATGCAAGGATTGATTGGCACACTTTTTCTGGTGCCCACGGTTTTATCATTTTGAGGTTGTTTATGGCTGACTTTGTGCATTTGGAATGGGGACGGAACGCAAGCAGTGATGGCTTTGCTGCGACTGTGATTGTTGATTGCCTGAGTTTCTCGACAGCGACTTCTGTTGCGTGTGGCAGAGGAGCGAGGGTGGTGCCCGTTGCTGACCGTGATGAGGGGAAAGCGCTGGCCGATGAGATCGGCGGCGTTTGTGCAGGGAAGCGCCGGGAGGATGGTTACTCATTGTCTCCACCAACGCTCATGGGGCTGTCGGCTAGCGATGTGTTGGTGTTGCCCAGCCCCAACGGTGCGACGCTTTCTGCTTTGCCGAGAGAAGGGCGGGTGTTTGCTGCTGCACTTCGGAATGCAGCAGCGGTGGCGGCTTATCTTAAGGTGATTTCCGGCAAAGTCTTGCTGGTTGCTGCGGGTGAGAAGTGGCCGGATGGCAGTTTGCGGCCTGCCTTCGAGGATCAATTGGCCTGCGGTGCACTTGCGCATATGCTGGACTGCCCGATGTCGCCAGAAGCCTCGATTGCTCGGGCTGGTTATCTTTCGTGTGCTGATGATTTGCTCGGTGTGCTAAAGGGCTGCGTGAGTGGGCAGGAACTGACACACCGTGGTTACACAGTTGATGTGGAGTGGGCAGCTGACCTGGATTCGGAAAGCTGCGTGCCTGAACTGCGGCAAGTTGAGCTTGGCGGGAAGGCCGTGAATGCGTTTGGGGATGTGGTTTAGAGGCATCCGTGGATGCCTCTAAAGCTAGCGGATGAATGGAACTTCTATTTGGACTCGAAGTTGATTGTGCCGATTACATCAGAACCCTTTGTGAAGAGATATTGAGCACCAGCATCTGAAAGTTTTACCTTGATGTTAGCGCGTTTCGTCATCGCAAGATTTACTAAAACATTTCCATATGGAGTTCCGTTTACGAAGAAGTTGCTGCCACTAAACGTGATCTGTTGAGACATATCATTATGAAGTTCGAGTGTGATTCCTGCACCGTCTTTGGACATTTTTGAGCCAGGGAGTGCATTGTCGAGTTCTTTTGCAAAGTAGTCGTAGCTTGCGCCTTTGATGAACATGACCTTCTTTATATTTGGGATTTCCTGCTCGTAAGCCACGAGCAGCCCATATGCTCCCTTAAACTCGCTTGAACCGATTTTGTCTTCCCATGAGCCGACATAAACAGGTACGCTTGCAATGAATGAAACTGTGCGATCGATACCGTCCGGAGCTTTTGCGCAACCTTTGAACTCTACGTTTTGAAATGAGCGCTGGACCGCTGGTTCGACCTTGCCGCGAATTTTCTCACAGTCGTCTTCTGAGAATGTTCCTTTGCCCACGAGCGTGACCGGAGCGAGGATCGGTTTGCCTTCTGTGTCTTTCGTCAAGTCACTCGCATATAGGCTAACTTCAGTCTCGTAGTTACACGCGGTTACGGTCAGGCCAATAATCAAGGCTGATAATATCTTAGAGTACTTCATTGTGTATTCTGCGTCGCCAGTTGTAGTTTGGGTTTGCTCATGACCATGCAGCTCAAGAGCAGCGATCCGGAAGATTAAATTGCGTTTAAAATATTACTAGTTGCTGCATATGATGCATGCAAGCCATGGTTGATGCGACTTTTAGGACAGCTCCAGATTACATCTGCCGCGCAGATGACGCTTATTTTTGAGATTAATTCAGCCTTACTTCGGTGATTGTTAAGTGTTTCTCTGAAAACTGACTGAAATCCGTGGTTTCCCGGTGCGCTGGGGTGACTGATCGTTGCGCACTTTAAATTGCGTGAGATATGCCTGTTGACAAATGATGTGGTTATAGGCAGGTTCTGCGCGATCAATTT
Source organism: Pseudovibrio sp. W74 (assembly GCF_001623085.1). Taxonomy (NCBI): domain Bacteria; kingdom Pseudomonadati; phylum Pseudomonadota; class Alphaproteobacteria; order Hyphomicrobiales; family Stappiaceae; genus Pseudovibrio; species Pseudovibrio sp. W74. Next base: position 49,988 of record NZ_LMCJ01000055.1, read on the forward strand.
TGAAGGTAGTGTTTAGCAGCATGATGTTTGCGATGACCAACATGAAGAAAACCATGAAACGTGCGATGACCGCGCGCATGGCTTCTGTTGCGCTTAAAACAACTACCAAGACAATCACCACGAAAACGACAAAGACCACCGTCTAAGGTGCCTCTCTTTCCCGCGCTCTCCCCGGGACGGAGGGCGCCAGAGGGCTCACCGGGCGCAGTCAGCCTCCGGAAGCCAGCGGGGGAGACGAAGAGGACAAAACCAATGGGTTATAAGATTGCAATTGCAGGTGCTACCGGCAATGTGGGTGCGGAAATGCTGGATATTCTGGCAGAGCGCGGTTTCCCGGCTGATGAAGTGATTGCATTGGCATCTCGCCGCTCTCAGGGCAAAGAAATCTCCTTTGGTGACAAGACGCTGAAAGTTAAAGCGATGGAGAATTTTGATTTCTCCGATGTTGATATCTGTCTCATGTCTGCCGGTGGCTCTATTGCGAAAGAGTGGGCACCAAAGATTGCTGCCAAGGGCTGTGTTGTCATCGATAACTCTTCTGCATGGCGCTATGATCAGGATGTTCCGCTGATCGTGCCTGAAGTGAACGCTGATGATATTGTTGACTTCAAAAAGAAGAACATCATCGCGAACCCGAACTGTTCCACAGCACAGCTGGTTGTTGCACTTAAGCCAATTCACGAAAAAGCTGGCATCAAGCGCCTCGTTGTTTCCACTTACCAGTCTGTTTCTGGTGGTGGTAAAGATGCGATGGATGAGCTGTTCAACCAGACCCGCGCAGTTTTCGTAAACGACCCGATTGAGCCTCAGCAGTTCACCAAGCGCATCGCGTTTAATGTGATCCCGCACATCGATGAATTCATGGAAGATGGTTACACCAAGGAAGAGTGGAAGGTTCTGGCTGAGACCAAGAAGATGCTCGATCCAACCATCAAGGTAACCTGTACTGCTGTTCGCGTGCCTGTGTTTGTTGGTCATGCCGAGTCCGTGAACATGGAACTGGATAGCCCACTTTCTCCTGAAGAAGCTCAGGACCTGCTGCGCGAAGCGCCGGGTATTCTGGTTGTCGATAAGCGTGAAGACGGCGGCTATGTCACTCCTTACGAGTGTGCTGGCGAAGATGCGACTTACGTTTCCCGTATTCGTGAAGACGCGACCGTTGAGAACGGCCTGAACATGTGGGTTGTTTCCGATAACCTGCGTAAGGGAGCAGCGCTGAACACCGTTCAGATTGCTGAGGTTCTGGTGAATCGCGGCCTTATCAAGCCAAAAGCGGAAGCTGTTGCATAAGTTTTTCAGCAATTGCTGAGATTAGGAAGGGCACCTTTTAGGTGCCCTTTTTTGTTAGAGGCCACCACGTTCTCCCATGAACATCCTGCGCGGTAGGTAGCGAAGATCTGGGACCCATGAATGCCTCACGGCAACGTTTCACTCGCGGTGTATCGCAATTATCGTGTGGGCCCCGGCTCGGGGGGCATGACGGTGGTGGGCGCTTGCTGAAAAACTAATCCCCCTCGTGTTTTCCTCCCATACTCTGAATCTATGCCTACGTAACGGGCTGCTGGCGGAGCGACC